>DATLFC010000120.1:0-3694 GCA_035525015.1 Thermoanaerobaculia bacterium | reverse complement strand
GTTGGTCGCTAGTTGAGTGGCACTTCAGCCCGGATCGCTTCCACCTCGTCCACCAGCACCACGACGGCTGTCGCCCCCGCCGCGGGGTGGACGCCCAGCGAGACCACCGACCGCTGCGACGGTGCGAAGAGCGTGAATGTCGTCTGGTTGTTTTGGGAAGATGCGTCCGTGGCGCCATAAATGCCAGCAAAAGCGGCAGATTGGGGATCCCACCGCACGGTAATGGTAACTGGCTCGATCCCCGTCAGCCTCGGTTGCACCCTCACCAGATCTCCCTCCCGCCAGACCGACACCGTCACGTCGTCGGCGGTGTACTCGGTGGCAATCGGCGCCATCGTGGCGTACGGCTCGCTGCCCGACGGGGGGCGTACGAGCAGCAGAAACGTCAACACGATGAGAGCGGCGACTGCCCATCCGGCGGCAAAGACGAACCGCCGCGGCGTGCGCGTGAACGCGACCGGCCGCGCCGCCGGGCGCTCGGCTGCAATCCCGGCCATGATCGACGAGCGGAGGTCGCCGGGCGGCTCCTCCGGCGGCATCGCATCGAGTTCCCTGATCAGCTGTTCTTCATCGACGGGCATGGCGACGCTCCTCCAGGATCTCGCGCAGCTGCTGCCGCGCGGTGAATAGTCTCGACTTCACCGTTCTCTCCGGTACCGACAGGACGTAAGCCGCTTCCTCGTAGGAAAGCTGCAGAAAGTGGTAGGCGATGACCGCGAGGCGATACTTCATCTCCAGCTGCAGCAGGCCGCGTTGGATCTCCCGTTCCTGCTCGACGGCCTGCAGCGCCTGCTCCGGATCGGGCTCCCGGTTCTCCACCCGCTGCCCCTCGAGCGGCTCCCACGACCGCCGGCTCTTCATATGGTTGATCGTCTCGTTGACGGCCGCCCGGTAGAGCCAGCTGAAGAAGCGGCGGGAAGGATCGTAGCTGGCGAGATGCTGGTAGATGTTGATGAAGACCTGCTGACAGATGTCGCGGGCCTCCTCGCGGTCCGCCCCAAGGCGGACGACAAGGTTGTACACGGGTCTTTCGTAGCGATCGAGGATGCCCCCGAATGCCTCGGCCTCTCCCTGGAGGCAGCGCTCCACGCATAGTCGGTCCTGTTCGTCCTCAGTCATGAACTACAAGCGTCCGCCGGAAAAGTTGGCTGTCATTCCGAGCGTGAGCGAGGAATCCGGGCGGGCGGGGGCTCGATGCTCGTTCCTCCTCCCCCCAGATTCCTCGCTCACGCTCGGAATGACAATCAGTCGATCTCGAAAATCTGGTCGAAACCTGAGAATCGGAAGACATCACGAATGTGCCCGTTCATGTTGACGAGCTTGAGGCCGCCCCCCTGTTCGGAGAGCTTCTTCTGCGCGGCGAGGAGGACGCCGAGCCCGGCGCTCGAGATGTAGTCGAGGCGGGCGAAATCGACGACCCTCGTCTCCTCGAGGCTCAGAAAGAGCTGGCGCGCCTTCTCCGCCTCCGCGGCGTCGAATCTCCCGGAGAGGACAATTTCGCCGTTTGTACCGACCGAGATGTCCAGCATGTCAGCTCACCCGCTTGTGCAGGATGACGGTTGCCGTCCGATTCTGGTGACTGTACTCGATCTGGTCGATCATTTTCCTTACCAGGTGGATTCCAAGACCACCCGGTGTTCGCTGTTCGAGCTGGCGCTCGATACCGGGCGGCGGGGCGTCGGTGGTCGGATCGAAGCGGGGGGCGTCGAAGTCGGTGACGGTGGCGACGACTTCGCCGTCGCTGCCGGAAATGGCCACCCGGATGTCGCTCTTTCCGGCGGCGTTGTGCCGGACCATGTTCGTGAAGATCTCTTCCACCGCCAGCTCGATCGCGTACCGCACACCCTCATTTCCGCCCTTCCCGGCGAAGAAGGTGTCGAGGAGGCGGTTGATCTCCGGAAGCGCGGCGAGATCGCGCGGAACGGTCAGCTCGAGATTCAACGATCGCCTCCCCGATAGCGGACGCACAGCATCGTCAGATCGTCGGACTGGGGAGCGCCTTCCACGAACCGCTCGACGGCGTCGGTGACCCCGGCGATGATCCTCAGGGCGCTCGCTTCTTCGCTGCGGTCGAGCGCTTCATGAAGCCGGTCGAGTCCGAAGAGCTCCTCGGACCTGCTCGTCGCTTCGGTGACCCCGTCGGTATAGAGGAACAGCGCCTCTCCCACCGCGAGCCGAATCTCCTGCAACGGATAGCGGAACGCCGGCAGCACGCCCAGCGCGAGGCCGGGCTTCGACTGCAGCAACTCCGCGGAGCCGTCGGGGCGGAGGACGAAGGGGCGGTCGTGGCCCGCGTTGCAGAAGCGGAGCAGACCGTCGCTCAGGTCGAGATAGCCGCAGAAGGCCGTGACGAACATGGTCGGCCCCGTGTCTTCGCACAGCCGGACGTTCACCGCCTCGGTCAGCAGCGCCGCGTCGTCGAAGTACGGAACGTTCGCACGGAAAAGAGTCTTCGTGAGGGCCATGACCAGCGCGGACCCGATGCCCTTGCCGGACACATCGCCGAGGCAGAAGTAAAGGCGGTTCCCGTGAACGGCGAAGTCGTAGAGATCTCCGCCGACCATCCTGGCGGGGCGGAGATAGGCGTGAATCTCGAACGGGGCGCCATCGCCGAGGTCGATGACCCCGGCCGGCAGCATCCGCATCTGGATCTCGCTGGCCAGCTTCAGCGCTTCGCCCATCCGCTCGTGCTCGATGTAAGTGGAGGTCAGCCGCGCGCGCTCCATCGCCACGGCCACGTGCGAGGCGATGGCGCCCATGAGCGATTCGTCCTCCGCGTCGAACCGCTCGGCGCTTTTCTTGTTGATGCTCTCCACGACGCCGAGAAGCGTGCCCGCGGAGTCGAGGACGGGGGCGGCCAGGATGGAACGGGTGCGGGATCCGCTTCGCGTGTCCGCTTCGCGGTTGAAGCGGGGATCGGCGTACGCGTCGGCGACGTTCGTCAGACGGCGCGTCCGCGCCACGTCGCCGGCGATTCCCGATCCGACCGGCACTTCGATCACGCCGGTGATGCCCTGGCCGTGATGCGTCCAGAGAACCTCGCGCCCGGCCTCATAGACGAAGATGCTGGTGCGCTCGGCATCGACGACCGCCGAAGCCTTCTCGATGATCACGCTCAGCAGCGCATCGAGGTCGACCTCCGACCCGAGCGCCTTCGACAGGTCGAGCAGCGCGTAGAGCGCGCGCGCCGTCCTGTCGACCGGAGAAGTGGTCGCCGTTTCACTCATGGCTGTGTATGAGCGGCGATTATGTCATTGGAGTTACCAGCCGATGCACCGCACTTCGCCGACGGCGTCGAAATGATCGTCCCGGGTCACGATGGGGAGGTCGTGCTGGCGGGCCAGCGCGGCAATCCAGACGTCATTCTCAGGAAGGGGACGGGCAGCGCGCCGCAGGCCCTCCCGGACGTGGGCGTAATGCTCGGCCGTCTCTTCGACGATGGGAAGGACGAACGACTCGGCCACCAGCAGATCCAGGAGGCGGCTGAGACGCCCGCGGTCGCGGGATCGCATCAGCCCGTACCGATACTCGCCGATGGCGATGATGGGCAGATGATGTCGATTCTCTCCGGCAAGGATGTCGGCCAGTGCACGATCTCCCGCGAACAGCGCCGAGACCGCATTCGTGTCGAGAATCACTCCCACTCCGAGGGGTCGACATGTTCCAGCTCGCGGGCCACGACACGATCGACCAG
>DATLFC010000114.1:0-4727 GCA_035525015.1 Thermoanaerobaculia bacterium | reverse complement strand
GTTGGTCGTTGGTCGTGGGCGGGTGGGACGACCAACGACCAACGACCAACGACCAACGACCAACGACCAACGTATATAGTCCGTCACCACGAATCGACCACGACTGGAGGATTCATGAGAAAGCTTCTCCTCGGCACGCTGATCCTGCTGACGGCGGCCTGCGCGACGGCCCCGACGCCGGCGACGGTCTCACCCGCGCAACAGCTGCCGCCGCTGCTCGATCGCAATCTCTTCTTCGACGATCCCGAGCTCGCCAGCGCGCAGATCTCCCCCGACGGCCGGTTCATCTCCTTCCGCAAGCCCTACAACAACGTGATGAACATCTGGGTGAAGGGCGTCGATGAGCCGTTCTCGGCGGCGCGGCCGGTCACCGCCGACACCGCCCGCCCGGTGCGCGTCTACTTCTGGAGCGAGGACAGCCGCTACATCCTCTATGTGCAGGACAAGGGGGGCAACGAGAACTTCCACGTCTACGCGGTCGATCCGACGGCGGCGGCCGATCCCGCCACCGGCGTACCGGCGGCGCGCGACCTCACGCCGGGCGACAACGTCCGCGCCTACATCTACGCCGTGCCGGAGGGGACGCCGGACGAGATCATCGCCGGCCTCAACGACCGCGATCCGGCGCTGCACGACGTCTACCGCGTGAACATCAACACCGGTGAGCGCCAGCTCCTGGTCCGCAACGATCAGAACGTCGCCGACTACGTCACCGATCTCGACGGCAACGTCCGCCTGGCCTTCCGTCGGGCACCGGATGGATCGAACGAAGTCCTCCGTGTGACCGACGGCAAGCTCGGCGACGTGGTGGTGCGCTGCACGTTCGAAGAGACCTGTTCGCCGATCCGCTTCCACCGGGACGGGCGGCGCGCGTACATGATCGAGAACATCGGCGACATCGATCTGACTCGCCTGTCGCTGCTCGATCCCGCAACCGGAACGATCACTCCCGTCGAATCCGACCCGCAGAATGAAGTCGATTTCGGCCAGCCGATCTTCTCCGATGCCACCGAGGAGCTGGTGGGCACGGTGTACGTCGGTGACCGGCAGCGGATCTATGCGCGCGACGAGAAGTTCCGGCGCATCCTGGACGATCTCCGTTCGAAGTTCCCGGATGCCCAGCTCAGCTTTCCGTCGAGCACCGAGGACGTATCGAAGCTGATCGTCGGCGTCAGCAGCGACGTCGACCCCGGATCGGCCTACGTCTACGACGTCGCCACCGGCAACGCCACGCTGCTGTACCGCTCGCGGCCGAACCTGCCTTCCGAGAACCTCGCGCCGATGCAGGCCGTGCGCTACACCGCGCGCGACGGCGTGAGCATCCCGGCGCTCCTCACTACCCCGAAAGGCATGGAGCCGAGGAATCTCCCGGTGATCGTCCTGCCGCACGGCGGTCCGTGGGCGCGCGACTACTGGGGCTACGACTCTCTGGCGCAGTTCCTCGCCAACCGCGGCTACGCCGTCCTGCAGCCGAACTTCCGCGCCTCGACCGGATACGGCAAGCGGTTCCTCAACGCCGGGAACAAGCAGTGGGGCACCGGCATCATGCAGCACGACATCTCCGACGGCGTGAAGTACCTCGTCGACAGCGGCGTCGCCGATCCGAAGCGCGTCGGCATCATGGGAGGGTCGTACGGCGGCTACGCCACGCTGGCCGGCCTGGCCTACACGCCGCAGCTGTACGCGGCGGGGGTCTCGATCGTCGGTCCGTCGAACCTCTTCACGCTGCTCAATTCGATCCCGGCGTACTGGGGGCCGATCAAGAAGATCTTCCTGCTGCGGATGGGCGATCCGGAAGTGGACAAGGAGCAGCTCGAAGCGCAGTCCCCGCTGTTCCACGCATCGCAGATCGAAGACCCGCTGCTCGTCATCCAGGGCGCCAACGATCCGCGCGTCAAGCAGCCGGAGTCGGACCAGATCGTCATCGCCCTTCGCGATCGGGGACATCCCGTCGAGTACGTCGTGGCGCCGGATGAGGGACACGGCTTCGCCGGACGCGAGAACCGCATCGCCATGTTCGCCGCCATCGAGAAGTTCCTGGCGAATCACCTCGGCGGGCGTTACCAGGAGAGCATGCCGGCCGACATCTCGCAGAGGCTCGCCGCGATCACCGTCGACCCTGCAACCGTCGAGAAGCCGAAGATCGCCACCGCGCTCGACGCGGCGAAAACGAATCCGCTTCCTGTCGTCGACGCCAGCCGCATCGCGCCGGGAACGCTCCATTACACGACGACGCTCAATCTTCCCGGCGGCCGGAATGCCGAGATCAAGGGAAAGGCCGTCATGACCCGCGAGACCAGCGGCGGGAGTCCCGTGTTCCGCGTGAATTCCACAGCCACGACTCCGATGGGCGAGGCCTCCGACGTCCACGTGGTCGACGCGACGACGCTGCGCCCGATCAGCCGCCTGGCCAAACAGGGACCGGCCACGGTCGACGTCCAGTACGGCGACCGAGCCGTGACCGGCTCGATCGTCGCGGGGCCGCAGAACATTCCGGTCAACGTGGCCCTGGAGGCGCCGGTGTTCGGCGAGGAAGCGAGTCTGCAGCTCGCCATCGCCTCGATGCCGCTCGGGCCGGGCTATCGGACGACATTCCGTACGGCGGAGGCGGGGATGCAGCAGCGCGTGCGCTACTGGTCGCTGCACGTCGACGGTGAGGAGTCGGTTACCGTTCCCGCCGGCACGTTCCAGACGTACAAGGTGATCGTCGAGCCGCTCGACAACGAAGGAGGAGGCATGACCCTCTGGGTGTCGAAGGATGCCCCACGCGTCATTGCCCGGGCCGAGTACAAACTGCCGCCGATGATGGGAGGCGGCACCGCCACGAGCATCCTCACCGGCCGCAGCTGACACCGATGCGGAGAATCCTCGCTGCTCTCGCGCTTTCGTTCGCGGTCGCCGTCCAGGCGGAGACGCTGCAGGAGCGGCTCGGGTACGCGCCGGGCGCGAAGCTCCTCATCGTGCACGCCGACGACCTCGGCATGGCGCAGACGATCAACGCCGCTTCGTTCGCCGCGCTCGAGACGGGGCTGGTGAATTCTGCCAGCATCATGATCCCCTGCCCCTGGCTGCCGGAAGTCGTCGACTACGCGAAGAAGAACCCGCGCGCCGATCTGGGGCTGCACCTGACCCTGACCAGCGAATGGACCTCGCTCCGCTGGGGACCGCTGCTGTCGCGCGCGCAAGTCCCGACGTTGTTCGACCGCGACGGCTACCTCTACCTCACCGAGAGCGAAGCGGCGAAGGTGATCGATGCCAGGCAGGCGGAGGCGGAGATCCGCGCCCAGATCGCCCGCGCCCGAGCCCTCGGCATCGTGCCGACGCACCTCGACTCCCACATGGGCACGCTCTATCAGACGAAGGAACTGTTCCAGGCCCTCATGCGCGTGGCGCGCGAGGAGAAGATCCCGGCCCGCGTCTCCCGCGCGCACCTGCAGAATCCCTTCATCGCCGGGACGCTCCGCCCCGGCGACATCGTCATCGATCACATCATCAGCATCGGCTCCGACGTCCCGGCCTCGGAGTGGTCGAAGTGGTACACCGAGGCCATCCGCAACATGAAACCGGGCGTGACGGAGGTGATCGTGCATCTGGCGTACGACACGCCGGAGATGCGGGGAGCGGCCGTGAACCATCCCCACTGGGGCTCGGAGTGGCGCCAGCGCGACTTCGACTATTTCACCAGCGACGACTTCCGGACCCTGTTGCGTGAGAACAACATCCGCCTGATCACCTGGCGCGACCTGGCCCGCCTCATCAATGATTAGAATGACCTCACGCCGTGCAACTGAATCCGGGGCACCGCCTTGGGCCTTACGAGATCCTCGGACCGGCCGGGTCTGGTGGGATGGGAGAGGTGTACCGCGGCCGTGACACGCGGCTGAATCGCAACGTCGCCATCAAGATCCTTCCTGCCGGCGCGGCGGGCGACGAGATGAACCGCTCCCGTTTCGCACGCGAGGCGAAGGCAATTTCGGCTCTCGCCCATCCGAACATCTGCACGCTCTTTGACGTCGGCTCCGACGACGGCGTCGACTATCTGGTCATGGAGCTGCTGGAAGGAGAGACGCTCGCCGAGCATCTTCGCCGCGGCGCGATGCCGCTCCCGACGCTCCTGCGCCACGCCATCGCCATCGCCGACGCGCTCGAGAAAGCGCACGCCAGCGGCGTCATCCACCGCGACCTGAAGCCGGGCAACATGATGGTCACGAAGTCCGGCGTGAAGCTCCTCGACTTCGGCCTGGCCGACCTCCGCACGCCCCGCGATGTCGCGTCCGAAGTGGACACCTCGCCGCTGCAGGGGGAGCGGCTGACGGCGGCGGGGACCATCCTCGGCACTCTCGACTTCATGGCCCCGGAGCAGCTCGAGGGACGAAGGGCCGACGAGCGGACCGACATCTTCGCACTCGGCAACGTCCTCTATCGAATGGCCTCGGGACGGGCTCCGTTCGCCGGCGCATCCGAGGCGGCCATGGTCGCTTCCATCCTGAACGACGATCCGCCGCCGATCCGCGAGCGAAGGCCGGAGATTCCGGCGGCGCTGGAACGGCTCATCTTCGACTGCCTCCGTAAGGATCCAGCGGAGCGGATGCAATCCGCACATGACGTCAAACTGCAGCTGCAATGGATCGCACAGAGCACGCAGACTTCGGAGGGACGCCGCCGCGCGGCGTATCCCTGGCTGCCATGGGCGGCGGCAGCGCTCGCGGTCGTGGCGACGATCGCCA
>DATLFC010000110.1:0-43066 GCA_035525015.1 Thermoanaerobaculia bacterium | reverse complement strand
CCGTACAGCGCCTCCGCTCCCCACACCGTCGCCGCGCGGATCACCTCCAGCGGGTGGAATCCCGCCTCCTGCAGCAGCTCGAGCTCACGGATGTAATCGAAGCCGTAGAGCTTGAAGATGAAGCCGGAGTCGGAGCCGGTGGTCACGCGGCCGCCGCGGTTCTTGTAGTCGTCGAGAAACCGCATCCAGATGCGGTAGTTGTTCTTCCACTCGATCTCGTCGCCCGTGGTCCAGTCGAACCAGTACGACCCGTGCGCGGCGCGGCTCGGCTGATAGAACTGCCAGAGTGAAGGCAGCGTGTAGCGGTCGTGCCACTCGGCGCGCATGGCGCGCATCAGGTCGCGGCTTGCTTCGTAGATCGTCAACGTCGGATCGATGCTGAATCCGAGACCCGCCAGCTCGTCGATCACGGCGTTCCACTTCTCCGAGCCGGGCGCCGCTGCCTGCTTCCAGAGTCGTCCCGCTTCGCCGAAGCGATGCTGTTCGTCGTTGTAGTTGTAGTGCGGCGGAAAGTTCTGAATCGTCCGCCCGACGAAAAGCGCCTCGGGCAGGCCATACCAGTGCTCCATGCCGCGGAGCCCCATCCGCGCAGCCTGCAGAACGTTCGTGCGGGCCACCCCGATCTGCGCGATGTGCGCGGTCGAGCCGAGGTTCTGTTTGTCCGCTTCGTCGAGGAGAGCGGAGAAGATGTCGGGCTCGTAGACGGGATCGCCCGAGCCGAAGACCTTGAGACCCCGCATCCCTTTCTTCGCGGCCCACTGCACGAACCTGCGCGCCTGCTGCGCGGAATCGAGCGGTCCGCCGTCCCACATCCGCCGCGAGGTGAAGACGTACGGAACGATGCGCGGCGCCACGATCTCGTTGCGCGCGCTGCGCCCCTGTTCGTGCAGGCACCAGTCGACGCCGTTGCCGCAGCCGGGATCGCGGATGGTGGTGATGCCGTGCGCCAGCCAGAGCTTGTAGACGTATTCGGCGCTGGTTCCCTGATCTTTCCCTCCCGGATGCCCGTGCATGTCGACGAATCCGGGAAGCACGAAGAGATTCGAGGCGTCGATCTCCTTCGTCGCGTCCTTCGGGCGGTCTTCGTCCCTGATCGGCACCTTCGGGAACCCGACGCTGCGAACCTCGCGGATTCGATTCCGCTCCACGACGATGTCGACCGGCCCGATGGGGGGCGCGCCGGTCCCGTCGACCAGCGTCGCGCCGCGGATGATCAGGCGCTCGAAGGGACCCTCCCCCTCGTCCGGCCGCCGGTCGGGCGCATAGGGCGGCTCGACCTGTGCGGCCGCGGCAGCGGCGGCGAGCAGAAGAAAGACAGCCAGCAATCGTTTCATGGGGAGATAGTAACGGGCCGGCGAGCTCGGCGCGGAGGCGTCGTTGGTCGTTGGTCGTTGGTCGGGTGGGACGACCGACGCCAAACGCCGGCGCTGCGCGCGTCGTCAGCGATTGTCGCGGGTTTTGTCGCGCTGCGAGTCGGGAGTCTGCACGTTCGGCCGTTTCGGGTCGGCGCTGTTGTCGCGCGACGGCACCGGGCCGCCCGGCTGCAGAGGCTGCTGTTCCGGCTGCGTCGGTTTCGGCTGGCTCGGCTTTGGCTGATTGATCGTTCCCATGTTCTTGGTAATCTCCTTCTGCACCTGACGGTCTCAAGAACCATACCGACCATGCGAACCGCGACCCTCCTTTTGCTCTGCACGCTCTCTCTCTCCTCCATGCAGGCTCAGCTGACACTGCAGAGCGTCGCCACGGGCCTCGACAGGCCGGTGGGGATCACCCATGCCGGCGACGCGCGGCTTTTCGTCACGCTCCAGCGCGGCCGCATCGTCATCGTCGACGCCGCCGGCGTGCGCGAGTTTCTCGACATCCGCACGCGCGTCCGCTGCTGCGGCGAGGAGGGGCTGCTCAGCGTCGCCTTTCATCCCCGATACGCCGAGAACGGATTCTTCTTCGTCTACTACACCGATCTGAATGGCGACATTGCCATCGATCGCTTCCGCGTCAGCGCCGATCCCGACCGGGCGGACGGCGCCTCCCGCACGATGGTTCTGCACATCCCCCATCCGGTGAACAACAACCACAACGGCGGTCAACTGCAGTTCGGCCCCGACGGGTACCTCTACATCGGCACCGGCGACGGCGGTGCCGGCGGCGATCCACCCAACAACGCCCAGCGGCTGGAGACGCGCCTCGGAAAGATCCTGCGCATTGATGTCGATGGCGACGAGGCGTACGCGATCCCAGTTACGAATCCGTTCGTCGGAGTGCCGGGAGCGCGGCCGGAGATCTGGGCGTACGGCCTGCGCAACCCCTGGCGCTTCTCCTTCGATCGCGCCACCGGCGATCTCTGGATCGCCGACGTCGGGCAGGACCGGCTCGAAGAAGTGAACCTGCAACCGTCGACGAGCATGGGCGGCGAGAACTACGGGTGGCGGCGGATGGAGGGATCGATGTGCTTCAATCCGTCGACGAACTGCAACGACGGATCGTTGACCCTGCCCGTGATCGAATACGGACGCTCGGGCGGTGCCTGCTCGGTCACCGGCGGGTACCGCTATCGCGGGACGATGAATCCGCGGCTGCGCGGCGTCTACCTCTACGCCGACTACTGCAACGGCGTGATCTCCGGCGCGAGGGAGAACGCCGGCGGGAGCTGGAGCAGCGAGCTGCTGCTCGACACGCCCTGGCTCATCAGCACGTTCGGCGAAGACGCCAACGGCGAGCTGTACGTCGCGGACCACGCCGACGACGGCACGCTGGCACGGATCGTCGACACCACGCCGCCCGCGCCGCGCCGCCGCGCGGTCGGACGGTGATGCCGGGCCGCTTCGACAGGTTCCTCGACGCGCTCGCCGCGGTCCGGTTGTCCGGCAACGCCTGCAATCAGTACTCGAGCGCCGGCGCCGAGCGCAAAGCGAACGCCATCCGCGGAACCAACCTCCGCCTCTATCTCGAGGAGCTGTCGGCGATCGATCCGGACACGCTCCTGATCGGCGAAGCACCGAGCCATCGCGGCGGCCGGCTCACCGGCATCGCGTTCGTCAGCGAGACGCTGCTGCTGGCGGGCGCCTGCGGCGTCCTCGGTGCCGCGCGCGGATACCGCAAAGCGACCGCCGGCCCGCAGCTCTCCACCGAAGCGAGCGCCACGATGGTCTGGTCGGCGATCCCGGCGCTCCATCCGCTTCCGATTCTCTGGAACGCGTTCCCCTTCCATCCGTTCCAGCCGGGAAACGCTCTGAGCAATCGCGTCCCCTCGCGCGAGGAGCTGGCGATCGGCCGGCCGTTCATCGAGCAGCTCCTCCGGCTCTTTCCGATCCGGCGCGCGGTCGCCGTCGGCAATCAGGCTTCCCGTTCCCTCGACATCCTCGGCATCGAGCACGTGAAGGTGCGCCATCCATCGATGGGAGGGAAAAACGAGTTCGTCGCGGGGGTCGCGCGTCTGTGACGTCACCCGCCGATGTGCGACATCTCCACCTTCGGCAGCGCCGCCGTCGCTTCGGAGCGTATCTCGGAGTAACGATCATCGCGACGCCGCCAGATCGAAGCGATCACGGACTCGATCGCTGCATCCGTCGCGCTCGAGCGAAGCAGCGACCGCAAATCGTGACCGGTGCCCGAGAAGAGACACGTGTAAATCTCACCTGACGCAGAGATGCGGATCCGCGTGCAACTGCCGCAGAACGGTTGCGTCACCGATGTGATCACGCCGAACTCCCCCGCCCCGTCGGCGTAGCGCCAGCGCGACGCCACTTCTCCGAAATAGTTCGGCTCCGCAGGCTCGACCGGCCAGCGGGCGGCGATCATCCGGACGATCTCCTCCCCCCCGACCACATCCTGCGTCCGCCAGCCGTTCGTGTTTCCCACGTCCATGTACTCGATGAACCGGACGATGTGCCCGGTGCCGCGGAAGCGCCCCGCGACATCGGCGACCGACGCCTCGTTGAGCCCGCGGACGACGACCATATCGAGCTTGACGGGGGCGAGACCTGCCGCCGCCGCGGCATCGATCGCGGAGAGCACGCGATCGACGGGGACATTCACGTCGTTCATCCTTCGAAACGTCTCGTCGTCGAGCGAGTCGAGGCTGATGGTGACGCGCCGCAGGCCGGCGCCCGCGAGCGCGGCCGCCTGCTCGCGCGTGAGGAGCGAGCCGTTGGTGGTCAGGGCGATGTCGGTGATTCCCTCGATCGAGGCGATCTGCTCGATGAGGCGTGGGAGATCGCGGCGCAGCAGCGGCTCGCCGCCGGTGAGCCGTACCTTCTCGACGCCGAGGGGAGCCAGGATGCGCACCATCCGCGCGATCTCCTCGAACGTCAGGAGCTGGTCGCGCTCGACGAACGCGAAATCGCGGCCGAAGATCTCCTTCGGCATGCAGTAGACGCAGCGGAAATTGCAGCGGTCGGTTACCGAGATCCGGACGTCGCGCAGCGGTCGTGCGCGGGCATCGAGCATGGTTGCAGGCTACAACTGCTGCGGGGGAAACAGAAACTCCAGCATGGCCCTCGCCCGCCCCGCCCAGGCCCGCTCGCTGTGCTCGCCGCGGCGATCCTCGACGTAGGCGAGGTCGCGCCCGTTCCACCCGCGCGCGCGCAGGGCGTCGCGCAAGGCCCGGACATCGCGCAGAGCCTCGATCCCTTCCCGCCCCCCGGTGTCGAGCCAGATGCGCGGCGGCATCCGCCGGTCGAACGCGGCGACGTCCTTCAGGATGACTCGATCGTCCCACCACACCGACGGCGACATGACGGCGGCGCGGCCGAAGACTTCGGGATGGCGGAGCACCAGGTAGAGCGACACCAGGCCGCCCAGCGACGAGCCGCCGGCGGCGGTCTGCGACGCCTCCGCGGCCGTCCGATAGCGGGAGTCGATGAGAGGCTTCAGCTCTTCGATGAGCATCCGCGCATGATCGCCGGCACGGCCGCCGGCATCCTTATTCGGATCGCGCGTCGGCGTGTACTCGTCGATCCTCGCCGCGCCGGCGTTGTCGATTCCGACGATGATCTGCGGCTCCGCCCCGAGCCTGCCGATCGCCTCGTCCGCCGCCTCGGCGAGCCGCCAGTGGTTGCCGGGGATGAAGGCGCGCTCCGGCTCGAACAGGTTCTGGCCGTCGTGCATGTAGAGGACGGGATAACGCCGCTCCTCGCGTTCGTCGTATCCAGGCGGCAGATAAACCACTACCTCGCGGGTGTTGCCGAGGATCTTCGACTCGAAATCGCTGATCCGCTCCAGCGTGCCGGGGCGGACGGCGGCCCGGCGGCTCTCGAGCCGGAACGCGCGCCGAAACGTCGACCGAAGGGCGTCGCTGATCTCTCTCAGATCGTGATCTGCCGATAGCCGCTGCGGAAGTAGACGAGCGGTTTCCCTTCTGAGGTCTGGGCGTCGACGACTTCGCCGACGAAGATCGAATGGTCTCCGCCGGGGAGCTGCTCGGTGAGGCGGCACTCGATCGTGCAGAGGGCGCCGTCGATCAGCGGAACGCCCAGCGAGCCGTGGCGGACGTTCACGCCCTCGAACTTGTCCTCCACCTTCGAGGCGAAGCGGCCGGAGATGTCGGCCTGATCCTCGCCGAGGATGCTGACGCCGAAGGTCCCGGCGGCGGCGATGGCGTCGTGCGACTTGACTCCCCGCTCGATGCAGACGAGCACCAGGGGGGGTCGAAGCGAGAGCGACGCGAACGAGGCCACCGTCAGACCGTACATCGCCCCCTCATGCTCAGTGGCGATGATGGTGACACCGCTGGCGAAATGGGAGAGCGCCTGCTTGAAACCCGCCTCGTCGATCGACATCGGCAGCGGAGTATACGTTACGCTCCAGCGCGTAAGTGCGTCATTTCTATTCATTTGCAAATGATGTTTTTTTGGTTAGAATCCAGCGCAAATCTGCGATCCGTTCTCCAGAATCGCGACAAGGTGCGCCATGAAAAAAATCGTCCTCGGAGTCGCTCTGCTTCTCACCGCCGTCGCTCCGCTGGCCGCTCAGCAGCGACAGCCCACCCCCGAAATCAAGGCACCCGCCAACGGTGACGAGTGGGCACGCCTCAGCAGCACCGAAAAGCTCTACTGGGCGATCGGCTTCTCTCAGGGATACCGCGACGCGCTCGACAAGATCGACGTGACCTCCGGGCCCGGCACCCCCTGCGCCAACCTGGCGGGGCGGACGGAGCGGCAGACCTCGACGCTCGGCAAGATCAGCGGTTTCGAGCTCGTTTCGGGACTGGAGCGCTTCTACTCCGACCCGGCCAACACGGTGATTCCGATCGGCAGCGCGATCCGGATTTATCTCCTGCAGGCCAGCGGCAAGGATCAGATGACCATCCAGGAACTGATCGACACCGCCCGCCTCCTCGGCTCGGAGACCACGCGCCGGGCCGGCAGCCAGCGCTGACGGCCCCCCAGCGGTAGTACACTGTCCTCCATTCGGCAATGGGCCAGGGAGGTCCGTGTGAGAAACGCCAGACTGATTTCCGTCAGCGTTGCGGCGATGCTGTTTTTCACGGCTGGCGCGATCGGACAGCAGGAGACGCTGCTCGTCGATCTGCGCATCGAACCGGCGCGAGCCGCGCGCCAGGTCGGCCTCTACGACGCCGCCACCGCGAACAACTTCTATCGCTTCACGGCCCTCTACGCCGAGGCGCCTCAGCCCGAATATGCCGAGCTGCACCGGCTCTGGACCTGGTCGATGGAGGACCCGATCGGCGCCTTCTACGGTACCGAGGAGTACGCGCGGCTGTCGGCTCGCTATCCGGGGTACCGGGCGTACATCGACTCGTACCGGATCATCGACTCGAACGGCAACACGTTCTATCCGACCGCCGAGACGCGCAGGTTCCTGCTCGCGGAGGCGGTGATAGGGACCGTCCCGGTGCGGCGCGAAGCGCCGCTGCGGATCGCGGTTGCGGCACCCGCCGCGGCGCCGGTGGAGATTGCGCGGGTTGCGACACCCGCGCCCCAGGCTGCTCCCCAGCCCCAAATTGCTGCGCAGCCCCGGATTGCTCCCCAGCCCATCGCTCGCGAGCCCCTTGAAGCGCGCGTGTCCTCACCCGCGCCACCGGCAATCGCCCAGACCGTCCTCCCCGAGGCCGTCCGCGGCGTGGTCCGTCGCAACGAGGCCGATCGTGGTGCGCTCTCGCGCAGCATCTTCCTGATGATCGCGGGACTGATCGGCATCGGAATGCTCACCCTGATGCTCCAGGCGCCGGGCGACGAGCACGAACGCAACCTCACCAGCCACGCCCCGTAATAGCGGGGCGTGGCCTACTTCCGCGACTGGCTGGACCTCGGGAAGAAGACCTTCCAGTCGCTCTCCCCGAACGACATGACCGGGCTCTACGTCTTCGAATGGCCGGAGACGAAGAGGATGCTCATCGCCGATCACCGTCTGGCGATCGAGCAGGAGCCGCGGCGCCTCCGCCGCTGGCTGCGGATTCTCGGCGCGATCTTCTACGGGCTGACCAAGCGCCTGGCGCCGCACCGCCGCGTCCTTTTCTTCATCGCCCAGATCGGCTTCTACGCCTGCCTGATCTCGATCTTCACGAGCGTCCCCAATCCGCCGGTCTGGGTCTTCGTCGAGATCGCGGTGACGTTCCTGCTGATGACGCTCCTGCTGGCGATGGAGCTGATCGACAAGATCAAGATCCGCGACGAGCTGGTGCTCGCGCGCGACCTGCAGGCGAGCCTCATCCCGAAGGAGCTGCCGCAGACGCCGCGCTATGAGTTCGCCGCCTACAACCGGATCGCCAACACAGTCGGCGGCGACATTTACGACTTCGTGCCGCTGCCGGACGGCCGCACGGCGATCCTCTTCGGGGACGCGTCGGGCCACGGCATGGCCGCCGGACTGGTGATGGCCGTCGCGCACGCCGCCTTCCGGACGCAGCTCGACGTCGATCCTTCGCCGGCCGCGATCACTTCCAGCCTCAATCGCATCCTCTGCCGGACCGGCGGGCCGCGGTCGTTCTTCTCCTGCTGCTACGTGCTGCTTTCGCCCGACGGAAGGTTCGTGGCCACGGTGGCCGGCCACCCGCAGATTCTGAAGTTCGCGGCCACCGGCGAGATCGGCCAGAGGATCGGCCGGGGCGCCTATCCGCTCGGCGTGAAGAACGGCCTGGCGTGGCAGGAGCTGCGCGGCGCGCTTGTGGACGGCGAGCACCTGCTCCTCCATTCCGACGGTCTCTCCGAAGCCCGCAACGCCGCGGAGAAGGAGTTCGGCTACACGCAGGTGGAGATCGTCGGCAGCCGGCGTCCCGGACGTTCCGCGCAGGAGCTGCTCGACGATCTGGTCGGCGAGCTGCGCTCGTTCATGAACGGCCATCCGATCGAGGACGACGTCTCGATCGCGGTGATCAGGAAGCGGTAGCCGTCATCCCGAGCGTAGCGAGGGATCCGGGCGGAGGGGGGCTGGATCAGCGAGCCTCCCGCCGCCCGGATTCCTCGCTCCGCTCGGAATGACATTTTCGAAGACCTGAAGGGCGAGATCGACGCGGCCGAGGGGGGCGGACACCTGTACGCCCGCGACGGCACCGCGAACGCGCTCGAGCGTCTCGCGGGCGATGGCCACGCCCTCCCGCAGGCCGAACTCTTTTCCCTTCTCGCTGGCGATGCGCATCCGCTCCATGACGTCGTCCGGCACCGAGACGCCCGGTACCTCGTTGTTCATGAACTGCGCGTTGCGGTACGACAGGAGAGGCCAGATGCCTGCCACGACCGGAAGCTTCATCGTCTCGATGCGGCGCAGAAACGACTCGAGCTGGCCTGCATCGAACACCGGCTGAGTGATCGCGTACTCGGCGCCGGCCTTGACCTTCCAGTCGAGGCGGCGCAGCTCGTATTCGAGGTCGAGGTGACCGGGGTTCACGCCGACGCCGATCGTGAACGCGGTCGGCTTCCCGAACGGGTTGCCGCCGAGATCGAGCCCCTGATTCATCAGGTTGACCATGTTCGTCAAACCGATGGCATCGATGTCGAAGACCGCCGTGGCGTCGGGATACGGTCCCATCTTCGGGGGGTCGCCGGTGATCAGCAGCAGGTTGTGGAGGCCGAGGGCGGCGCATCCGAGAAGATCGGAGTGCATGCCGAGGAGGTTGCGGTCGCGGCAGCAGTAGTGGAGAACGGCCTCGATGCCGACGCGCTGCTGGAGCAGAATCGCGACGGCGATCGCCCCCATGCGGTTCTGCGCGCGCGGACCGTCGGGGACGTTGACCGCGTCCACGCCCGCCTCGCGGATCGACATCACCGACTTCACCATCGCCTCGGGATCGGGCCCCTTGGGCGGGGTGATCTCGATCGTGGTGACGAACTCCCCGCGTGCGATCTTGTGACCCCAGCGCGAGCGGTCGGACATCGGGACCGGCTCGACCCCTTTCCGCTCTTCCGGGCGCTGATCGCGCTCGACGATGACGAAGGTCCGCCGCGGCGACAGCGGCCGCACGGCGTCCGCCATCGCCTTGATGTGGTCCGGCGTCGTGCCGCAGCAGCCGCCGAGAAACTTCACACCTTTGTGGATCAGCCGCTTCGCGTACTTGCCCATGTAATCGGGCGAGGCCATGTACATCTGGCGGCCGTTCACCTCGCGCGGAAGGCCGGCGTTCGGCTGGCAGGAGATCTTTCTCGCCGTGACCGCGGCGATCTCCTCCACGGCGTCGAGCATGACGTCGGGACCGACCGAGCAGTTCAAGCCGATGACGTCGGCGCCGGCGATGTCGAGGCGCTGGGCGATGTCGCGAGCGCGGTCGCCGTACGTGGTCCGGCGATCGGTGCCCACCGTCATCTGCGCGATGACCGGCAGCGTGCAGACATCGCGGATGGCGAGGATCCCCTGCTCCATCTCCTGGATGTTCGACATCGTCTCCAGAATGAACAGATCGACGCCGCCGTCGCGCAGCGCCTCGGCCTGCTCGCGGAAGAAGGCCCGCGCTTCCTCGAGCGACGTCGGGCCGTACGGCTCGATCCTGATGCCGAGCGGACCGATGGCACCCGCCACGTACACCGCGTCGTCCGCGGCCTTCCGGGCGATCTCCGCCCCCCGGAGGTTGATCTCCCGCAACTCCTCTTCGATGCCGAACCCGCGCAGCTTCAACCGGTTCGCGCCATAGGTGTTCGTCTCGATGATCTCCGCCCCCGCACGGACGTAGCGCTGGTGGACCTCGGCGACGATCTCAGGGCTGCGGAGATTCAGCTCGTCGTAGCACTTGTTGATGAAGACGCCCTTCGAATAGAGCATCGTCCCCATCGCCCCGTCGAAGAGGTAGACGTGCTCGTCCGCGATCGCCTGAATGAAGTCCTGCATATGCTGCCCTTACCCTCACGAGTGTCATCCTGAGCGCCGAAGAGCGCGAAGGACCTCCTGATCGCAGGGGGTCCTTCGCCGTCTCCGCGGCTCAGGAGGACACCCAGAAACAAAAAGCCCCACGACGAATCGTGGGGCCGGATCGAAATCGACTGCTGATCGGTGGCAATTTAGCTTTTTTTAGGCTGGTTGCAAGCGGCCCCAAATCAATCCAGCGTTGGGCCAATGTAGGCCTGGGCCGAACCGTTGTCAATCGCGAAACCACCGCCGCACCCGGTCGACGAAGCCCTCCACGGCCTGCCGGTTGCGGTCGACTTCATTCGCCCACCGCCGGAACTTCTCGAACGTGATCGCGGCAGGCTCGTCGAACGTCTCGTCGTCGAACAGCACCCGCCGCACGATCCGGCCGATGACCCCGCGGGGACACTGCCTGGCCGGGACCGTCCCGTCGAGAAAGACCTCCCGGATCGGGCCGGGACACCCCTCCGCCCACACCATCCCGGTCTCCGGATCGATGTTGCGGAAGGTGACCCCCGGCGGCGCCTCCGGCTCCTTCTTCGAATGGGGGACGGCCGACATGTAGGTCCCCCATACCGGAAGGGCCGCCTCGGCGGAGGAGAGCCGCAGCGGCGCGCCGCGATCGAAGCCGACCCAGACCGTCGTCACCAGGTCCTGCGTGTACCCGACGAACCAGGCGTCGCGGTAATCGCTCGTCGTGCCGGTCTTTCCGGCCACGTGTCCGAGACCATAGCGCTGGAGCCGCGACCCCGTTCCGCGGCGGACCACCCCTCGCAGCAGGGAGTGCATGACATACGCGGGGGCGGCGTCGCAGACGCGCTTTTCCTTCCGTTCGTGTCTGAAGAGCACTTCTCCCTCGCGGTCCCGCAGCTCGGTCAGGAGAAAAGGCTCGACGCGGATGCCGAGGTTCGGGAACGCGGTGTAGGCGGCGGTCAGCTCGGCGACGCTGACGTCGGCGACACCCAGCGGCAGGGCCGGAATCCGCTCCAGCTCCTCTGCGAACTCGAACCGTTCGGTCGTGGAGACGACGCGGCCCAGGCCGATCTGCTGCGTCAGGCGAATCGTCGGCACGTTGAGCGACATCTCGAACGCCTCGCGCAGAGTCACGCGGCCGCGGAAGCGCTCGTCGTAGTTCTGCGGCTCCCAGACGTCGTTCGAGCCGAGGCGGACTTTCAGCGGCGAGTCGATGAGCAGGGTCGCGGGCGTGGCCTGCTTCGAGTCGATGGCCGCGAGGTAGGCGAACGTCTTGAACGCCGAACCGGGCTGGCGGCGCATACTCCGCGTCCGATCGAACGGGGAGCGGCGGTAGTCGGAACCGCCGACCAGGGCGCGAATGCCCCCCGTGCGGGGATCGACCGACAGCAGCGCGACCTGCAGAACGTCGTCGCGGGACTGCCGGCGGATCCAGGAGTAGAGCTTTTCGAGTGAGGCCACGCCGCGCCGGGCGGCGTGCTCGGCGGCGCGCTGCGCATCGCCGTCGATCTCGGCGACGACCGTCAATCCCCCTTCGGCGAGCCGACGGGCACCGAGCAGCTCGATGATCTCGGCCCGCAGCGCCCCCATGTACCAGGGATACGGCCGGACCGGGAGCGATCCCCCGGTGAACTCGATGGATCGCTTCGACGCCACGTCGTAGTTCGCCTCCGTGATCCACCCCCGCTCGCGCATGACGCCCAGGATCGCGTTGCGGCGGGCACGGACGATGTCGGGACGCTTGCGCGGCACGTCGCGGTTCGGCGCGCGGACGATGCTGGCCAGCAGCGCAGCCTCGTCGACGCGCAGCCGGCCTGGCGTTTTGCCGAAATAGAGCCGGGCCGCCTCGTCGATGCCGAGAACCGGCCGTCCCTCGTGGTGGCCGAGGTAGACGTCGTTGAGGTAGAGCTCGAGGATCTCGTCTTTGGTCAGTCTCGCGTCGAGGACGACGGCGAGGATCATCTCGACGAACTTGCGGCGGAACGTCCGCTCCGGGGTCAGAAAGCGCATCTTGATGACCTGCTGGTCGATCGTGCTGCCGCCCTCCATGATGGCCCCGGCCCGGACATTGCGGACCAGCGCGCGGGCGATGCCGATCGGATCGATGCCGATATGAGAGCGGAAGCGGACGTCCTCGGCCGCGAGAAAGGCCTCAGGGACGTGCGGCGGCAGCATATCGAGCTCCGCGGGCGGCGTGACGGTCCAGCCGGCGCCGTACACCCGCAGCAGCTCCCGCTCGCGTCCGCTTGCGGCGGAGAGGATGATCGTCGGCTCCTTCCAGCTCTGGGTCGCCAGCTCCCTCGAGATGCGGCGATTCATCAGGAGGAGGTAGACGGAGAACGAGTGGATGACCGCGAAGAGGATCACCGCGATCACGACCATCCATCGCGGCAGTCTCACGCGTGACAATCGGAACATGTTCGTCTAGATTGTTCGGTGCAATTCAATCGCCACGAAACGTGACTCCGAACGAACCTTGATAAAGGAGATACGACCCATGGCAGCATCGAAGAAGCGTTCTTCGAAGAAATCCTCCCGGAAACGCGGCTCGCGGAAGTCATCGAGCCGCAAGTCGTCGGCCAAGCGCTCGACTGCGAAACGTTCCTCGGCGAAGCGTTCCAAGGCAAAACGCTCCTCCGCGAAACGGCGTGCCGGCGCGAAAAAGGGCGGCGTGAAGCGCAGCGTGAAGAGCCGTTCCTCGTCCGCGAAGCGGTCCGCGGCCGGCCGCAAAGGCGGCAAGAAGACCGCCGCCAAGGCCTCGAAGCGGCGTTCGGGCGGCAAGAAGGCCGCCAGCACCCGCCGCCGTCGCACCATGGTCGCGGCCGCAACCGGCGCGGCAATCGGCTCCGCAGCGGCAGTGGCCGCGGCGCGGAACACCGCCGTCGTCAGCCGCGTCGTCGACTCGGTGAAGGAGCGCGCCAGCAGCTTCGGCTCGGCGGTCGGCTCGTACCTTCCCGGCGGCGGCACGCCGTCCATGCCCGACGACGACGACAGCGGCAGCGGCTTCTAGGAAGAAAGTCCCTTCTCCCCGGGGAGAAGGGACCCTTCCCGCCTCATCCCGCCGTGTCGTTGAAGGCGTTCCGGATCCGTCTGGAGAAGTACTTCGACGGCAGTCCGTCCCGGCCCCAGTTGCCATACTGACGCGCCTTCCGGAAGGCATCCAGCGCCTGCGCGCGATACTGCTCGTCCGCCTCGAAGGCGTAGCGCGAGTACTGCGACGCGCCGAGGAAGGCCCAGATCCAGCCGTTGGTCGGCATGTCCTGCGCGAGCCGCCCGAAAAGCTCGGACGCTTCCTCGAACTCGCCGCGGAAGTAGCTCTCGAGCGCCATCCGCACGCGACGGCTCGAGTCGGCCATGACGGTTTCCGTGACCGCGGTCGGACGTGTCGGTACAGGACGTGGCGCCACCGCCGAATCGGCGATGAGCCCGGCGTTATCGGCCATGGCGACGACCGCGTTCAGGTCGTCGTTCGATCTCGCGGTGGCCAGCCGGGTGTTGGCTTCGGTGAACTGCGCCAGCGCCTGCTGATACTGGCGTGTCCCCGTCGCGTCGCGCTCCTGCGCCGCTTCCAGGCGGCGGCGCGCCTCCTGCACCGCCGCCTGCGCGCGGCTGCGCAGCGCGGCGTCGATGACCGGCCTGACAGGCTGCGGAACGGGCGCGGGAACGACCGGCTGCGGTTGTGGGGCCGGCGGCGGAACGACCTGCGGTTGTGGAACGGGCGGCGGGGCGGTGGACTGCGCCAGGTGCGTCTTGGCCATCTGGATCAGCGAATCGATCGAGCCGAGATTCTCCGGCCCCGGGCCCGTGGTCTTTTCCAGGTCGGCGACCGCTTCCTGGTAGTTGCCGAGATTCATGTTGGCGACGCCGCGATAGTAGTAGGGGTGGTAGTTGTAGAAGATCGTCCCGTACGCGCGGGCCCTGTTGTTCTCTTTCGGGTTCGCGGCGATGGCCTTCGCCATCCGGTCCGCGGCGGTCTTCCAGTCGCCCTTTCTGACAGCGGCCAGACCGGCGTCGTAATGGTCGTACCACGACTGGGCCTGCGCGGTGCCGGTCGTGACCGCGACCACGAACGCCGTTGCGATGAGGATGGGGGCGGCTCTCATGGCTGGCTGACCACCCTTGCCAGCTCGTCGTAGTTCACCGTGCCGATCGCGACGAACTTCCGCTCGACCTTGCCGGCTTCGATCTCGACGTCGATGGTCTGGCTCCTCGACGGCCCCCTCAACGTGATCTCGTAGCGGCCGGGATCGAGCTCGAGGCGTGCGGGCGTGGAGCGGTTGTCATCGCTCAAGGTAACCGCCTCCTTGCTCGACGAGTTGATGATCTTCTCGATGTCGCCCCACGGCGTTGCCGAGAGGAGGAGCACGCCCTGGTTCGGGGCGGTAGCCGTCACGGTCGTCGCCGGAACCGTGCCTGTGGCGGTGGTCGTGGTTACCTGAGCCGGTCCGCGGTCGCGCGTCAGGACGAAGATACCGATCGCAATCACCACCACGACGGCGGCGATGGCCGCGATCATGGTGATGCGGTTCGCGGGCGGCCGGAACTGCCGCTCGAGGACGGTCGCCTCCGCGCCGGAACCGCCGATGCGCTCGATCACGGTCGCGTCATTGCTTCCGGAGGCGCCCGCCGTGGTGAGGTTTCTCTCCAGGACGGTCGGCTGGTCGCCTCCCGACATCGTCTGCTGCGTTCCGCCGGTCGTCGGCGTGTACTTCGGCAGGTCGGCCAGCGTCTTGGCCGCGGAGAGCGTCACCATCCGCTCGCCGAGACCGTACTTCTGATCGGGGGGAATCGCGTCACGGACGTCTTCGAGCGCTCTCGCGAAATCCTCCGCGGTGCGGTGCCGGCTGTCGCGGCTTTTCTCGAGCGAGCGGAAGATGATCGATTCGAGCTGCGCCGGCACTCTCGCATCCGGGTTGGTCTCGGCGATGGTGGGCGGTTTTTCGGTGACGTGCTTCAGGATGTAGCCGTGAGGATTCGTGGCCTGGAACGGCGCACGGCCGGCCAGCATCTCGTACATCACGATCCCGAACGAGTAGAGGTCGCTGCGCGCATCGAGATGCTCCCCGTCCTTGAGGAATCCGGCCTGTTCCGGCGACGCGTATTTCAACTTGCCGAGAAACATGCCGGTCTGGGTCAGTCCATGCCCCGACTCGCCTTCGGCGAGCGATTTGGCGATGCCGAAGTCGATCACCTTCACGAGCAGCTTTCCATGGTGATCCTGCGACAGCATGATGTTCTCGGGCGAGATGTCGCGGTGGATCAGACCCATCGAGTGCAGGTGCTCGAGGCCGTGCAGCGCCTGCACCGCGATCTCCAGGGTGAGCCGCGATGGGGCCGGTCCGTTCTGCGAGATCCACTTCTGGATGTTCGTCCCGTCGATGAACTCCCAGACCATGTAGTACGAGCCGTCGTCGAGCTGCGCGAAGTCGTACAGCATCGCCAGGTTGCGATGCTTGATCATCGTCGACGTGCGCGCCTCCTGCAGGAAGCGCTGGAGCCCCTGGTCGTCCGCCGCCACGTTGGGGCGCATGATCTTGATGACGCGGAGCTCGTTCAA
Organism: Thermoanaerobaculia bacterium; assembly: GCA_035525015.1. Classification (GTDB taxonomy): domain Bacteria; phylum Acidobacteriota; class Thermoanaerobaculia; order Gp7-AA8; family Gp7-AA8; genus DATLEX01. The sequence goes on along the minus strand of DATLFC010000110.1, from coordinate 27,243 downwards.
ATGAATGTGGCGGACCTTGAAGATCTCCCCCATACCGCCGACGCCGAGGCGGTCGAGGATCTGATACTTCCCGTCGATCAGACGGCTGGCGTACGTGCGCTGAAAACTGGTCACCCGATCGCCGCAGGCGGGACACTGCTCCGCGTTCACATCGATCGGCTGTTTACAGCGCAGACAAGTGATCTGGTTCATGGGGCCTCCGGGGGCTTCAAAGCTCTTTCAACACGTAGCTGCACGACGGGTCGGCACCGAACCGAACGACATCGCCCGCCTTCAGGTTCACGCGCTCGACGCGCATGTTGTTGACGTAAGTACCGTTCGCCGATTTCAGATCCTCGAGGATCCACGCCGCTCCATTCAGCGTGATCCGCGCATGGCGGCGTGACACCGCGGGATGCGACAGGACGATCGAGCAGGTGCGGTCGCGCCCGACCATGACGCTCTCCCCCTGGATGGGATGCTTCTCGTTGATCTCGTTGCGCACGTGAACGAGCGACCACTGCGAGGCGGCCGCTGCTGCCGCAGCCCCTGTGAAGACCGTCCCCGCGACGGCGGCGGGGTGCATCGGCTGCCGGGCGCTGTGCTCCTCGAGAGCTTCGTAGAACTCCCGCGCCGACTCGTACCGCTGCTCGTGTCGCGGGTGCATCGATTTCAGCACGATGGCCTCGAGCTCCGGATCGATCTCGTCGCGGAGTGAGCGGGGCGAAGGCTTGTCGCCCCGGTAGATCGCGTCGATCAGCTTCGGCAGGGAACGGCTGTTGAAAGGCAGCGTTCCGGTGAGCATCTCGTACAGCACCACGCCCGCCGAATAGATGTCGCACTTCGCGCCGGCGTCCTTCGGCTCCCGGATCTGTTCCGGCGACATGTAGTGCGGCGTCCCGAGCAGGAATCCCGATTTCGTCAGAATGGTCTGCCCGGTGGCCCCGGCGCCTTCCTTGATCTTCGCGATGCCGAAGTCGGTGACCTTCACCGTGCCGCCGTTCTCCCGGATCAGGTTGGCCGGCTTGATGTCGCGGTGCACGATCCCCTTCCCGTGCGCGTAGACCAGCGCCTCGAGCATGCACTGCGTGACGGCGATCGCGTCCGGCAGCGGGAGCGCTCCCTTCTCCGCGATGAGCAGATCGACGGGCGTTCCCTCGACGAACTCCATGACCAGGACCGCGCTGCGCGCGTCGTTGATGAATTCGTAGAAGCGGGTGATGTAGCGGTGGCGCAGCTTGGAGAGGATCTGCGCCTCCTTGACGAAGCGCTTCCGGGCCGTGACTTCGCCCGCCAGCTCCTCCGACATGACTTTCAGGACGACCTCGAAACCGGCCGGAAGGACCTGATTGGCCGCGACCGTGCGGCCGACGTAGACGTGGCTCATCCCGCCTTCGCCGATCTCGCGCTCGATCCGGTAGTTCCCGACGACCTTGCCGATCATCTCAGAGCACCTTCATCGTCCCAGTACATCCCCTCCTCGCAGAGTGGCATGAAGAGGAACTTCTGCGAGCCGATGCGGATCACGTCCCTCCCGGCGAGGTCGCGGCGCGGCTCGATCTCGGCCTCGTTCACGTAGGTCCCGTTCGTGGAATTGTGGTCCATCAGGATGAATCGACGCTCGTCCGGCCGGAACACGAGATCGGCGTGGTGCGCGGAAGCCTGGTCGTCGTTCACGACGATGTCCGAGGCGCGGTCGCGCCCCAGGACGTTTCGCCCGATGCGGACCGGATACGACTCCCCACGGTTGTTTCCATTCAGCCCGACCAGCCAGCCGACCACGTACCGCTTCGCCGGCGCGTTGACGTCCATCTTCTGCGCCGCCACCGTCCGCTCCATCGGCGGCGGCTGGGCCGGCGTCTCGCGGCGTGGCACGACCGGCGGCGCCGCGGCCGGAGGCCGCTGCGGCTGCGGCTGCGGCTGCGGCTCCACCTGCGCGGTCATGACCCGGCTGGGGCGTACGACCGGGATCTCCGGCTCGGACGGGTGATCGACCGGGCAGTAGGGGCAGATATCCCACGACTCGTCGATGAAGTGTCCGTTTTCACACCGCTTGTCGGCCACGATGTCCCTCACGCATGAAACGCCACCGCAACGGCGTTGCGGCCACCGAAATGAATGATGTCTCCATCTTCGAGAAATCGCCGGTCGATTTTCTGATCGTTGACGAAAGTCCCGTTTGACGAATTCCTGTCGATGAGCAGCACCTTGCCGTCGATCGAGACGACCTCCGCATGGAGCCGCGAGACCTTGGGGTTCTCCAATACGATCTCACAGATTGCCGACTCCCGGCCGATCCGGATCCCGGAGCCGCCCAGGCCGAGCTTTTCTCCCGCCCGCTCTCCATTCAGGATCGTGAACCTGCCCAGCATCGAGGGGTCGGCCTTCCTTCCCTCGGGCGCCACCACCGACTCGACCGCGGAGCGGTGCGCCGGCATCCGCGGCCTGCGCCGCCGCCCGGCCACGAGCGCCACCGAGCCGACCGCGGCGATCACCAGCGCCCCTCCTCCGACGGCCGCCACCGCCGCATGCCGCCGCCACAGCGGAGCGTTCTGAAGCTCCCGCTCCGCATCGCGGCGGAACCGGATGAGATCGGGCGAGTTGGGGAACAGCCGCGCCGCGGTCGTGAGATTCTTCCGCGCCGAATCCCATCGGCCCGCAGCGGCACCGTCGAGCGCCGCGCGGTAGTGGCGATCGAAATCGCCTTCGACGTTCGCCTCGACACCGGCATCCGCCATGAGCTCTTTCGCCGCGTTCACCGGAACGAGAAACTTGATCTGCTCCGCACTGGTGTGTCCCCACGTCGAGATGCCGATCACCTCGCCGCTCCGATTGACGGCCGGCCCCCCCGAGTTGCCGCGGTAGATGGCCACGTTCGACTGAAACACCGGAGCATTCGCGGAGTTCTTCTTGATCGCGGTGATCGTTCCGGGATTGAAGGTCGGCTCCAGATCGCTCTCCCTCGAAAGCCAGCCGCCGATCACGTCGTCGGTACTGCTGGCCACGGCCGGGTAGCCGATGGCCCAGATCGACTCGCCGACGCCGACTCTCTCGGAGTCGCCGAGGCGCAGCGACGGCAGCCCGCGCCGCTCGACGCGCAGCAGCGCCAGGTCGGTTCCCTTCTCGCTCAGCGACGGCGAGTACTGCAGGACCTGGAACGGCAGCTTTTCGCCGTTGGAGAGCTCGACTTCATTGACCCGCCGGATCGTCTCGACCGTTCCGCCGGCCGCCAGTTGCCCGATGTAGGGGTCGAGCCCGTCGCCGCGGTAAATCGTGCGGAGATCCTCGACGGGAAAGTGCCGTACGAGCGCGGAGATCGATCCATTGCGCCGCAGCTCCGACTCGAGCGCGCCGAGGTCGCGCGTCGGAGCCACCACGTGATTGTTCGTCAGGATGAAGCCGTCCGGATGGACGATGAACCCGCTCCCCGATCCGCCGGCCCCCGCTTCGACGGCCGCCGTGACCTCGGGAAGATTGCGCGCCGTCACGGCGTAGCCGTCCGCGCGCATGCTCCTCTCGATCGCGGCAATGGCCTTGTCGGTGTAGCGGAACTCCGCCGTGGCGAAGGCGCTGATCCGGACCACCGCCGGCTTGACCTCGTAGGCCACCTTCTGCACGTCGTCGAACCGCGCCACGTCGCTCCGGCACGCCCCCGCCGCGAGGAATAGCAGGACGATCGCTGGAGGGAACCGACGGTTGGGCATAGACCTAACGGCTGGATGACTGTGCCTGGCGCGCGAACCTCTGATGCTGCGCCCAGAAAATCCCGCCTCCTACCGCCCCCAGGACGAGAACGAAAATGAGCGTCCACTTCACGATCGAGAAGGAATGCGACTCCCGCGGAGCGGGGGCGCGCTCTACGACCGTATCTTCGAGCAATGCCGGGTCGTCCTTCTCGACGATCGTCGCCTCCGGATCGAACGATCCCTCTTTTTCGACCCGCGCCACGATCACCGTGACGTTGTCGGGCGCTCCCTTGCCGAGAGCACGGCGGACATACTCGTCGGCGGCGTCGTCCACGGGGAGCGCAGCCACCTGCTTCAGCTCCTCTTCCTTGATCACGCCGTGAAGCCCGTCGCTGCAGATGATGAACGTGTCCCCTTCCTTCAGCTCGAGCGGTCCCTGAACATCGACTTCCACGTCCTCGTTGACGCCCATGGAGCGTTGCAGCACGTTGCGCCGCGGATGGTTCTCGGCTTCCTGCGACGTGAGAAGCCCTTCGCGGACCATCGACGCGACCAGGGAATGATCTTCGGTGAGCTGGCGGATCTCCTCGCCGCGCACCAGATAAATCCTCGAGTCGCCGACATGGGCGAACCATCCCTTGCCGCCACGGACGACCAGAACGGACGTCGTCGTCCCCATCCCGCGCAGATCGAGATTGGCCTGTGCCTCGGCCCAGATCTTCGTGTTCGCGCTCCGCAGCGCCTGCCGCAGGACGTCGGTGGGATCGCTCGCGGCGGCGGCCAGGAACCGCTCCTTGACGGTTTCGGCCGCCAGACGCGAGGCCGTCGCGCCCCCCCGATGGCCGCCCATTCCATCCGCCACCAGCATGAGACGGCCCGCGCCCCCTTCATCGGACGTGGTGAGCGTGGCGAAATCCTGGTTCTCGGAACGCACCTTCCCGACGTCGGTCCGGAGAACGGCGCGGACGGTGAGGCGGCTATCGGGAACGGCGGGATCCGCCGGAGTTTCGCTCATGAAAATGGACGCTTCCGGGACGGTTTACGAGACCCGTTCCTGCTGATCGCTGGACCGCGCGATTATACGTTATTCGAATCAGCCGGACCGGCCGGAAGTGCCGGATCTGCGCGGTATAATCGCCCATCCGCATGCCGGACCAGCTCCAACTCCATTTCGTCGATCTCGGCGTCCCGCGAGTCACGGATCTCCGCTCCCAGGCCAGCGTCGGACGGACGGAGGGAAACGACGTCATCCTCAACCATCCGTCCGTCTCGCGCAAGCACGCCCGCTTCGAGCAGCGCGACGACAAATGGTGGGTCATCGACCTGAAATCGACCAATGGAGTGAAGGTCAACGGCACGCTGGTCACCGAGGCGCAGGTCAGCGCCGGAGACCGGATCCACATCGGCTCGGTCCAGCTGGAGCTCAAGTCGCTGCCGAGCGTCGACTTCTCGGGCGACTCGATGTTCGACAACCCGTCGGGCACGGTCATCCGGCGCATCTCCGATTTCAACTCCGAGTTCGGCCTCGACCTGATGGCCGAGGGGGCGCCGGCGGCGCCGCGCGCGCCGTCCGAGCCGGGGCTGAAGGCGGCGCCCGGCGTCAGCCGGGAAAAGATCTTCCAGGTTCTGGTGCAGGTGGCGCGGGCCATGCTCGAGAGCGATGACCTCAACTCGCTGCTCCAGACCGTGATGGAGATGATCTTCAAGTACCTCCCCGTCGAGCGCGGACTGATCATCCTCTTCGACGAGAAGGGCGAGCCGGTCTCGAAGCTGGCCAAGTTCCTCGACGACGCCGACGGACACGACATCCCCATCTCCCGCACGATCCTGAAGATGGTGGCCGAGCAGCAGGTCGCGCTGATGACGTCGAATGCGCTGGAGGACGCGCGGCTCCTGGGCGGAAAGTCGATCGCCATCCACGGCATCCGCTCGGCGATGTGCGCTCCGCTCTGGAATCGCCAGCACGTGATCGGCGCCGTGCAGGTCGATTCCCGGATTCATATCGGCCGTTTCACCGAAGAGGATCTCGACCTTCTCACGGCACTCTCGAACTTCGCGGCCGTTGCCATCGAGCGCGCGCAGCTCTCCGAAAAGATCGAGGAGGAGAGGAAGATCCGCTCGAAGATGGAGCGGTACCACTCACCCGCGGTCATCGACGAGATCGTCCGTGGGGCGGTCTCGGCGGACGAGGAGGAGATCCGGAGCCGGGAGGTGTCCATCCTCTTCGCCGACATCAGCGGATTCACGACCGTGTCGGAGACGAAGGAGCCGGAAGAAGTGGCGGAGTTCCTGTCGCACTTCTTCTCCTGCGCCGTCGACTCGATCTTCGCGTACGGCGGCACGCTCGACAAGTTCATCGGCGACGCGGTGATGGCGTTCTTCGGGGCGCCGATCGCGCAGGAGGATCACGCCGACCGGGCCATTCTGGCGGGGCTCATGATGCAGCGGCTCGTCGCCGAGTGGAACGCGGAACGGGCCAGGCAGAACCTGCCGGAAGTGCGGATCCGCGTCGGCATCAACAGCGGTCCCGCCGTGGTCGGGAACGTCGGCACCGAGAAGCGCGTCGACTACACGGTCCTCGGAAGCTCGGTCAACATCGCCTCGCGGCTCGAGAGCAGCGTGGCCAAGCCGGGGCAGCTCGTCATCTCCCAGAACACGCTCGACCGCACCGTGGGCAGCTTCACCACCGAGTCCCTCGGTGAGTTCGCTCTCAAGGGCCTCCAGCAGAAGATGCCTGTCCATACCGTCATCGGCGCCGGCGACGCTCAGGCCAGGACCGACCGGCTGCAGGCGACGACGAGCTGAGACAGAAGTCGATTCTCCGCATTCTCGTCGAGCCGCTCCTCATCGCCGCTCTTCTGGCGCTCGCGGTGCGGACCGTTGCCAGCATCCACGCCGTTCCTTCCGACTCGATGGCACCCACGCTCGTGGCCGGCGACCGCATCCTGGTGACCCGCTTCCTGACGGATACGCCCGCGCGCGGCGACATCATCGTCTTCCGGCACCCGGTCGGGAACGAGCTGACGGTGAAACGGATCGCCGGAGTGGCCGGAGACCTCGTGGAGGCGCAGCTCGTGCCGTCCGGACATCTGTTCGTGGTGGGGGACAACCGCGGCGCGTCGTGGGACAGCCGCCACTGGGGACCCGTTCCGGACTCGCTCGTCGTCGGTCGGGCGCGCGTCGTGCTCTGGCACGCCGGCCGTGCCGGGCGGATCTTCAAATGGGTTGAATGACCTGCTACCCTGAGGCGCGGAGGAGTTTATGCGTCGTTTCCGTGAGCGTGGTGAAGGGCAGTTCGGGTGTGTGGTCGCGCTTCTTCTCCTTCTGGCCGCGATCTTCGTCGCCTACAAAATGGTTCCGATCAAGGTCAAAGCCGCCGAGCTTCGCGGCGAAGTGATCGACGAGGCGAAAAACGGCGGCACCCGGAACGATTCCACCATCATCAAGACGATCCTCAATACCGCATCACGGCTCAACCTCCCCGTACAGAAGGAAGACATCGAGATCCACCGCTCGGGACACGACATCCGGGTCAAGGTGGAGTACGTGGTGCCAATCGAGTTTCCCGGCTTCACCTACGAGTGGAAGTTCCGTCACGAGGCCGAGAACCCCATATTCTGAGCCGGGGCGCCCGGCATCCCTCCGTCGTCGTCCTCGATCTCGAACACGACCGTCTCCCAGCCGGTGAGGTCCGACGTATCCCTCCGCTCCTCCACGCGCGGGACGATGAAGTCGCAGTCGGCCCATTCCACGGCGGGCCGGCAGTCGCAAGCGCGGTTCCAGCACCCTCGCTCCCGCGCCGCCACCGCCGGAACGTCAAAAACTTCTGCCCCTCAGCGGACGACCATGACCTCGTGGAGATCTTTCCGGCGCAGGTCGGGAACACGACAGCCTTCTGCCGGATACCCGACGGGGATGAGGAGAAAGGCCTTCTCGTTGCGGGGACGCCCGAGGATGTCGCGCAGGAAGCCCATCGGACTCGGCGTGTGGGTCAGCGTGACCAGCCCGGCGGCGTTGAGTGCGGCAAGAAGAAACCCGCAGGCGATGCCCACCGACTCGTTCACGTAATAGTGGGCGATTCGTTCTCCTTCGGCGGAGAAGCCGTACTCCTCCTTGAAGACGACGATCAGGGCCGGCGCGATCTCGAGGAACTCCTTGCGCCAGTCGGTCTGCAGAGGGGCCAGGGCCCGGAGCCACTCCTCCGGCATGCGTCCTCCGTAGTTGAGACGCTCCTCCTCCTCGGCGGCCTCGCGGATCCGTCGCTTCAGCTCGGGATCGTGCACGACCACGAACTTCCACGGCTGCATGTTCGCGCCGGAAGGAGCGGCCGCCGCGGCGGCGATCGCGAGCGACACGACCTCCGGGGGGACGGGATCGCCGGAGAATTCGCGGACGCTGCGCCGCAGCAGGATCGTGTCGAGAAACTCCCGGGCGCGTGCCGCCGACTCCCCGGCTGTGTACCGCTGCCGGCTGTAGGGAATGGTCGGGAACTGCTCGCTCATTCGCGCCCGGCGGCTACGAGGCCGCGGCCGCGTGGGCGGACGCGTGCGCGGCGTCCCACTCGTCGGCGTCGGAGGCGAAAAGGTTCAGACGAGCCCTCTTGTACTCCTTCGTCGGATAGAGGGCCTGCTTATCCGTCAGCCCGCTGTCGATGGCCAGATCGTTGATGATCGACTCGCACTCGTCGACGGATCGCCCGTGCACGGTCGTGTAGAGGTTGTACGGCCAGTCGCTGTAGACGGGACGGAGGTAGCAGTGGGAGACGGCCCGGTGCTGCGCGAGCTTCGCCCCATACTCGTCGGCGCGCTCGGCCGGCACGTTCCAGACTCCCATGGCCGTGGCGACGAACCCCGGCTTCCGCGACGGAATCACGGCACCGAAGCGGCGGATCTGGCCCCGCACCACGAGCAGGCGCGCCGCGGCCAGCAGCTCGTCGGGCGCCACGCCGGTTCCGCGCGCCAGGGCGTCGAAGGGACGCGGCTGCAGCGGCAGATCGCGCTGGAGAAGCCGGACCGCCTCGATTTCCTCGGGTGTCAGCGGCGCCGGCTCCGGCTGCGCCTCGTCGTGATGCCCATCCCCTCCGTCTCCGCCCGCCGTTCCCTTGAACTGACGGATGGTGGGCAGCGGACGGACGACCTCACATCCCGCTTCTTCGCCCAGAACGGCGATGGTGCGGTCGAGACCGAGCCTGGAAGAGGGAGAGACGCCGATCGTGAACCAGAGATTGAAATCGTTGTTGCGGCGGTAGTTCTGCGTGACGCCGGGATGGGCATTGACGACGGCCGCCGCCTCGTCGACACGTTCGGGACGGACGCGGGCCGCGACCAGACACGACCTGTATCCGAGCGCGCGCGTGTCGAAGGTGGCCGATATCTGGCGAATCACTCCTTCGCGCTTGAGCTTCTCCGTCCTCTTGATCACCTCTTTTTCGGACATGTCGATCTGCTGTCCGATGACTGCGAACGGCGTGGAAACGAGCGGAAGCTCACCCTGCAGTGCTCCTACCAGGTCCCTGTCCCGCTGGTCGTTATCCTGCATATCGGATCCTCGTTCGTGAGGTTTTCAATTGCGCTGGGGTGACGATCGGATTGTATCGTGATCTACGATCGAGGCAACACTTTCACCAATTCTCATTTGGTGGTACCAGCGGTGCGTCGTCGCGGATCCGCCTGAGCTTCGGATAATCGCGCTCACTCAGGCTCTCGCCGCTGGCGCGGGCGAGCACACCGGCTGCCCAGTCGCGGTGCAGGCGCGCCGCCTTCTCCGCTTCCCCGCGGTCGAGGCCGCAGAGGCCGGGAGGAAACGGCGCGAGCCGGCGCAGAGCCGCGTCGAAGAGCCGCACCGCGCCGCGCAGCGTGCCGCGCCGCACATGGTGATAGGCGGCGGCGAGCTGGATGAGACCCTGCAGATACTGCTCGATGTCGGTGGAGGCGGCGAGCCAGAGCTCCTCCCACGCCTCATGGGCTTCCCAGAACTCGAGTTGGTTGAAGTGATCGATGCCGCGGAGGAAATGCGTGGCGAAGTCGGGCTTCAATCGCCTTCCCGCGTGCCACGCCGCAGCGTGTTGCACATCGCCGTCGTGAAATCGGCCGTCGTGCCGGTGCCGCCGATGTCGCGCGTGCGATATTCCGGCCCGGCGGCGAGCAGCCGCAGGATGGCGCTGTGGATGCGGGCGGCCGCACCGGTCTCGCCGAGGTACTCCAGCATCATGATCGCCGACTGCAGGAGCGCGAGCGGGTTGGCCTTGTTCTGTCCCGCGATGTCGGGGGCGCTGCCGTGCACGGCTTCGAACACCGCGCCGTTGTGGCCGATGTTCGCGCCGCCCACCACCCCCAGACCGCCCACCAGTCCCGCGGTGAGATCGGACACGATGTCGCCGTAGAGGTTCTCGAGCAGCAGCACGTCGAACTGGTTGGGGTTCATCACGAGATGCATGCAGAGAGCATCGACGATCCGGTCGTCGGCCTCGATGTTCGGATATTCCTTCGCCACGTCGCGGAAGCATTTCAGGAAGAGGCCGTCCGACAGCTTCATGATGTTCGCTTTGTGCACGGCCGTCACCCGCTTCCGGCCGTGGGACTTCGCGTACTCGAAGGCGAAGCGGGCGATCCGCGTCGAGGCGCGCTCGGTGATGATCTTGATCGACTCCACCACGCCGGGGACGACCTCGTGCTCGAGACCGCTGTAGAGGCTCTCGGTGTTCTCACGGACGACGATGAGATCGATGTCTTCGTATCGGGTCTTGATGTTGGGAAGCGACCGGACCGGGCGGAGGTTCGCGTACAGATCGAGCGTCTTCCGCAGGCGGACATTGATCGAGGTGAACCCGGTGCCGACAGGCGTGGTCACCGGACCCTTGAGCGCGACCTTGTTCCGAAGGATCGAGTCGAGGACCTCCTGAGGCAGCGGATCTCCGGTGCGGGCGATGGCTTCCGATCCGACGAAGTGCTTCTCCCATTCGATGTCCACGCCGGCGCACTCGAGAATGGCCACGACCGAGGCGGTCACCTCCGGCCCGATCCCGTCGCCCGGGAGCAGCGTCAGCTTGTGTTGTGCCATGCCTGTCTCAACTCTCCTTCACTGCTTCGACCCGCCGCCTGGCCTCCGGCATCGAGAAGTCCATCGGGAGCAGGTCCGAGATGATCGCGAACTCCGGCAGCTCTTCCAGACAGCGGTAGACGCTCTCCAGCGTCGGGGGGATGAACTCGAGGTAATGGAGCCGTCCCCGGGCGATCGGCTGCCTGGCGAACGTGCCCAGGATCTTGATGGAGCGCTGCAGCAGCGTCTCGAAGTAGCGCCGCCGGAGGCCATCCGTCCGGCCGGAGCGCGCCGCATAGTACTCGATCAGCTCCAGCTCCGTATCGGCGCCGATCAGGCGGGCCACGCCCCGGTCGCGGAGCAGCGAGGCCAGGTCGTACGTATCGGGTCCCAGGCGAAGATCCTGATAATCAAGAAGATATAACGTCGCATTTTGAATGTGAATATTTTGTCCGTGAAAATCACGATGGCAAAGAATATATGGATGTTGGGATACATTATCGGCAAGCCGCCTGAAGACCGGCTCCAGACGGTCCGCCACCGCCGCCCTCACACCCATCAGCTTCTCGACGTAGTACTCGCGCGTCATGTCGAGCTCTGCCAGGAAAAAGCCTGACGTGAAGGGAGGATTGATCTCCCGTCCCGGCGCCCGCTGGAAGGCGACCAGCAGATCGATCGCCGCGCGGTAGAGGCGGACTCCCTCGACCGGATCGTCGTGCAGCAGATCGAACAGCGACCGGTCGCCGACGTCGCGCTGGAGCACCGCGAACTCGCACGACTCCCGCACCTCCGGAATCGTGCCGTGCGGCGCCACGGCGTGGTAGGCGTCGAGAAATCGGCGCAGCTGCTCCCGCACCTCCGGCGGGTAGTACGCGAGAACGTACGTGCGATCCGGAAGCGCGACCCGGTAATAGGCCCGAACCGACGCGTCGCCGGCCAGCGGCTCCGCCGCCCACTCCTCGCCGAGCCATTGCCGAAGCACCGCGGCCGCTTCCGCCGGGACGGTACTGCTGTTCATCACGATCGGCTCCACAGATGCACTAATGGTGCACGCCCGTGGGCCGGGGCCGCGCGCGTCAGCGCGGCGCCGGGCCTTTTTCCGTCTCCGTCGCCGGGCGGATCGTGATCGACTGAATCGACACGGGATCGTTCGGCCGGTCGTTCGCGCCGCGCGGGGCATCCACGATCTTGTCGGCCACTTCCATCCCCTTCGTCACCTGGCCGAACACCGTGTAGTTGTTGTCGAGGAACGACGAGTCCTTCACCACGATGAAGAATTGCGACGAGGCGCTGTTCGGGTCGTTCGAACGGGCCATCGATACGATGCCCCGCCGGTGCGGGATGGCGCTGAACTCCGAGCGGACCCGCTGCTCCGAACCTCCCGTTCCCCACGTGTTCGGGTCGCCCGATTTCGTGTTGGGATCGCCCCCCTGGATCATGAACCCCGGAATGATACGGTGGAACTTCGTCCCGTCGTAGAAACCCTTCTGCGCGAGATCGATGAAGTTCTTCACGTGATTCGGCGCCACGTCCGGGAAAAAGCGGATATGGATGTCGCCCCGCGTCGTCTTGATCTCCGCGACCTTGTCCTGATATTCGCTCATCGGTTTCTCCTCGCTTGCGGCCGGTGCGGCCGTCTCCGTTGCCACGGTGGCGGTCGTTTCCGTGGTGGCCATCGTATCGGTGGCCCACTCCGCGTCGTCCGCCGCGGGGCTGCAGGCGATGAGCGCCAGCGCGAACACTCCGTATAGAACGATTTTCACAGCGATTCCCCCTTCAAGAATCTGAGGCGCGCATCCTAACAGGTGGCGGGGCCGCGGGAGAACCTCTAAGGCAGCGCGGGGCTGACCCGCACCGTAGCGGGCACGAGCTGAATCCCGCCGTCCTGCGCCTGCAGCTCGACGCGCTGGCCGCCGCCGTTGATCTTCCCGGTGGCGCGGATACGCGTCTTGCCATCGACCTGCTCGCGCTGGATCGACAATCCGGGGAACCCCGATCGGATCGAGTGCCGGTTCGGCTCCGACGTGACGACGACGGCTTCCACGGTCGCGCTGAAGCCGGCGGGCAGCGTCAGGACGACATTTCCCTTGGCCGTCCGGGCCACGACCCGCTCGCTCTTCAAGTCGGGAGCCATGGTGATGGCGATGTCGCCGGACCTCGTCTCCGCGCTGACGCGCGCCGCGGCATGCCGCAGCACGATGTCGCCGCCGCCGGAGCTGAGCTGCACGGGACCCCCCGCGTACTGCACCTGTACGGTGCCGCCGCCGGTCTCGATCGTTCCCCCGGCGCCGGCACGCTCCACGGTGATGTTGCCGCCGTCGGTCCGCGCGGAAAGAATGCCCTTGATGTCGCCGAGAACGAGCGGCCCTCCGTGCGAAGTCACGTCACAGTGGCCGAAGACGCTGCCGAGATGGATCTCGCCCGCCCCCGTGACGATGGTCGCCGTACCGCGGACCTCGTCGATGCGGACGTCGCCGATCGACGTCTCATAGCGGTAGGAGCTCTGAACGAGCGGCAGGTGCACACCACGACGGTTCGCGTTGAGCGGAAGCTGCGGTCCGACGCGCGGGCCCGGCATCACGATGCTGCGGGCCATCTCCCGGATCGAGGGGCCTCGCACGGCGGTGGGCCCCATAGGCAGGAGCGTCACATTGCCGAGGAACGTATGCGTCAGGACCGTGACATCACTCGGGGCGTTGATGCTCCCGCGGAACCGGGTCGGCGATACGAAGTGCCCCCCTCGAACAGCGAGAGGCGTCCGCGCTTCACCGGCCACGGTTTCGACGTCCCATCCGAATTTGGCGTCGATCGGAGCATGCACCACGATCGAGCCGTTGACCGAGGAGACGGCCATATCGGCGGCAGGGCCCTGCGGTGAGATGAGCGTCGTGTCGCCGTTGAGGTTCTGCACGACCAGCGTGCCGCGGTTGTCCTCGATCACCACGGGTCCGTTGACGTTCTTCACCATCACCGCGCCTGCCAGGCCGGTGACGCGGATGCCCTCGGTCTGGTTCGACATGATGTTCAGCTGCGCCGAGCGCGGCATCCTCACCGTGTAATGCACCTGGGCACTCCAGCGCGGCGGAAAGGACCGCGGCTGAATCGTCCGGATGATCCTCGTGTTTTCGTTTCCTGCCACCGTCCGCTGTACCGTGCGGCGCGCCTCGTTCAGCGCGTTGTTATCGGCGGCGCGTATGACGCGATCCGCCGTCACAAAGATCTTCGCCTCGTCCGCGGCGGTGACGGCGATGTTTCCATACGGATTCTCGATCACGAGCACGCCCCCCGCGCTCAGGGGAAGCTCGTAGCTCTGGCGATCGGTGACGATGACCCCTGCCGCCGCGCTTGCCGCCGCTGCCAGCGCGATCCCGAGGGTCACACCATACAAGCGCTGTCTCATTGCAGTTTCACGCTGCTCAACACCTCGGCCGCCTTGGCACGAACGTAGAGGTTCTCGTCACTCTGCGCCGCCTTCTCGCGAAGCGTGTCGATCGTGACCGGGTCGAACACCTCGCCGCTCTGGGAGAGGTTCGCGAGTGCCTCCACGGCCTTGATGCGCACCGCCGGGTTCGGATCGTTCTTGAGCGCTTCGATGAGCGCCGCGCGCGTGGCGCTGGCAGCCGGCGCGGGCATGGTCTTCAGCGTCTCGGCGGCGCGGATGCGGACCCCCTCGTGCTCGTCGCTGCGAAGGAGCCTGGCCAGCGCGCCGGCGATCTCCGGATCGGCGAACTGCGGATCGGAGTAGGTCTGCTTCACCCATTCGATGGCGCGCGACCGCGGCTGGGCCATGCTGTTCTCGTTCTCCAGAACGTACGACAGAAGCCGGACCATGCTGCGATCGCCGGGGCTGCCGGTCACCGTCACGCGCGACGTCACGTCGAACGAAAGCCCGACCTTGTCGCCCTGCGGATCGAGGAACTGCACGTTCTGGATGTCGGGCCGCCCGACGATGTGCGGGCTGATCTCGCTGGCCGGAATGATCCGTTCCTCGGCGATGGAGTAAGGCGCCGGCGTGATGCTCGCGATCGTCGCCGGCGTCCGCGCGCCGTCGAGCACGGTCGTCCTCGTCCCGGCGAACCAGGAACCGCCGGCGATGACGACCACCGCGGCCGCCTGAGCGAGCCACTTCGCTGCCGGCCGCCGGCGGAACGGGACGACATTCCGGACCCTTGATGCCGGCGCCGGCTCGGCTACGCCGGCCGCGTCCAGGAACCGGGCGCGGACCCGTACCGGCACTTCCAGCTCCGGCAGGTCGCCCATCGACCTCCACGTTTCACGATACGCGGCCCATTCGTCGCTGCAGTCGCCGCAGTCTTCGATGTGCTGATGGGCGCGCTCGCGCTCTCCCCGCTCGAGAGCCTCGACGAGGAGAAGCGGCATGCTCTCTCTCACGAGATGACATTCAGACATCGATCACCTCCGCCGGCCTGTCCGGTCAGCGCTTTTTTCAACGTTTCCATGGCTCGAAACACCCGCGTCTTCACTGCACCCTCGGAGCACCCGGCGATCTGCGCGATCTCCGCATACGACAACCCCTGATAGCGCGACAGGAGGATGGCCTCCCGCTGCTCCGGCGTCAGCGCATTCAGCGCCCGCCGGACCCTCAGCTCGTTCTCTCTCCGTTCGAGATTCCGCTCCGGCGACAGCTCGCCCGGGGCTGGGAGCGTCACCAGGACGTCGTCGCTCTCCTTGGCCCTGTTGTCCGCTTTCCTCAAGTGATCACGGCACCAGTTGGCCGTGATCGAAAACAGCCAGGTCGACAGCTTGGCGTCTCCATGAAACTGCTTGGCATGCCTGATCATCTTGACGAACACCTCTTGCGTCGCATCCTCGGCGGCCTCGGCATTCTTCAGGAATCGAAACGCGAAGTTGTAGATCCGGGCGCTGTAACGATCGTAGATCTCCGAGGCCGGAGACGAATCGCCGGCCTGAACGATTCGCATCAACTCCTGATCGCTCAGGTGTTTCATCTCCCCGGCTTCTGATCCCTTCGACGGCGGCATGGTGGAAAGGTTACGGGCCGGCTACAGCCGGCCCAGGACCCGCAGCAACAACAGCCGGCGCCGGTTCATTCGGTGGCGAAGCCGGGCTCTCCAGGAACGCCACGACCAGGGCCATGAGGGAGAGCATCAGGTAGAACACCTCGGTATCACCGAAATTGAACTCGAACAGCCCGGCCACGGCGAGGCCGACCGCGAGCGCCAGCCCCGCCTGGGCGAACTCACGGCGGTCGCCGTTCCACTGCCGGGCGCATTCGCGCAGGAAAAGGATGATCAGGGTCGCGTAGGCGATGATGCCGAGGATGCCCCGCTCGGCCCAGAGCTGGATGACATTGTTGTGGAGGTGCGGGGTCCGGAACCGCGGGGCATCGGCCTTTCTGTAAAGGGGGTAGACCTCTTTCACGTAGGCGGGGCCGACGCCGGCCACCGGGAAGTCCTTGATCATCTCGATGCCTCCTTGGGCCATCCGGATGCGGTCGAGATTCGAAGACTGCTCGACGTCGAAGCTGGACACCAGACGGCTGAAGAAGCTCATCGGCATGAAGGTCACGAACACCAGCGCGGCGGCCGCCACGAGCGGGATCCAGCGAGGGCGCTCGAGGATCAGCAGAATCGACACGGCCACGATCCAGCCGAGCCAGACGCTGCGGGTGTAGGTCAGAAAGAGCGCGAAGGTGACCACGGCCGCGGACGCGATCAGCCACCACCGCTGCCAGTGCGCGGCGAGCACGACCAACAGAAGGCCGACCGCCAGCAGCATTCCGGAGAGCGTCATGACGTGGGAGAGCGTGCCGGTCACGCGCGTCTCGAGCGTGGCCTGGGGGAGGGCCAGATACTGGCCGACGGCGATGAGCGACAGAACGACGGCGAAGATGATCTGCGCGCGCAGAGCGAGGCTCTTCAGCCCCGGCACGCTGCGGAAGAGGATGAGTGCGGCCGGAAAGATGAGCATCTTGAACCAGGTCATGGCGTCTGCGAGCGGATGCATCGAGGGCCAGTTGATGAGTGCGGAAACCGAAGATGCGATGCCGTAGAGGATCAGGGGGAAGTAGAGGATGTGGAAGGAGGGGCGTACCTCACCGCGTCCGATCGCCCAGCCGAGGAAGAGGATGGTCAGGAAGGCGCTGATCTCGAGCGGCGCGATCTTTCCCTGGACGAGAATATGGAGGAGGTAGAAGGCCGCGGCGATGCGCAGCGCGCGCGGCTGCGCCTTCAGCTGTCGGAGGGCGTCACGCGTCGTCGAAAGCTTCATCGACGAGCATGACCGGAATGTCGCTGACGATGGGATAAATCCGCCGGCACTTCACGCACTGCAGACCGTGCTCGACGACGGGCTCTTCGCCGCGGAACTTCTCGCGGTACTTGTCGCGAACGGCGGCGCGGCGCTCCTCGGTGAGCGGGATGACCTTCACCTCTTCCTTGCAGAGAGGGCACGCTAGAATCTCGAGCAGTTCCTGGTCGACTGCCATTCGGCGCGGAACTATAACAGATGAAGATTCTTCACCTCGCTGCCGGGAACCGGTGGACGGGCGCGGCTGCACCGGCTTTCGCAGAGGTGGAGGCGCTCCGCGAATCGGGCATCGACGCGCACTACGCGTACGCCGGCGGGTACAAGCTGGAGACGAAGCTCCGCGGAGTCCCCTTCGCGCATCCGATCATCGAGAAGGAGCAGAACCCGCTGGCGTTCCTCCGCTCGGTTCGTGCCATCCGCCGGCTCGTTTCCGGCATCGGGATCGACATCCTGCACGCCCACCTTTCCTACGACCAGTCGCTGGCCAGTTTCATGGCGCGATTGGCATCGCGCCGGAGGCCGCTGCTGCTGGCGAGGACCTACCACTCGCACCGGGCGCTGCGGAACGACACGTTCAATTCCTCGTTCGTCCGCCGAAGCGATGCGATCTTCGTGATCAACGAGACCTTCCGCGATGTACCGCTGCTGCGCGGACACAAGGTCACCTTCACCCCTCCGCCACTCGACACGCGGCTGTTCAAACCGGAGGGGCCGGACGTCCGGGCGGAATACGGCTTCGATTCGCACGTTCGCGTAATGACTGTGATCGGCAAACTGTCGGCGGGCCGCGGATTCGAAGATGCCATCCGCATCTACGCGCTCGTGCGCCGCGTCCATCATGCGAGCCGGCTCATGATCATCGGCCACGGCGAGCATCGTCCCCATCTGGAGCGTCTGGCCCGCGAGCTCGACGTTGCGTCGGGTGTCTTCTTCGCCGGCTATCACGAGGAGGACCTGCCGGAGCATTACCGCGCGGCCGACGTTCTGCTGTTCACGGCGGCCGGCTCGGACGAGGGTCACCGGGCCATCATCGAAGTCCTCGGCTGCGGCGTTCCGGCGGCCTCCTATCCCATTCCCGGCGTCCACTCCCTCCTCGGTCCGCTGGCGCCGCGTTTCGTCTCGGCCGGCAGCACGCCGGAGTCGCTGGCGCCGATCGTTCTCGACGCGTTCGCACAACCGGGCGATGATGTACGCCGCATGGCCATCGCGCACGCGCAGCACTTCACGTTCGGCCCGGCTGCACGGCGTCTGCTCGCCGGGTATACCGGTCAGGAGCCGCCGCCCCTTGCCTGAGCTCACGATCGCGGCCGGTCTCAGTTTCTCTGCGCACTTCATCACTGCCGTGGTCATGACCGCGCTGCTGGCGGGGTGTTACCGGCAGTATCGGAAATCGTACGTCTATCACTGGACCCTGAGCTGGGCTGCGCTCGCCGTTGCCGAGCTGGCGCTGGTCGGGAGTCGCACCGCGGCCATCTATCTCGACGTTCCTCCGTTTCACCCGTTCCGTATCGGTCCGGCCATGGTGGCGAATGCCGCGGCGTATCTTCAGATCGCCTGGCTGGCCTTCGGCGCCTACGAGCTCGTGCGGCGGCGCCCGGTACGGCTGCGTGAATCGAAACGGATTCTCCTGACGGTGGGAGGGTTCGGCGCACTCATGGCCGTGCTGTTCACGCACGACGCCGGGACAGCGGCCTCGCGCCACATGGCGCGGCTCGGCGTTTTTGCCGCGCTGAGCGCTGTGGCCCTGGCGGTGATGGCCGTCGCGATCTGGCGCACGCGCCGCCTGCGCGCCGGCGTCGGGTCGGCCGTGCTGGGAGTCGCCCTCGGCCTGCATGCGATGGAACGGCTCGCCGAATCCGCCGTCGCCTTCTCGGCCCTGCCTTCAGGGCTCCGCCCGGAGATGCCGATTTACTGGCCGATGCTCAGTCTCCTCCTCCTCTCGCTCATCGGCCTGGGGATGATCGCTTCGCTGCTGGAGGACGAGCGCGAAGCCGCGTCCATCGCCGCGGACCAGGTCGAGCACCTCGCCTATCACGACGCGCTGACCGGGCTTCCGAACCGTCCGCTGTTCATGGACCGCCTCATCATCGCCGTGGCGCAGGCGAACCGCGCCAGCCAGAAGCTGGCGGTCCTCTTTCTCGATCTCGACCGCTTCAAGGACATCAATGACTCGCTGGGCCACAGCGTCGGCGATGTGCTGCTGAAATCGGCGGCGGAGCGGATCCGTCGCTGCGTCCGCGAAGGCGACACGGTGGCGCGGTTCGGCGGCGACGAGTTCACGCTCGTCATTCCCCGCATCGACAAGATCGAGGATGCGGCGAAGATCGCCAGCAAGATCATCGAGACGGTCAAGGTCCCCTTCGAGATCAACGAGCGGGAGCTCTTCGTCACCACGAGCATCGGAGTGGCCATCTACCCGAGTGACGGCCTCGATGCGGAGACGCTGGTCCGCAACGCCGACACCGCGATGTATCGGGCCAAGGAACAGGGGCGGGACAGCTACCAGCTCTACGCCCCGGCCATGAATGCGCGCGCCCTGGAGCGGCTCGCTCTCGAGAACACGCTCCGCCGCGCACTGAGTCAGAACGAGCTCGTTCTCCACTACCAGCCGGTGGTCGTGGCCGGGAGCGGGGTGGTGGTGGGCGTCGAATCGCTGGTCCGGTGGCAGCATCCCGAGCGCGGTCTCCTCGGCCCGGTGCACTTCATTTCGCTGGCCGAGATGTCGGGGCTGATCGTTCCCATCGGCGAGTGGGTGCTGCGGACCGCCTGCCGGCAGGTCAGGCATTGGCAGAAAGAGCTCGATCAGCCGCTCACCATCGCGGTGAACCTGTCAGCGAGGCAGTTTCAGCATCCCGATCTCGTGGCGCAGATCCGCTCGGTCATCGCCGATACCGGCATCGAGCCGTCCTCGCTGGAGCTGGAGATCACCGAGAGCAGCGCGATGCAGAACGCCGAGAACACGATCGTCACGCTCCGCGAGCTGAAGGATCTCGGCGTCAACATCTCCATGGACGATTTCGGCACCGGCTATTCGTCGCTGAACTACCTGAAACAGTTTCCCATCGACACTCTGAAGCTCGACCAGTCGTTCGTACGCGACGTGACGACCGACAGGCGCGACGCGGCCATCGTCGGCGCCGTCATCTCCATGGCCCACCGGCTCGGCATCGCGGTCATCGCCGAAGGTGTGGAAACGCAGGAGCAGCTGGACTACCTGCGGCGCGAAGAGTGCGATTACGTGCAGGGCTATCTCTTCAGCCGTCCCATCCCGCCGCCGGAGCTCGAGCGATTCCTGCGGGCCCGCAGCGCCGGTGCCATGCAACAATCCTAGGCTGCGGCGATCACCTTCAATTCGACGTCGATCGGTGTCGGCAGCGAATCGACGCCGACGGTCGTCCGCGTCGGCTGCACGTGACCGAGGTACTCCGCGTAAATCTCGTTGAAACGGTCGAAGTCACGCTTCATGTCGGTGAGATACACCGTCACATCGAGAACTTTTTCCAGCGAGCTGCCCGCCTCTTCGAGAATCACCCGGATGTTCTCGATGCACGAGCGCGTCTGCGCTTCGATGCCGGACGGCACCTCGTTCGTCCCCGGCTTTCGCGGCCCGATCCCGGAGAGGAAGAGAAGATTCCCGACGCGCCGCGCGTGCGGATACGGGCCGACCGGTCTGGGGGCGCGCTCGGTCCGGATGACCGGCGCCACCCGGGCGTCCTGTGATGAGAGCTCGCTGCTCCGATCGACGGACGGTCCCTCGGCCAGGACGTTGTGCGTCTGCAGTCCGGAGCCGCTCCCCGCAGCCAGGGCCGCGACCGGCACCTCGTCGAATTCCTTTTCGAAATCGAGCTGCTTGGTCGACGGCGTCAGCTCCACGATCCCGCAGCCCGTCCCCCACACCGGCTGGTAATCCCACACCTTGCCGTCGTAGCGGTTGTGCTCTCCCATCAGCGCCGCCAGCCACCAGACGGCCTTGAAGCCCATGTCGGCGTTCGCTTCCCGCCCGAACTCCCGCGCCACCTGCGCCACGTCCTCGAGCCTTCCCTCGCCGAGCATCTCCAGGATCTTGCGGTTCCACTCGTCGTCCTTCGCCGAGGAGATGCGGTCGCGCGCCGGATCGATCTCGCCCACCTCGTACCGGTTGGAGAGATTCGTCACGCAGACGACGATCGTCTTCTTTCCGTACTGCTCGATGGCCGCGCGGGCCGCGAATCCGAGAGCCCGGCTCTCGTCGCGCTCCGCGTAGATGTTGCACGAGACCACGGAGGCCGGAATGGCGTTGTCGGGATTGAGCAGCTTCAACGCGACGACGGTCCCGGTGTCGATCGGAAACCCGTGATAGTTCACGGTGGAGGCCTGCATTCCCCGCTCCTTGCAGATGCCCGCATACAACTCGCCGAACGCCGGATCGACCCGGAACTTGTAAGGGATCTCCCCGAACTCGTACCAGTTCTGGTCGACCAGCACCCACTCCGGATCCGGATCGACCTGCATCAGGTGCCCGATGACCGAGAACCACTGCGTCGAGTACACGAGCAGCAGCTCGGCACCGCTCGTGGCGATGTCCCTGGCCACAGCCTCGCAGGCTCTTTTGAGTGATCCCCAACCTTTGTTCCTGTCGGGTGCCAGGTAGATGTGCGGTTGGCCGGGAACCACATACGCTTTGCGTATGAATTGAGAATTGAGAATTGAGAATTGAGAATTGCTCATTCGCCTCGGGTCTTTCGAACGATCGTCGTCAGAACTGCAATGATTTCGTTGCATTCGTCGAGCAGACGATCATCAGGCAGCTTTCCTTTGTGCCGAAGTAAGCGCAGCCAGTAATGCGACTCCCGAGCTTCCTTGAGAGATACCGAGCACTTGGAGATGAAATCGGCGCGACTCTGGGCGGCATCCGCTTCCTCGAGGTTGGCACCGATCGAGTGTGCAGCATCCACGAGCTGTCCGGCAACGCGTCGCTCGCTGAACCCTGTCACAGCCACTCCATCGCAAAGATCAGACACGTCACAGGCAAACTGAAAAGCTCGCCCTCGAATGTCGTCGCCCTTTCTCAATTCTCAATTCTCAATTCTCAATTCGGACCCTGTGTCGTAGCGGCCCCCCGCAAAACAGGATCCCACCCGACAACAGCATTCCCCGTCCCGATCACCGTCCAGTAGCCGTACAGCTCGCCGGGGTAGTCGGGGAAGTCGAGCGCCGACAGCATCCAGGCCAGCGAGCCGGCTTTCACCTCGGAGACGGCGTGGTCCATGAACTCGGGGAGAATCGCGATCAGCTCGCGCGTCCGGCCCGTGCGCATCAGATCGATCACCTGCATGTCCCACAGGTATCCGGAGTGCTCGTAGACGTGCTCGCGCGACATGTCCTCGGGGATCTGCGGCTCGGTGGTGAAGTGGCGATGCGAGAGCGTGTTCGACGCCAGGAGAATCGCGCGGCGGCCGCTCTTCTCGATGGCCCGCTTCGTGGCCTGCCCGAGGCGGATCATCTGCGCCTGTCCCATCTCGTTGGAGAAGTAGTAGGGAGAATTGTTCGACGAGATGCCGACGATGGGGACGTCCCACTCCGGATTCATCATGTGGCAGGACACGATCGTCCCGTAGTCGACGCGGAAGTTCGGATTCCGCATCATCTTCGTCACCAGGCCGTCCTTCTTCCCCTCCTCGGCGATCATCTCCGCCAGCTCCACGTCGACCTTGATGTCGTACTGGTAGCGGAAGAGATTCGGGAAGATCGGATCGACCGAGAGGCCGTGAAACTCCGGGACGCCGAGGAAGTGGTGACCGATGACCGTCTGCCAGTGCGGCGAATGCACGAGGATGACGTCGGGCTTCTTGGCCAGGAAGTGCTTCCGGGCCCGCTGGTAGCCCCAGCGCAGAACCTCCCAGCCGCATTCGGACTTCGGCTCGTTGCGCCAGTGATTCTCGCCGTAGACGATGTGAGGTGGATGGGGTGCGAGGAGACCGCCGATGATTTCGCCTTTGCTCATAATTTCACGCACACATTCTTCGCTTCCGTGAAGAAGTTCAATGATTCGAAGCCACCTTCACGACCGACGCCACTTTCCTTCATGCCGCCGAAGGGAACGCGGAGGTCGCGCAGCAGCCAGCAGTTGATCCAGACCGTCCCGGAGTCGAGCGCCGCGGCCACGCGATGGGCGCGCTGCAGGTCCCGCGTCCAGAGCGTTGCCGACAGCCCGTACTTCGTCGAGTTCGCGAACCCCACGGCCTCATTCTCCGAGTCGAACGGCGTGATTGTGACGAGCGGTCCGAAGATCTCCTCCTGCAGGACGCGGCAGTCGCAGTCGAGACCGGTGATTACGGTCGGCTCGAAGAAGAAGCCGGGCCGGTCGACCCGCCGTCCGCCGGTCAGGATCGTCCCCCCCTCCTCCTTCGCCAGATCGACGTAGCCGCCGACCTTCTGCAGGTGGGCCTCACTGATCAGCGCGCCGACGTCGGTCGACTCGTCGGCGGGATCGCCGATGCGAAGGCGTCGCGTCGCGGCGACGAACTCTTCGACGAAGCGGTCGTACGCCGATCGCTCGACGAAGATCCGCGATCCGCAGAGGCAGATCTCCCCCTGGTTGGCGAAGCTGGACTGGATGGATGTCGCGACGGCCTCCGGCAGGTCGGCGTCGGCGAAAATCAGGTTCGGATTCTTGCCGCCCAGCTCGAGCGAGACCTTCTTGAAGTGAGGTGCCGCCGCGCCACCGACCTTCGCCCCCGTCACGGTTCCTCCGGTGAACGAGATCAGCGGGACATTCGGATGCGAGGTGAGTGCTTCTCCGGCCTTCGCGCCGTGGCCGTGGACGATGTTGATCACGCCGGGAGGAATGCCCGCTTCGACGACCAGCTCGGCGAGGCGGTTCGCCGTGAGCGGCGTCAGCTCGGACGGCTTGGCCACGCAGGTGTTTCCTGCCGCGACGGCCGGCGCGATCTTCCAGGTCAGGAGGTAGAGCGGGAGATTCCACGGCGAGATGAGGCCGGCCACGCCGAGCGGCTGTCGCAAGGTGTAGTTGAGCGCGACGCCGTCGGTCACATGCGCCTCGCTGGCGTAGTGCAGGATGGCCGTGGCGAAGAAACGGAAGTTGGCGACGGCGCGGGGGATGTCGAGCCGCCGCGCCAGCGCGACCGTCTTGCCGTTGTCGAGGCTCTCCAGCCGCGCCAGCTCGTCGAGATTCGCTTCGATGAGATCGGCGACGCGCATCAGCAGACGCGATCGCTCGACGGCGGGTGTGCGCGACCATGCCGGAAAGGCCCGGCGCGCCGCCGCCACCGCCGCCTCGATGTCGCGGCCATCGCTGTCGGGAATCTGTGCGATCACATCGCCCGTCGCCGGACCGATGTCGTCGAAATACGCGCCCGACGCGGGCGGCACGAACTCGTTGCCGATGAAGTTAGCGAGTCGCATGGGCGGTGAAATCGCTCGGGTCGAACTCCCAGCGGTCGATGTCGGGATCCCACGAGTCCCACGGGACGATCGCCGCCATCCGCTCGCGGAGATGCGGCGGAATCACCTCCGGCACGATGAAGGGCTTCTGCCGGCGCAGCTTGTACGGATTCCGGAAATCGAATCCGAGGACGCCGAGGATGTAGCGGGCCACGTACCAGGTCGCCTGGGGATTCCAGCCGTGCGCGACTTTGACGACCACGCCGAGGCCTTCCGGAAATTCGGGATGCTGGATGGCCAGACCGAGAAGTCCGTCCGCCCCCTCCTTCGCCAGAACGCGGCCGCCGCACGCTTTCAGCACGGTCGAATCGAGGCGGTTGAACCCGCCGATCAGATCGGGATGCTTCACCATCGCCGGCCAGATCCAGTCGCGATCTTTTTCCGTGACGAGGTTTGCGAAGAGCTTCGCCAGATCGGTCACGGTCATGCTCACCGTCGGCAACCCGCAGCCATCCTTGGCGATGACGCCGTCCGTCCAGTCGGGCGCCAGCACGCCGCGCAGGTACGCCAGGTGCTCCTGAAAGAACGGATGGTGCGGCCAGACGTACCCGACGCGCGCCCATCCTTTCAACTTGCACCCGCGAAGGATCGCCGCATGTTCGCCGGAGCAGCAGTGATACCAGCGGCGCGGCCGCCGTACCTGCCGGCCGAACTGCACCAGCGGGACGTCGTGCGGCGCCTGCATCAGCCCCCACTCCCCTTCGCTCAGGAGCGACCGCGCCACGCGGACATGCTCGGTATCGCCGTTGTGCGAGGCGACGGAGATGGCCTGCTGCTCGGTGCTGAACGTCCGCCCGAACTCCTCCGCGAAGACCTTCATCATGATCGGCTTCACCATCGAGCGGCCGTAGACCTCGACGTTGCCGCCGAACGAGTAGATGAGGTTGCGCCCGGAGACCCATGAGACCGCGCCGTGCACCGTGTTCTCCGCCACGCCGTTGCGCCGGAATTCGACGAGCGGCTGCCAGTTCGGCATCGCCCGGGCGAAGTTGACGGGGCGGTTCTCGTCGTAGGTGGCCACCGCAGCGAA
This sequence comes from Thermoanaerobaculia bacterium, assembly GCA_035525015.1. Lineage (GTDB taxonomy): Bacteria > Acidobacteriota > Thermoanaerobaculia > Gp7-AA8 > Gp7-AA8 > DATLEX01. Next base: position 1,776 of record DATLFC010000110.1, on the reverse strand, counting down.
TTCTAAGTCACCGGTGCCGCAGTAACTCGGAGACGGTGACGAGCTCGTACCCGCGCGCCCGCAGCCCCTCGACGATGGCCGGCAGCGCCTTCCGCGTATTCTCGCGGGCACCGTACCAGGGGTGGAGGAGAATGATCGACCCCGGGCGAACCCTCTCCAGGACATGCTCGGCGATGCGGGCCGCGTCGGCGTCGATGGCGGGATCGCTCTCCGGCTCCACGTCCCAGGTCACATGAATCCGGCCGCGGCGCTGCAGGTACCACGGCAGGAGCAGGAGTTTCTTGCCGTAGGGCGCGCGGAAGTGGATCGTCCCCTGATGGCCGGCGGCCCGGATCAGCGCGTCCGTCTTCTCGATCTCACCGGCGATGAACGCCGGCGACTTCAGCACCATCCGGCGATGGGACCAGGAGTGGTTCCCGAGCTCGTGCCCGGCGGCGACGAGCGCCTCGGCGACCCCCGGCTGCTCCTCCATCTGCGCGCCGCAGAGAAAGAACGTCGCCTGGACGCCGTTCTGCGCGAGCGGCTCGAGGATCTCGGGCAGCGCCGCCGCCCGCGGCCCGTCGTCGAACGTCAGCGCCACCAGGCGGCGCTCCATCTCGACGCGCGGCACGATCTCACCGAAAAGCTGGAAGGTCCGGGAACGGGAGACGAACCACGACGCGGGGAACGTGATCGCCAGGACGAGGGCGGCGGCGAGCAGGCGCTTCATGCGAACCGTGACGCGACGCGATTCATGAAATCAGACATGTTTTTCATGACTCGTTTTGAGTCGTGATTATTGAAATCAAACCACAGCATGAGCCGGTCGTCGGCGTCGAAGCGTGCCGCTACCTGCCCGGCGATGGCCTCGGCGTCGCCGATCAGGGCGTTGCCGGTGGCACGCCGCACCTTCTCTTCATCCAGCGTTCCTTCCAGCGCCCGCCAGTAGTTCGACAGCGCCGCGCGCGCTTCTTCGGCGGCTCGCGCCGGATCGTCGTTCATGAAGACGAGGACGGTGCGCGGCATCAGCCGCCGCTCCCAGCCGCCGCCGTCCGGGTGGTAGCGCGTCCTCATCCGCTCGTTCGTCTTCTCGATCTCGTCGCCGGGGGTGATCGAGAGGTTGAACACGCCGACCGGCAGGAGGGTGTTCGCGAAGAGCTGGGTCCGCGGATCGTGCGATCCGATCGACAGCCGCAGCAGCTCCATGCGCGGCTCCTGCGGCACGATCTTCAGGTTCGGGAAGACCCATCGCGGCCGCAGCGGAATCTCGTCGGCCGGCGCGCCGTGCGCGGCGAGAACGCGCTGCCAGTCGGCGTCGCTCCGGAAGTCGGGCCGCGCCAGCGACCTCTTCGCCACCAGGTCGGAGCTGAGGATCTCCCCGCGCAGCAGCCTCAGGAAGATCTCGGTCGCTTCCTCGAAGATCTTGTTCTTCACTACCGGCCACGCCGCCTCTTCGACCGCGTCGCGCGGCACGATTCCGTACGGGATGTTGATGAACGGAAAGCGGCCCGAAGCGAAACCGATGGTCAGGATGCGCTGCTCCGCCGGATCGAGACCGTGCAGCGCCAGGAACGTCTTGACCCGCTCTGCCGCGGCGATGGGGCCGCCGTTGCAGAGGATGTTCATGATCGCCGAGCCGACCCCGATCCGCTTCGTCCGCGCGAAAACGCGGTGGGCGAGCTGCAGAATGTCGGTGTTGAGACCGATCTCGCCGACGAAGTGCGGGATCACCGCACCCGGATTCATCTTCTGCACCTCGGTCGACAGATGGCTCTCCGCGACCCAGGCCGTCCCCAG
>DATLFC010000089.1:0-16271 GCA_035525015.1 Thermoanaerobaculia bacterium | reverse complement strand
GCCGCGCTCGCGGAGGAGGCGCTCGACGAGCTCGCGAAACGCGCCCCGTCCGCCGTCGCTGGCCAGCTTCCAGGTCGCGGCCTCGAGCACCTCCGGCGCGGCGTCGGCGGGCGCCGCGGAGACGGCCACCCGCTTCATGGGGCCGAGATCGGGGAGGTCGTCGCCGATGTAGAGCATCTGGTCGAACGAGACGCCGAGCTTCATGGCGATCCGCTCCGTTTCCTCCAGTTTGTTCGACACCCCCTGCCGCACCTCGGTGATGCCGAGCTCGCGGGCCCGCCGTTCGACCGCGGCGGAGCGGCGGCTGGTCAGCAGCACGACCGTGATGCCGGCGCGCTGGGCGAGCTTGACCGCCAGGCCGTCGCGCACGTGGAACTCCTTCGTCTCGCGCTGCTCGCCGCTGTAAATGATGCGGCCGTCGGTCCAGACCCCGTCGACGTCGGAGACGATGACCTTGATGTCGGACGCGGCCGGCATCAGCGCTTCCTCACCAGCATGACTCCGTCGCGGATCGTCAGCAGCACCGCGTCGACGCGGGCATCATCGCGGATGGTCTGATTGAGCTCGCGGATGACCACGGTCCCCGGCTCGTCAACCGAGGGGTCGGCCACCTGCCCGTCGCGCAGCATGTTGTCGAGCACCATGACGCCGCCGGGCCGGAGGAGCTGCAGCACCAGCTCGTAGTAGTGAGCGTATTCGCTCTTCTCGGCATCGACGAAGGCGAAGTCGAACGTCCCGGAGGCACGGTTCTCGATCAGCGCCCGCAGCGTCTCGAGGGCGGGGGCGATGCGGAGGTCGATCCGTTCGGCGACGCCGGCCTCGCGCCAGAACTCCTTACCGACGTTGGTCCACTCCACGCTGACGTCGCAGCAGACGAGCGTCCCGCCGGCCGGGAGCGCCGAGGCGATGGCCAGTGCGCTGTAGCCGGTGAACGTCCCGATCTCCAGCGCCTTCTTCGCGCCGATGGCGGTGACCAGGAACGAGAGCAGCGCCGCCTCGTCCGGGGAGATCTGCATGACCGCCATCGGCATCGCCGACGTCCGCTCGCGGAGCGTTTTCGCCACGCTCGACTCGCGCGTCATCGAGGTTACGTAGGAGAGGATGGTTTCGGGTTCGAACATGTTCGTTGGTCGTTGGTCGTTGGTCGTTGGTCGTGGGCGGGTGGGACGACCAACGCCCAACGACCAACGATTCTCTAATGCCTGAAGTGCCTTTCCCCCGTGAACACCATCGCCACGCCGCGCTCGTTCGCGGCGGCGATCACCTCTTCGTCGCGCACCGAGCCGCCGGGCTGGATGATGGCGCGGATGCCGGCATCGGCCAGGAGGTCGAGGCCGTCGCGGAACGGGAAGAAGGCGTCGGAGGCGGCGAACGTCCCCGACACCGGCAGCACCGCTTTCATGATGGCGACGCGCCCGGCGTCGACGCGGCTCATCTGTCCGGCGCCGATTCCCACCGACTGCGTCTGGTTCGTGAGAACGATCGCGTTCGATTTGACGAAGGCCGACACGATCCAGGCGAACTCCAGCCCGTCGATCTCGTCGTCGGTCGGGATCTTCTCCGTCACGAACTTCCACATGTCGCGGCCGGCCACGCGATCGGCCGTCTGCGCCAGCACGCCGCCGGCCGCGGAGCGGAGCTCCAGCTCCGGCACCTTCGCCTCGGTGATGACGAGGCGCAGGTTTTTTTTCTTCGTCAGAAGCTGAAGCGCTTCTTCGGAGAACGATGGGGCGACGATCACCTCGAGAAAGATGTCTCCGACGGCGCGGGCGCACGCCGCGTCGAGCTCGCGGTTGGCGCCGATGATGCCGCCGAACGCGGACACGGGGTCCGACTGCAGCGCCGCGCCGAGCGCGTCGACGAGCGTCTCCCGCCGCGCCACGCCGCAGGGGTTGGTGTGCTTGATCACGGCGATGGCCGGCTCGTGGAAGGCGTTGGCCAGGCGGATGGCGGCGTCGAGATCGAGGAGGTTGTTGTACGAAAGCTCCTTCCCCTGGATCTGCTCGAACGGTTTCGACTGCGACGCGACATAGAACGACGCGCTTTGCTGCGGATTCTCCCCGTAACGGAGATCCTGGAACTTCGTCAGGGAGACGTTGAGCAGGTCTGGAGTCGATGCCCGCTCGGTCGCCTCCTCGTAGGTTTCGCTCGCTTCACGCCGCAGCCACGATGCGATCGCCGCGTCGTACGCCGACGTCTTCTCGTAGACGGCGATGGCGCATCGCAAGCGGAAGGCGTCGGAGATCTCCGCCCCCTCCAGCTCGCGGATGAAGGCGTCGTAGAGCGAGGGGTCGCACAGCGGGAGGACGTGACGGTGGTTCTTCGCCGCGGCGCGGAGCATGGCCGGACCGCCGACGTCGATCTGCTCGACTGCGTCGGCGAGCGTGACGTTCGGCTTCGCCACGGTGGACTGGAACGGATAGAGGTTGACGACGACGACGTCGACGCGAGGGATGCTGAGCCGCGCGCAGTCGGCCACGTGGTCGGAGTTTGTCCGATCCATCAGGATCGATCCGAAGACCTTGGGAGTCAGCGTCTTGACCCGCCCGCCGAGGATTTCCGGCGCCCCCGACCATTCGGAGATGGCGGTGACGGCGATGCCCGCCGACTGGAGGTGCCTGGCGGTTCCGCCGGTCGAGAGGATCTCGACCCGGTGTTCCTTCAGCGCTTTGGCGAGCTCGACGACGCCCGACTTGTCGGAGACGGAGATGATGGCGCGCTCAATTCGCATTCAATACGAGGTTGCTCCCACGCATGAGCGATGCCGAGCGGACATCGCCGCCGGCCTGCCGCCAGATGTAGTAGTAGAGGTTGACCAGGTCGGTCACGGCCCGCGAATAGCAGACCGAGGCGATGCCGAAGGCGGTGGAGCGGTCGTCGAACTCGGCCGAGGTCCTTCGCTCGCCGTGGCGGAAGTACTCCTCGCGCATCAGGGGATAGAAGCTCGAGGTGCGGGCGATCGTCTTGTCGAGGTAGGCGCCGAGGCGGAAGTTTGGCTCGAGCCCGTAGAAGACGGTGGGGAACTTCGCCAGGCGGCGCTCGAAATACCGCTTGAAGTCGCTCTCGGATGCGCTCAGACGCGGATCGTCGTTCAGGATGTGAAACGGGTTGTTGGCGTCGGCGACGAAGTGGGCGAGGAAGCCGAGCTGGTCTACCACCGAGCTCATCGGCCGGCCGCCGCGGACCATGGTGACGGCGACGTTCGTCTCGTGCTCGATCCTCTGCCGCAGCATCCCGCGCCGGGTGTAGTTCCGATGCGTGTCGGACCCTTCGTCGGATTGCGCGCGCGCCTGCCCCTGTTTGTATTCGAGCTCGAAGCGCTCGATCATGATGCGGAGGTCGCCCGGCGCGAGCTGGGCCGCCTTGTTCGCGATCCGCTCGTCACCGGCGCGCGTCCACGCCTCGGCGCTCGCCGAGCAGAGGAGAATGAGAGACGCACAAAGAACCCGCTTCATGCACGGCGATGGTAACACGCAGTTCCGCGACCACCTCGCGCGCCTCTTCGCCTGCCGCGCCTGCCCGAACGTCTTCGGCGAGCCGGTCACCGGCGCCGTCGAGGGGACGCGCGTCATGCTCATCGGCCAGGCCCCCGGTCCGCGCGAGGTCGTCGATCGCCGTCCCTTCGCCTTCACCGCCGGACAACGGCTCTTCCGCTGGTTTGCCGACCACCTCGACATCGCGGAAACGGAGTTCCGCCAGCGCGTTCACATCGCCGCGGTGATCCGCTGTTTTCCGGGAAAAGATCCGAAGGGTGGGGATCGTGTTCCCGACGCCGATGAGATCGCCCGATGCGGCGCGCATCTCGATCGCGAGATGGCCATGCTCCGGCCGGAGCTGGTGATCGCCGTCGGCACGCTGGCCTCGCAGCAGCTCATCGGAATCGCGCAGCTCAAGGACGCCGTCGGCCGGATCCATCGCGCCTCGCGCGCCGGTCACGAGTTCGACGTGGTGGTGTTGCCGCATCCGTCAGGGCGGTCGACGTGGCTGAACCGGGCGGAGAACATGGCGCTGCTTCAACAGTCGCTCCAGCTCATCCGAAAGCATCGCGCCTTTCCCTCCATGTCATCCTGAGCGCCGCAGAGCGCGAAGGATCCCCTTCCGCGAGGGGGATTCTTCGCCGTCTTCGCGGCTCAGAATGACACGAGGGTTCGCACGCTCAGCACGATGACGAAGAGCCCGACGCCGATCATGAGCGGGCGGGCGGGAATCCGGTTCACCAGCTTCGCGGCGATCGGAGCGGCGATGGCGCCGCCGATGGCGAGGCCGGCGATCGGCTTCCAGGCCGCGATGCCGATCGTCAGGAAGAATGTCGTCGCCGCGGCGACCGTGACAAAAAACTCCGCGAAGTTGACCGAGCCGATCGTCGTCCGCGGCTGATTGCCCCGCGCCAGCAGCGTCCCGACGACGATCGGCCCCCACCCTCCTCCGCCGATGGCGTCGAAGAAGCCTCCCGCGAGTCCGAGCGGTGCCAGGCGGGCGTGCGACTCGCGCGGCGTCGCGCCGGCGAACGCCTTCACCAGAATCAGCGCCCCCATGATGAGCAGGTAGGCGGCGATGAATGGCCGGATTGCATCGCCCGGAATCCGTGTCAGCAGATACGCGCCGATGACGGCACCGATGACCCCGGGGATGAGAAGCCGTTTTGCCAGCGACCAGATCACGTTGCCGTAGCGGTAATGCGACCAGGCCGAGAAGCCGGTGGTGACGGTCTCCGCCGTGTGCACGCTGGCGCTGGAGACGACCGGCGAGACGCCGAGGGAGAGCAGGAGCGACGTAGCGCTCACGCCGTAGCCCATGCCGAGAACGCCGTCGACGAGCTGCGCGAGAAAGCCGGCGGCCGCGTAGAGGAGGATCTCGCTCACGCGCTCATCCGATCAGGCGCCACCAGCGCCGCGGGCCGCGGTGTCCTTCCGGGGCGGCGGAACGGCTGATCCGGCGGATGTAATCCATCTCGGCATAGGTCGAGGCGAGTGCGATCCGCGATTCGAGAATCAGCAGGATGCTGGCCGAAAAGAGGAGCGCGACGCCGATGACGCCGAGGGAGAGGGGAAGCCAGGCCGCCTCGATGTGCGTGAAGGCGGTGATGCCGAGAGCCGCGCTCGTGGCCAGGAAGGCGCTCAGGGCGGTGTAGAGACGGGTGATCGCTTTCTGGATGAGGCGCGCGCGGACCGTGGCCCGATCGAGCTGGCCGAACAGCATCTGCCGCCGCTCGAGACTTCGCGGGTCATCCGACTCCGAGTCGGCCTGGCGCTCGAATTCCGGAAGCATCGCCCGCACGCGATCGACGACCCGCACCAGGCGGTTCGTCGTCGTGAGGATCAGCGAGCTGGTGGCGAGGATCAGCACCGCCGGCGTGATCATCGCCGAGAGCACGTTGAGCGTGGAGGGGAGACTTGGCGCTTCGAAGGGCATCAGCTCGCGGCCTGGAAGGCCTGCCGCGTCAGGTTCTCGTGCCCGTTGTCGGTCACGACGACGTCGTCCTCGATGCGGATCCCGCCGTACTTGCGGAACTCGTCCACCTTGTCCCACTTCACGTACCTGGCGTTGTCACTGTTCTTCAGCTGGGCGAGGAGCGGGTTGATGAAGTAGAGCCCCGGCTCGATGGTGAAAGCCTGCGTCGGCTCGACGATGCGGGTCAGGCGGAGGAATGGGTGTCCTTCCGGCTTCGGGATCGTCTTCCCCTGCGGGTCGGCCTGGAAGCCGCCGACGTCGTGCACCTGCAGGCCGAGGAGGTGGCCGACGCCGTGGGGGAAGAAGGTGCTGCTGATGCGCTTCTCCACGATCGCGTCGGCGTCGAGATCGACGAACCGGAACCGGCGCAGCATCTCCGCGATCTTCCGGTGCGCGAGCATGTGCACGTCGGGATAGTTGACGCGCGGCGCGACGGCGTCGCACAGCTCGAGCTGCGCCTCGTCCATGGCCTGGATCATTTCCTGGAACTCGTCCCGCCGGCTGGAATAGGTGCGGGTGATGTCGGAGGCGTAGCCGTTGTACTGCGCGCCGGCATCGATGAGGAACGAATGCCGCGCCTTCTTCGCGAGCCGGTTCCTGTCGTGGTGGTAGTAGTGCAGCACCGCCGCGTTCTCGTTGACGGCGATGATGTTGCCGTACGGCAGCTCCTCCTCGGTGTGGCTGGCGGCGCGAAGATAGGCGAGGTGGATCTCGTACTCCGATTCCCCGGCGCGGAACGCCTTCTCGGCGGCGACATGGGCGCGGGCTCCGATCTCGTTCGCGATGCGGAGGCATTCGATCTCGTACTCGGTCTTCCAGGCCCGATCGAAGTGCAGGCGGTCCATCAGCTCGGTGGGGTTGGATTCGAGTGCCGCCCATTTCGTGAAGGTCTCGTCCCACTCGCCGACGAACGCGACGCGGCCGTTCGTCGGCATGAACCGCGCCGCCGCCTCCGGCGCGCTGATGACCTCGATGTCGAACGGTGCGGCCCACCATCCCGCGGGAGGGCCGGCCGCCTTGTGCCAGTAGTCGATCGGCTGGTAGTAGACGAGGCGCGGTTTCACCCCCGGCGTGTAGATCAGGAAGCAATGCGGGTTGTCGCGGACGGGCACCCAGTATTTGAAGTGCGGGTTGACCTTGAACGGGTAACCCATGTCGTCGAGGAACTGCATGTGCTGCGCACCGGCGAAGATCACCAGGTGATCGAAGCCGGCGGCGTCCATGGCCCGGTCGTGCCGGAGCTTGAGCACGGTCACGTGGGCGCGGTAGAGCGTCGCCAGCTTCTCGAGGCGGTCGCGGTCATTCATGCCGAGGAGGATATCGCAGGCGCTAATCGACGCGCTCGGGCGGTTGCCGGAGGCGGCAGGCCGGGCAGAGCGGCAGCTTCACGTCGGTGGTGTAGCCGCAGGCGCCGCAGACGTAGTACGCCCTCCTGGCCTTCATGGCCTCGAGATTCCGCGCGGCGGCCATGCAGAGATTGCCGTGCTCCACTTCGCTGTCGCGCGTCTGGTCGAAGAGCTTCGCCAGATCGGCGGCGCCGTGCGTCCGGCACGTCTCCACCGCGTCGCGATAAATCCCGTCGCGCTCGGCCGCCTCGGCCGAGGCGGCGGCCCGGAGATTGCCGCCGGTGTCACCGACCGCCGGCCGTTGCGCCGCGGCAGCCGGGACTTCGTGCCCGCGGTCGCGAAGGATTTTCTCGAACCGCGCCGCGTGGACCCGTTCGGCCTGCGCCTGTGCGCGGAACAGCGTTGCCGCGCCGTCATAGCCCTCCTCGTCTGCCTTGACGGCGAAGGCGTCGTACCGCGCGATGGCCTCGCGCTCACCGGCCAGCGCCTTTTCGACGATCAGGCGGATTTCATTTCGGAGAGGCTCGGCCGCTCCGGCGGCCAGTGCGATCAGAAGCAGCGGAGCCAGTTTCAAGAAGACTCGCTTCATACGAACCTCCTGGTGCTATGGCTACGCTGAAGGGGACTGCCGGGCGAGGACGGGCGTCACGACCCGAGGTGACGAAAAACAAAGCGCGCCGACCCCCGCTGGGATTATCGGCGCGCTCGAAGTCGCTAGCGGTCTGGCTCGCTGGCCAGCCTGACAGGCGTCGTGTGCTAAGACGATGCCAGGATCGGCGGTCAGGTGTGCGTGATGCGGTAAAAGACCGTCAGCTCGTGGACCACTTCCTTCCGCTCCCCATCCTCGATGAGCGGGCGGAAACGCCAGTTGCTGATCGCCCTGACCGTGGCGTCGACGAAGATCGAGCGTTCGGGGGGCGAGATGACCGTGACTTCGCGCACGCGGCCGTTGGTACCGACCACGTAACGGACGATGAGCTCGTCTTCCCAGGCGCGGAGCCGCGCCTCTTCCGGGTAGCTCGGGTAGACCTGCGAGAGGGGATACATCGGCAGCGGCCGGTCGCGCTCGACCGTCACCTGATTCGTGTCGGCGATGACGCCGCCGTGCGTCCCCCCGATCGTGCCGCCGACCTCTCCTCCGGTCACGCCGCCGAAGATGCCGCCGAGCATCCCTCCCTCGATCCCTCCCTCCACGCCTTCAGGAGAGGCATCGATCGGCGCGGCGATGAGCGATTCCGGACGGAGGTCGGGGATGCTCTCCGGAATCATGGTCGGGGCGACGATCTCGTCCGGCATCTCGATGACCCGGACCACCGGCAGGCGGCTCTCGACCGCTTTCGGAGGAGCGGGAGGGGGAGGGGGAGGAGGAGGAAGCTCTGCCAGCGTGAACGACATCATCTGGGCGGGTGAATGCTGAGGGAAGGCCACGTCCCAGACGCTGCAAACGACGGCGCCGCCGATGAGGACCAGGTGGATGGCGAGCGAGACAGGACCGGCCTCGTAACAAACCAGGCGGCTGCGCTTTCCGAAGCTTTCCGGTACGACGGACTCGAACATGGCTGAGAACGAAAAAGCGTAGCACCGACCGCACCCGGGAAGCGGTCACAAAAAGCTAAAGTGACGAAGCAGCCAGCAGAAGCTGGTCGGCAATCTCTGGCGTAGACGCCTTCGGGACGGTGGCCGAGTCGAAGCGCACCAGCACCGGATCGTAGAGGCCGCGCTGGAAGAGGGCCGCGCGGACCTCGATGAACCGCCGGCGCAGATCCTCGGGAAGGCGCGCTGTCCCCACGGCCTTCATCTCCGCGGCGACCCGCGCGGCGAGCTCGCGGATCTGCTCGCGCGTCATCGCCATCGGTCTCTTCGGATCGTCGTCCATCCGGGTAGCATACCGCGTGCATGGGACGAGCGATCTGAACGGCTGATGGGAAAACCGGAGCAGCTCCTTCGCCGCATGTTTCCGCCGATGCTGGCGACGCTGACCGATACGCCGCCGCGCGACGAAAAAGCGTGGACGTACGAGTTGAAGTACGACGGCTTCCGCGCCCTCGCCGCGATCACCGGCGGCGAGGGCGCCATGTGGAGCCGGAACCAGCTCGATCTGACGACGCGCTTCCCCCATATCGCCGCGGCACTCGGGAAGTGGAAGGTCCCGGACATGGTCATCGACGGCGAGGTGGTGGCACTCGACGAGCGCGGCGCTCCCCGCTTCCAGCTTCTGCAGCAGGGAGAGCAGCGCGAAAAGCTGTTTGTCTTCGACATCCTCTGGCTCGATGGGAAGGATCTCCGCAAGCTCTCCTGGGAGCAGCGCCGCGAGCTGCTCGAGCGGGCGCTCCGCAAACGGCCGGCGGTGGTCGAGCTGTCGGAGGTCGTGGCGGGGCCGGGTGAGAAGGCGCTGAAGCGCGCGGCCGGCGCGGGATACGAGGGGCTGATCGCCAAGAAGAAGACGTCGGTGTACGAGGGGCGCCGCTCGAGGGAATGGCTGAAACTGAAAGCGGTCAACCAGCAGGAGCTGATCATCGTCGGCTGGCAGCCGAGCACACATTCGTCGAAGGAGATCGGATCGCTTCATCTGGCCGTGCGCGAGAAAGACGGATCGCTCACCTACGCCGGCAAGGTCGGCACCGGCTTTTCGCACAAGCTGCGGGTCTGGTTGAAAGAGGAGCTGTCGAAAGACGTCGTGCCGAAAACCGAGGTCAGGAACGCGCCGCGCGTGCGGACGGCGACGTGGGTGCGGCCGCGGCTGGTCGGACAGGTGGCCTTCACCGAATGGACCGCGGAGGGCCGCCTGCGCCATCCGTCGTTCCTCGGGCTGCGCGAAGATAAGGAGCCGGAGGAAGTCGTGAGAGAGAAACCGGCTGCGCCGAGAGTCACGCTGACAAACCCCGATCGGATTCTCTATCCGCGGGACAGGATCACCAAGGCGGACGTGGCCGCGTATTACGACGCCGTCGCCGAGCCGATGCTGCGCGCGCTGCGCGACCGGCCGCTCTCGCTCGAGCACTGGAACCAGGGGATCGACAAGCCGTCGTGGTTCCAGCAGAACATCGGCCGCGAGGGTCCGGACTGGCTTCGGCTCGTCGAGACCCCCACGCAGACGAAACGGGGGAAGGTCCGGCACCTGGTCGCCGACAGCCGCGACGCCCTGCGCTGGCTGGCGCAGATGTCGGTGCTGACGGTGCACATGTGGCACTCCCGCGCGCCGGCGCTCGACCAGCCGGACTGGATGCTGTTCGATCTCGATCCTGCGAAAGGGAAGGGCTTCGATCAGGCCATCGAGGCGGCGCTGGTGATGCGGAAGATCCTCGACGAGCTCGAGCTGCCCTCCGTGCCGAAGACCTCCGGCAAGCGCGGCATCCACGTGTTCGTGCCGCTCGAGGCCGGCCATTCGTACGACGAGATGCACGACTTCGCCTGCCGGCTCGCGGCGGCCGTGGCCTCGAAGGTCCCTGGGATGACCGTCGAGCGGAGCCTCTCCAAACGTCGCGGCCGCCTCTATCTCGACTGCGAGCAGAACGCCTTCGGAAAGACCGTGGTCGCCCCCTACTCGCTCCGCGCCATCGACGGCGGACCGGTCTCCGCACCGCTCCAGTGGAGCGAGATCACCAAACGGCTGGACCCCCTCAAATTCAACATCAAAACGATGCCGCGGCGCCTCGACAAGGTGGGCGATCGGTTCGAGGCCGTCTTCAAGGAGAAGGTGAAGCTGCCGAAGCTGGGGTGACTGAGATATCCTTTGCCGGACCCGACAAATCGGGAAGGAGGTTCCGATGGTCCATCGTCCCTCTCTCCGGCGTTCTCTCTCCTTTGTGGTGGTATTCCTCTTTGTCCTGAGTGCGCTCCCACTTGCGGCGCAGACCCAGCAACAACAAACCCAGCAGCAGGCCGATCAACAGCCGCCTGCCAGAGTGACCGAGGAGATGGTGGTCACGGCGCGCAAGCGGGAAGAGACGGTGCAGGAGGTTCCGATGTCGGTCGCCGCTCCGTCGGAAGCGGAGCTTCGCGATCGCGGCGCCGACACGCTCGAAGACGTGGCGACGAACGTCGCCGGTTTCACCGTGCAGAACGCCGGCCCCGGCCAGAGTCAGGTCGGCATGCGCGGCGTCTCAGCCGGGCGCATCATCCGCGACCAGCCGGGAGTCAAGGAGCAGGTCGGCATCTATCTCGATGAGTCGGTGATCTCGCTCTCGCTCTTCACGCCCGACATCGATCTGTTCGACATGTCGCGCGTCGAGGTCCTGCGCGGTCCGCAGGGGACGCTGTTCGGATCGGGCTCGCTGGCGGGGACCGTTCGCTACATCAGCAACCAGCCGCGGCTCGGCGCGTCGGAATCGGTCGCCGAACTGAGCCTCAATTCCATCAGCGACGGCGGTGTCGGCGGAAGCGTCAAGTATGCGGGCAATGCGCCGCTCGGCGACCGGTCGGCGATGCGCTTCGTCGGTTACTACACGCGGTACGGAGGCTTCATCGACTCGGTGCAGCCCGACCTGAGCGTGGACGACGACGTGAACAGCGGACATCGCGCGGGCGCGCGCCTGGCGTTCCGTTTCGAACCGAGCGACCGGCTCACGATCACGCCGCGCATCCTCTACCAGGACGTCGACATCGACGGGTGGAATCGCTTCGACACCTTCAACATCCTGGCGAATCCCTACACCACCACCCGTCCGCAGGTGGAGCTTGGCGAGCGGCGGATCTTCACGCAGATCGACGAGCCGTACACCGACGAATTTCTGCTCGGGGATCTCAACATCGAGTACCAGTTCGGCGGCGGCGCCACGTTCACGTCGATCACCTCCTTCACCGACCGCGACATCCTGGTGATCCGCGACGCGACGGCGCTGACGGCCAGCATCACCGGCGGGACGATCGGCCTGGGGCCGGCGGTCTACACGCTCGACGCCCCGCTCTTCGACGCCACCGAGGCGCAGGGATTCACCCAGGAAGCGCGCCTGGCCGGAGCGGCCGCGCAGTGGCAATGGGTCGTCGGCACGTTCTACGCCACGACCACCCGTGATTACCGCCAGAACCTGCCGGTGATCGGGTTCGAAGACCTGAGCGGCATCGGCACGGCGGGCTCGAAGCTCGCCAACAAGGATGAGTTGTACAAGTCGGACCTGCACTACGACTTCGACCAGCTGGCCATCTTCGGCGAGGCGACGTTCGGCATCACCGATCGCCTCGAGATCACCGGCGGCCTGCGCTGGTACGACTTCCAGGAGGATCGCACCCAGATCTTCGACGGCATCTTCGCCGATCCGATCGACAGCGTCGGCTCGACCTCCGCGGACGGCTTCGCGCCGCGGGTCATCCTCAGCTATCAGATGAGCGACGCCACCCGGCTCAACGCCCAGGTCTCGAAGGGATTCCGACTCGGCGGCATCAACGATCCGCTGAACCGTCCCCTCTGCACGGACGAGGATCTGGCGATCTACGATGGCCGCCCGACCTGGGAGGACGAGACGCTCTGGAACTACGAAGTGGGCGCGAAGTCGACCGTCATGGGCGGCCGCGGCACGTTCAACGGCTCGCTCTACTACATGGACATCAGCGACCTGCAGGTCCCGGTGACCGCCGGAACCTGTTCTTCGCGCATCAACCTGAACGTGCCGAAGGCACGCAGCACCGGCGTGGAGGCGGAGTTCGAGCTCGCCCCGACCGACAGCTTCGATTTCGCCATCTCCGGCAACTACAACAACTCCGAGCTCCGTTCGGCGTTCCGCAGCGCGCAGGGCAACATCGTGGCCGGCATCCGTGAAGGCAACCGCCTTCCCTCCGTTCCCGAGATTCAGCTGGCCGCCGCGGCGACGTATCGATGGCCGATGGCGCGCGGTCTCGCGGGATACTTCACCGGCGTCTTCCAGCACATCGGCGACCGCTACACGCAGGCCGGCGATCAGGCCGAAGGATTCGGCGTGGTCGATCTCGACGCCTTCAGGGGTGACATCGGGGGGCCGTACACGCAGGATTTCTACACGTTCGATCCGAAGCTCCCGGCGTACAACCTGTTGAATCTCCGTGTCGGCTTCCTCAAGGGGATGTGGGACACGGCGTTCTTCATCAACAACGTCACGGACGAGACGGCGTACCTGGCGCTGGACATCGAGCGCGGCAGCGCCGCTCGCGTGTCGTTCCTGACGAACCAGCCGCGCACCTTCGGGGTGAGCACGCGGGTTCACTTCTAGCGTGTCATCCTGAGCCGCAAAGACGGCGAAGGATCCCCTGCGGGGGATTCCTCGCCGTCTGACGCGGCTCGGAATGACACATGCGCATGACACTGTCTCGACGTATGTTCATGGGCGCCGTGGCCGCGCTCCCCCTGGTCAAATCCGGAAGTGCCCCGCGCGTGGCGGTGATCGGCGCCGGCGCGTTCGGCGGCTGGACCGCCCTGCATCTGCGCCGCCTCGGCGCGGACGTCACGCTCGTCGACGCCTGGGGACCGGGAAATCCACGCGCCAGCTCCGGCGGCGAAACGCGCGTCATCCGCGCGGTCTACGGCGCGGATCGCGTCTACGTCGAGATGGTGAAGCGCTCGTACGAGCTGTGGGAAGAGCTCGATCCGGCGCTCTACATCGAGACCGGCGCGCTCTGGATGCACCGCGGTGACGACGCCTATGTCCGTTCGTCCATTCCGATTCTCGAGGACCTCGGGTTTCCCGTGGACAAGCTCACGATCGCGGTTGCGCGCGCTCGTTATCCGCAGATCGATTTCGGCGGCGTGCAGTCGGTGTACATCGAGCGGCGGGCCGGCGCGCTGTCGGCGCGGCGCGCCTGCCAGGTCGTTCGCGATACGTTCGAGAAGCTCGGGGGGCGGTATCAGACGATGCATGTCGATCCCGCCCGCGCGAAGATCGATGCCGAGGTCTTCGTCTACGCGTGCGGGCCGTGGCTCGGGCAGCTCTTCCCCGACGTGATCGGCGACGCGATCCGCCCGACGCGGCAGGAGGTTTACTACTTCGGCGCTCCGCGCGGCTCGGATCGTTACAAGCCGGGAACGCTGCCGGTCTGGATCGACTTCGGTGAGCGGATCTTCTACGGACTTCCCGACATTCACGAGCGCGGATTCAAGATCGCCGACGACACGCGCGGCGAGCCGATCGACCCGACCAGCGCCAGCCGCACGCCCACGCCGGAGGGAATCGCGCGCGCTCGCGCGCTGCTCGCGGAGCGTTTTCCCGAGCTGGCGAAGGCGCCGCTCGTCGGCGCCGAAGTCTGCCAGTACGAGAACAGCCCCGACGGCCACCTCCTCATCGACCGCCATCCGGACCGCAGGAACGTCTGGCTGATCGGCGGAGGCTCCGGCCACGGCTTCAAGCTTTCGCCGGCCGCAGGGGAGTTGACGGCGCGGGCGATCGTCAGCGGAGCGGAGGTCCCGGCGATGTTTCGCCTCGAGCGCCTGCGAGACCGCGCGAAGCCCAGAACCCAGTTCGAGACATAATCGCCCCCATGAAACGGGCGATCATCACCGGCGCGTCGAGCGGCATCGGCCTGGAGTTGTCACGGGAGCTCGTGCGGCGCGGCTGGGCGGTGGCCATGCTGGCGCGGCGGACCGACCTGATCGCCGACGCTGCGCGGTCGCTCTCCAACAGCGTCGCCGTGACGTGCGACGTGACCGACGGCGACGCCGTGGTGAGCGCGGTCCGCCAGTCGGAAGGGGAGCTCGGCGGTCCGTTCGACCTGGCGGTGGCGAACGCCGGCATCGGCTATCCGACGCACGCGGCGAAGTTCGACGCGAACGCGGCGGCCGAGATCATCCGCGTCAATGTCATCGGCATGCTGCACCTCTTCGGCGCCGTCGTGCCGTCGATGATCGAGCGGCGCAGCGGCCGTTTTGCCGGCGTGGCCTCGGTGGCCGGTCACCGCGGGCTTCCGACGGTCTCGGCCTACTCGTCGAGCAAGGCGGCCATGCAGACGTTCCTCGAGGCGAGCCGTGTCGAGCTGGCGCCGTACGGCGTCGGCGTGTCGATCGTCAATCCCGGCTTCATCGTCACGGCGATGACCGCGAAGAACCGCTTCCGGATGCCGTTTCTGATGAAGGTGGAGCCGGCCGCGAAGCGGATCGCGGACGGACTGGAGCGGGGCAAGAGGGTCATCGAGTTTCCGCTGCCGATGTCGATCTTCACGCGCGCGATGCGCTATGTCCCCGACGCCATCTATGACGTCATGATGATTCCGGCGGCGCGGAGGCAGAAGAAATCATGAACACCTTCGAAGTCCGTCTCTGGTCGCTGCGCAATGTCTTTCTGCTCTGGCTGGTCCGGCCGAAAGTGCTCGAGCTGACCGAGGACCGCTGCGTGATCCGCGTGCCGCTCAACTGGATCACCCGGCGGCGCGACATCCACGCCATGTACCTCGGCGTCCTCTGCATGGGGGCCGATGTGGCCGCGGGCCTGATCGGCTTCGATCTCCTGCGCCGCCGTAAGGCCCGCGTCTCCTTCATCTTCAAGGACATCAAGGGCGAGTTCCTCAAGCGGGCGGAAGGAGACGTTCAATTCACGAACGACGACGGCCCGCTGATCCGGAGCCTGGTCGAGCGCGCGCTCGCCTCCGGCGAGCGGGAAGAAGCGACCGTCCACGTGACCGCGACGGTGCCGAAGAAACTGGGCGACGAACCGGTGGCGCGATTCGAATTGACGCTTTCGGTGAAGAAACAGGCCTCGGGCCTCGGTCCTCGGGCCTCGGGAGGGGGGCCCGAGGCCTGAGGCCCGAGGCCTGTTACTTTCTCAATTCCGCGTCGAGCTTTTCCAGCCAGCGCTCGGTGTTGATGAAGCCGGAGCCGTACTTTTCCCATTTGCCGAGGATGTTTTCGCTCTTCATCTGCTCGCGGGTTTTGCCGGCGCGGATGGCGCCGGCGACGACGGTCCTCGTTTCGTTCAGCATCTCCAGGAAGCGGCGGAGCCCTTCCTTGTCGGAGAGCGGTCCGTGACCGGGGATGATCTTCACGCCGTCCGGGAGCGTGGAGAGCACCATGTCGACGTTGCGGATGTAGCCGTCGACGGTGCCGCCGCTGTTCGTGTCGACGAAGGGGAAGCTGTCGTGGAAGAAGTGGTCGCCCATGTGGACGACGCCGGAGCGGGTGAACCAGATGATCGAGTCGCCGTCGGTGTGTCCCTTCGGGAAGTGGACGGCGCGGATGTCTTCGCCGTTGAGGTGAATCGTCGCGGAGTGGTTGAAGGTGAGGATCGGCAGCGCTCCGTCCGGCGCCGGCCGGTTGCCGGTGGCGAGCCGCTTGCGGACGTTCTCGTGGGCCACGATCGTGGCGTCGCGGCCGAACGCCTCGTTGCCGCCGGTGTGGTCGCCGTGGAAATGCGTATTGATGACGAAGCGCAGCGGCTCGTCGGTGATGGCTGCCAGCGCCGCCTTGATCTTCGGCGCCAGCGGCGCGAACTGATCGTCGATGACGACGATGCCGTCGTCGCCGACCGACACGCCGATGTTCCCGCCGGCGCCGGTGAGCATGTAGACGCTCCCGGCCAC
>DATLFC010000077.1:0-2193 GCA_035525015.1 Thermoanaerobaculia bacterium | reverse complement strand
GCGCCGCCGGCTTCGATCACCATCCTCGCCAGCCGTGGGTGCAGCGGAAGGGTCTGCATGGCACGGCCCATCGGCGTGAGATGCCGCCCTTCGATCGCGCCGAGCTGCCGCAGAAGGTCGAGCGCCGCGTCGATGCGTCCTTCCGCCGGCCTCTCGAACCACTCGAAGGTGTTCGGATCGCCTCCCCAGCCGATGATGTCGAGCACCGGTGCCGTGAGATCGATCCGCCGCACTTCCGGCTCGCGCTGCGGCCGCAGGATCTGCCGCTCGTCCCAGAGCCTCGTGGCGCGGCCTGGGCGCGTACGGCCGGCGCGGCCGGCGCGCTGATCCGCTGAATCGACCGAGATCTGTTCCGCTACGAGATGATCGACGGCGGTGTCCGTGTCGTAGCGCAGCACCTTCTGCAGTCCGCTGTCGATCACCTCCGTGACTCCTTCGACCGTCAGCGACGTTTCCGCGACGTTGGTCGCCAGAATCACTTTTCTGCGCGACGAGGGTGCCAGGGCACGTTCCTGCGCGTCGACGTCGAGTGAGCCGTGAAGCGGAAGCACGTCGGCATCGATGCGGCCGATGTCGACCGCCGCCCGCTCGATCTCCCGCGCGCCGGGGAGGAAACAGAGGATGTCGCCGCCGGCGGAGGGCAGCATCTCCCGCACCACGCTCGAGACCGACGCTCCCGGCCGGTATCGGATCTCGATCGGATACCGGCGCGACTCGATCTCGATCACCGGCCCTCCGATGAATTCCGCGATCGGCGCCGGATCGATCGTCGCCGACATCACTACCAGCCGGAGATCGCCGCGCGAGGCCGCGGCCTGTTTCGCCAGCGCCAGCGCGACGTCGGCGTGGATGCTCCGCTCGTGGAATTCGTCGAGGACGATCACGTCGAACTCGCCGAGCAGCGGATCGCTCTGCAGGCGCGCCGTCAGAATGCCTTCCGTGGCGACGAGAAGCCGCGTCCGCTCCGAAAAGCGGCGCTCGAATCGGATGTGCCATCCGATCTCCTGGCCGATCCGCCACCCTCGCTCCGCCGCGATGCGTCGCGCCAGCGCCCGCGCGGCCACACGCCGCGGCTGCAGCAGGATCACTTTCCCGAGGTCCGTCAGTGCCGGCGGGATGCGCGTCGTCTTCCCCGAGCCGGGGGGCGCCACGATCACCGCCGCGCGCTGGTCACGCACGGTGCCCGCGATCCGGTCGAGATGCG
Source organism: Thermoanaerobaculia bacterium (assembly GCA_035525015.1). Lineage (GTDB taxonomy): Bacteria > Acidobacteriota > Thermoanaerobaculia > Gp7-AA8 > Gp7-AA8 > DATLEX01. The sequence continues at coordinate 989 of DATLFC010000077.1, read as the reverse complement.
CATCGACCGGAAGTCGTGGCACGGCGCTCGACGTCATGGATACCGATCGCGATCGCGAGAAGTGAGCGCGACGTAACGGTCGTAGACGATCTGCGACCAGCTCTCCATCGCGGCACGGCTCGCGTCGAGTTGCGCGCGCGGCACCCAGGAGCCGCTCATCTTCTCCGTCTCGCGGACGGCGATCTGCGGCGACGCCGCTTCGAGAAGATAGACGGCGCCGAGATGAACGCGGCCTACGTCGGTCGTGTCGTCGTTGAGGATGCCGACGAACCGCAGAGCGTAAGGCGAGTGGATCTCGACCTCCTCGTCGAGCTCTTTTCGCAGGCCGCCGAGGAGCGTCGGCGTGTCGGGATTGATGTGCCCGCCGATGCCGAGGGAGAGCTTGTCGTGCAGCCGCGCCTCGGTCTGTTTCGGAGTGCGGCGGAGCAGAAACCAGTCGTCGCCGTGCCGCATGGCGACGTACGGGATGATCTGCTTGTAATCGGGCGAGACTTCCGCGACCGGGCGGGGGAGGAAGAGATGCCGCGTCTCGATCAGCGTGAGGATCGCGGCGGTGTCGTCGACGATCAGATCGTAGTCGCGGCCGCCGATGTGCGGATGCAGATCGGCGCGCGGAACCACCATCACGTCTTCGCTCAACGGAATGACTCCAGCGCCGCGTCGTGAAGCAGGCCGTTCGTGGAGAGACCGCTGCCGCCGTCGGCGCGCGCCTCGCCGCCGAGCGTGGTGAACCGGCCCCCCGCTTCTTCCACGATGATCTGCACCGCGGCCATGTCCCACAGGGCCACCTTCGGCTCGACCGCGATGTCGATGGCCCCTTCCGCGACGAGCATGTGTGCCCAGAAGTCGCCGAACCCTCGCGAACGGTCGCAGGCGCGGAGAAGATCGAGAAACCGCGGTTCGAGCCGGAGCGGTGTGAAGTCGGTGATGCTGTCGTAGCCGACGAAGCTCTGCCCGATGTCGCGGATCGTGCTGACGCGGAGCCGCTC
>DATLFC010000071.1:0-8311 GCA_035525015.1 Thermoanaerobaculia bacterium | reverse complement strand
CCGTACGTGCCGCCGTCCTCTCTCACGCTGTAGGTTCGCGAGGTGACGCGCACACCGTTCGCGTTGCCGAACTGCGACTGATAGCGGAGACGGGCGATGCCGGTGCGCTGAAACAGCGTCTGGAGCGCGTCGGGGATGATCCGCGCCTCGGCAGGCAGCAGCGTGAAGTTCAGCGTCGCGGTGTCGGGTGAGTCCCACATCCGGATCTGCAGCGTCACCGTGCTGAGCTTCGCGGTCGGGTTGTAGAGATAGAGATCCGTCCGGAACCGGGAGTTGTTGGCGCCGTTGACGTGGCCGATCGCCGGAATCGTTCGTACGATCGGCGCCGGCAGGTCGGGCGGGAAGTACGTGGCGTCGTTGGTCCGGTTGTCGGTCGTGAAGACCGAGCCGATCGCGCTGCCGCGTCTCGGCCGGAACACCAGACCGCCGGTCTCCCACGGATAGAGGCCGAGCGTCGAGGAGATGAAGTTGAACTGCTGCTGTCCTCGGGCCGGGACGTCGTAGAGCACGTCGGCCAGCCCCATGAGGCCCGAGGCGCCGGCGGCTCGGAGATTGACGACCGGTCCGCTTTCACCGGCATCGGTGATGACGATGTTCGTGCGGTAGTTCGGGCCGAGGAATGCGCCGGCGAACGTCAGGGGGAAGCGGGCGCTCGCGGCAGCTGCGTAGACGTCCATCGCGTTCATGCTGTAGCCGTAGGTGCCCTCCTCCGACTTCGAGTAGGTGCGGCTCGTCATGCTGACGCCGTGCTCCGGCTCGATGAAGAACGCCCCGGTCGCCGCCTCGGTCATGAATACCGACAGCAGGACGTCTTCGATCAGGAGAATCTCGCGCGGAGCCAGTTCGAGCGTGCGGATCTGATTCTGTGCGGCCGTAGATGGGGCGCCGCTCAGGACGAAGCGGATGTCGATGCTCTGCTCCTCGTCCATCGGGTTGTAGATGATGACGTCCGTCACCCAGTTGCTGTTGAACGCTCCCGGTCCGCGACCGACGGCCGGGAGGACCAGGCGCTGTTTGAGCGACGCCCGCACGACGCCCCACTCCTGGACGACGTCACCGCCGCCGCTGCTCGGCGGGGAGGGAGAGATGATCGGACCTCCGGCGTTGAGGAAGCGGACGCCGGAATCGAAAACGAACGGCTCCCCCTCTTCGATCTTCTCCACGTCGAGATGAACGAACCCTTTGTTCCACTGCTCGTCCATGTACAGCTCGTCGTAGAGGCGGGGAGCCGGCTCACCGACCTTCCAGACGGCCAGCGCGGGATCCTGGAAGATCCGCTGGTCGGCCTGCGGACGGGGACGGTGAACCTGGACAAGGAGCTTCGTCCCGGAGGAGCCGGTGTGCAGTGCTTCCACTTGCGGCGCGGTGATGTCCTCCCACTGCTTCACCAGACCGTTGGCGGCGGAGTGGCGGTAGAGCACCGTCGGCTTGCCCGGGCCGCGCTCGATGATCCATGCGCCGCTGTGGTCGTGCGTCGGGACCGCGAAGAGATTCAGACCGGTGGCCGGTGCCTGCAGGATCGGGGTACGGACGCCGTGGCTGATGTAGATCGTCGTAAGGGTCCCGGAAGCCATCTCGTCGATGTAGACGCCGCCCGACGGGGTGATCCAGCCGTCCAAAACGTTGGCGGTCGTCGTTCCTGCGGCCAGTGCAGTCCCGCTGTCGACATCGATCACGTAGAGGTTCTCCGCGGCGCGCGCCAGAAAGCGGTTGCCGACGGCGTCGCGGCCGACGAGATTCACGCCGGTGTTCGACGGTTGCTCGAGGAACTTCCTGGTCGAGCCGTCGGACGCGATGGCGTAGATGGCGGCGCGGGTGGAGACGACGAATGGCCATTGCTCATTGCCGATGCGGAGCTGAGAGCCGCGCGCCGCGGCGAAGGGGCCGCCGACGTCGATGCCGGTCGGCATCTGCTGGATCCAGGTCGTGATCGGGATGTCGAGTGTCTTCCACGTCGCCCCACCGTCGGTGCTGAGATGGAAGCGTGGTCCGCTTTGTCCACCACCGAAAACGAGGATCGACGGAACCCCCGCCGCATTCTCCCGGACGGCCACGCCCTGGAGGACCGCTGATCCCTCCTGCGGGAAGATGACCTTCGGCTCCTTCTCACCGAGGAAGTCGTAGAGGACCACGCTCGACCCGAACGATTGCGGCGGCGCCAGGATCGGCGGAGGAAGCGTCCCCACCCCTTCGACCAGGACGAAGTGACGGTTCATCCGGTGCTGATGGGCAGGGATGGCTGCCTGGTCGGTGTAAGGGCTGTAAGAGATGACGCGTGCGAAGCCGGGCGTGACGACGACGAGTGCGAGAAGCAGAGAGAGTGCAGCGAACCGCTGACGCATCAGATCCTCCGGGAAGCCTCAGGTTATTATGAATGCGACAATAGCATAATCACAAGCTGGTGTCAGGTCTGGAAAAGCAACTTTTCACCATTCTCCGCCGGTCATTCTTGGTGAAAAGTTGCTTTTCCAGACCTGACACCAACTTGTGACTTTTGGGTCTTGTGGGATGACCGCGTGGTCATTTTGTTAGACTGCGGCGTCCAATGACTGCCAGATCGAAAGAAGAAGTCGTCCAGGAGTACCGGATCCAGTCCCTTCAGGACGCCACCATGCGCGTCATCGCCCGCAAGGGGATCGGGGCCACCACCGTCCAGGACATCGCCGACGAGGCAGGTGTCGCCAAAGGGACAATCTACCTTTATTTCCGCGATCGTGACGAGCTCGTCGAGAAAACATTCGAGAGCGCCATCAGCCGGCTGCACGGCCGGATCGACGAAGCGCTGGAGGCGGAGGGCTCGCTCGAGCAGCGCCTCCGTGAGTCGCTGCTCCGGGCCATCGAGTTCTTCCGGGAGAGCGGCCAGTTCTTCCGTCTCTACATCGCCCAGCGTTTTCCCGAGGGGACGCCGCAGCAGCAGCGAAAGCAGCAGCGGCAGTGCGATCAGTACCGCACGCGGATCGTGAAGCTGGCGGCCCTGTTCGAGGAGGCGATGCAGAAGGGGGAGATCCGACGGACGGATGCCTACCGGCTGGCGCTGTTCTTCGCCGAGGGGACGAACGCGATCATCGTCGAGCGTGTCATGGAAGAGAACCCTCCCCCCGCCGAGGACGACGTCGACCTCATCGTGGCGACGTTCCTCGATGGCATTCGCATACAACGGAGCTGACGTTTGAAACGCCTTACGACAATCATTGCACTCATCGCAACTGTTGCGGCGCCGGTGTCCTCACCGGCGCTCACTCTCACGTTCGAGCAGGCCATCCAGCGCGCGCTCGAGGTCAATAACGACGTGGAGCGCTCTCGTTCGCAGATCGCAGTGGCGGAAGCGAACAAGAATCTTCTCCTTTCGGCCGTGCTTCCTCGCATCGAGGCGAACGGCGCTCTGACCCGCAACAGCATCGAGCAGTCGTTCGGCGAGGGCGCCGATGCGATCACGATCCTGCCGCGCAACGACTGGAATTACCGCATCGTTCTCTCGCAGCCGATCTATGCCGGCCGGCGCGAGCTCCGCGCCTACACGCAGGCGAAGATCGGGATCGAAAACGCGCGGCAGGTCGGACACGCCACCGAAGACGCGACGCTGCTGCGCGTCGCGTCCAGCTATCTCGCGCTGATCAACGCCGAGGCGCGCCTCGAAGTCGAGCGCCGGAACATCGAGATCGCGGAGCGCCGCCGCGAGCAGGCCCGCGCCTTCTACGATGCCGGCGAGGTGACGAACGTCGACGTCCTCCGCGCCGAGACGGCCGTGAAGGCGGCGCAGCGCGCGCAGGCCGGCGCCGAGCAGGCACGCGAGCTCGCTGCAAGCGATCTCCGCCAGGCTCTGGAGCTCGACGGCGACATCGAAGCCGTCACCCCCGCGCGGAAGATCCCTGCCCCTCCCTCCGAGGAGGCGCTGATCGAGCGGGCCACGGGCACGCGTCCCGACGTCGATATCGCCGGGAACAACGTCCGCATCGCCAAGCTCGAGGTGAAGAAGCAGCGCGGATTCGCGCTGCCGGTCATCACGTTCGATGGAGGGTTCACGCAGCAGAAGTCGCCGTTCCCCGCCGCCTCCTATTCGTACGGCGCGCTGCGCTTCAACGTGCCGATCTTCCAGTCGGGCGAAGTGCCCGCCCGCGTGGCCGCCGCGCGCGAGCAGGAGCTGCAGGCCGAGCTGTCGCTGCAGGACGCGCAGATCACCGCGCGTGAAGACGTCCGCCGCGCGCTCGTGGCCCTCGACGGGGCCCTCACCAGCCTGAGCCTCGCACGGGAGCAGCTCGTCGCGGCCGAGGCGGAGCACGCGCAGTCGTTCGAGCTCTACCGCGCCCAGGAAGCCACATCCCTCGACGTCGCCACCTCGGAGCTTTCCCTGGCCGATGCGCGGCGCGCCGTCGCTGAAGAAACCTTGAATCGTGATCTCGCCGAGCTCCGTGTCTGGTACGCCGCCGGCGCGATCAAGGAAGCACTCAACGTCAACGGAGTCCATTGATGAGACGCACTCTCCTTTTCCTTCTCCTTCTCACAGCGGCCCTGATGCTGGCCGCCTGCGGCGGCAGCGAAACGAGCGCCGCCACGTCGGCCGCACCGGAGGACGCACCGCCGCTTCCGGCCGACGTCCGTGAGGTTGGCGCTGCCGTGACCGCACCGGCGGAGACCGGCACGATCGTCCCGGCAACCGACGCCGGCGGCACACTCGTCTCCACCGGAGAGTTCGTCTCGCCGACGCGTTCCGAGGTGGGTGCGAAGGTCATCGGGCGCGTGGGTCAGGTGCATGTCGACGAAGGAGCTTTCGTCCGGCGCGGCCAGCCGCTCCTCACGCTGGAGACGGACTATCTGCGCCTGAATCTGGAGGCCGCCGAGGCGGAGACCGCCCGCGCGCAGGCGATGCTCGCCGAGGCGCAGCGCGACCTCGGCCGCAAGCAGGAGCTGATCTCCAAGGGCTCCATCCCGCAGGCGACGTTCGACCGCTCGCAGGCCGCATTCGATCAAGCCCGCGCCGTCCACGCCGCCGCCATCGCCAACGCGTCGCTGCTCCGGCAGCAGGTGGGAGACTCGACGCTGCGCTCGCCGATCACCGGCGTGGTGGCCGGGAAGCACGTCGACGTCGGGCAGAAGCTCGGCGACGGTGCCGTCGCCTTCGTGGTCGTGCAGATCTCGCCGATCAAGCTGCGCTTCAGCGTACCGGAGCGCTACCTCGGGCAGATCCGTCCCGGACAAGTCGTGACCGCGATGGTCGACCCCTACCCCAACGAGACGTTCACCGGCACGATCAAGACCGTGGGCGGCGTCATCAATCCGCAGACCCGCACGATGTTCGCCGAGGCGGAGTTCGCGAACGTGGACGCGCGGCTGCGTCCGGGATTGTTCGCGAGGGTGGAGACGAAGTTCTGATATGCAAAAACTCGCTGAAATCTGCGTACGCCGTCCCGTCTTCGCGACGGTGATCATCCTCGCGCTGGTCGTGGTCGGCGCATTCTCGTACTTCAAGCTCGGAGTGGACCGGTTTCCGAACGTGGAGTTCCCGTTCATCATCGTGACGACGGTGCTGCCGGGGGCGGCACCGGAAGAGATCGAGACCGAGCTGACCGACAAGATCGAGGAAGCGGTCAACACGATCAGCGGCATCGACGAGCTGACGTCGTTCTCGTCCGAGAACGTGTCGGTGGTCATGATCGCGTTCAACCTGGAGAAGGATCGCGACGTCGCGGCGCAGGAAGTACGCGACAAGGTCTCGACGATCCTGGCCGATCTTCCGCAGGACGCCGATCCGCCGATCGTGCAGACGTTCGATCCAGGCGCGATCCCGGTCGTGACGCTGGCCGTTTCCGGTCCCGGCTCGCAGCGCGACATCTCCGAGTACGTCGACAAGAACCTCCGGCGCCGCATCGAGACGGTGTACGGCGTCGGGCAGGTGCTGGTCATTGGCGCGCGGCCGCGGCAGATCAACGTCGTGGTCGATAACTCCAGGCTGGCCGCGCAGGGCCTGACGGCGGCGCAGGTCGTCTCCGCGCTGCAGTCGCAGAACATCCAGATTCCCGGCGGCCGGGTGGAGCAGGGGGCTCGCGATCTGACGCTCCGCACCTACGGTCGCGTGGCCTCGCCGGAGGAGTTCGGCAACATCCCGCTGGCCACGGTGGCCGGAACGGCGATCAGAATCCGCGACGTGGGGCGGATCGAGGACAGCATGTCCGAGGTCGAGTCGGCGGCCACCGTCGGCGGTCAGTCGGCCGTGGTCATGATGATCCGCAAACAGTCGGGCACGAACTCGATCGAGGTCGTGAACGGGATCAAGGATCGCGTCGAGGAAGTGCGCGCGACGATGCCGGCGGGCTACAAGATCGACGTGATCCGCGACCAGTCGGAGTTCGTCCTGGCCGCCGTCGGCGCCGTGAAGGAGCACCTGATCCTCGGATCGATGTTCGCGTCCCTCGTGGTGTGGCTGTTCCTCTCGTCGCCGCGCTTCTGGCACGTGGCCCTGATGCTGGCCGGAACGCTGACGTTCTACTCGCTGATCTGGGGTCACAGCCTCCCGGTGCCGAGGTCGATCGGCGTGCCGATCGCCATCGTCATCGGCCTGGCGATGTTCATCTACTTCGCGCGGAAGTCGCGGCCGACGCTCATCGCCGCGGTGGCCATCCCCAGCTCGCTCGTCGCGACGTTCGCGGCGATGTCGTACATGGGCTTCACGCTCAACGTCATCACGCTGCTGGCGCTGACGCTTGCGGTCGGCATCGTCATCGACGACGCCGTGGTCGTGCTGGAGAACATCTTCCGACACATGGAAGAGAAGAAGCAGACGCCGACGCAGGCCGCGGTGTCCGGAACGAAAGAAGTCGGACTGGCCGTCATGGCCACGTCGATGTCGCTGATCGTCGTCTTCCTTCCGGTGGCGTTCATGGCCGGGATCGTCGGACGCTTCATGTACTCGTTCGGCGTGACGATGGCCTTCGCCATCGCCGTGTCGCTGCTCGTGTCGTTCACGCTGACGCCGATGATGTCGTCGCGGTATCTCCGCCGCGAGGACCTTCATACGGAAGGGACGCGCGAGAAGGGGCTGTACGCCGTCATCGAACGGACCTACATGCGGATGCTCGACTGGTCGATGGCCCACCGCTGGGCCATCATCGGCCTCATGCTGCTCGTTCTCTTCTCGACCGTGCCGCTGTTCGTCATCGTCGACAAGAACTTCCTGCCGTACGACGACGAGGGACAGTTCGCCGTCACCGTCCGCGCTCCGGAGGGGGCGAGCGTGGCCTCGACGCAGACCATCGCCGAGTCGATCGCCACGCGGGCCCGAAACCTCGACGGCGTGACGAACACGGTCGTGACCATCGGCGACGATCCGCAGCAGACGCTGAACCTGGCCACGGTGTACGTCAAGCTCGGCCCCGCGGAGAAACGTGAGAACCAGTACGTGATCATGGACCGCGTGCGCACGGAGATCCTGCCGCAGTACGAACGGCTGAATCTCCGCACGCAGGTCGCGCCGGTAAACGAGTTCGGCGGCGGCACCGACGCCGAGGTGATGTTCTGGCTGGGCGGCCCCGATCTGAGTCAGCTCGATCAGTACGCACGGCAGCTCACCGACGCCATCCGCGATCCGAAGCTCGGCACGACCGACATCGACACGAACTTCGTCGTCGGGAAGCCGGAGCTCGGCGTCCACATCGACCGCGACAAGACCACCGACCTCGGCGTTCGTGTACAGGATCTCGCCGCGACGCTGAACGTCCTGGTCGGCGGGCAGAAGGCCACGAGCTACTACGAGGGCGGCGAAGAGTACGAAGTCCATGTCCGCGCCGCCGAGGGCTCTCGGAACGACGTCGGTGGCATCTCGCAGATCGAAGTCCCGTCGTCGAGCGGAGCCAGTGTGAAGCTGGCGGACCTGGTCACGCTGCGCGAGGGGACCGGACCGTCCGTGATCAACCGCCTCAACCGGCGCCGGATGGTCATGGTGCTCGCGAACATGCAGCCGGGCTATTCATCGCAGACGGTCATGTCGCTGCTCGAGCAGAAGGCGGCCGAGCTGAACATGCCGGCCACGTACTCGTACGGCTTCACCGGCCGTGCCCAGGAGCAGCAGAAGGCGGGGGTGAACTTCATGCTGGCCTTCGTGCTGTCGATCGTCTTCATGTACCTCATCCTCGCCGCGCAGTTCGAGAGCTGGGTGCACCCGATCACGATTCTGCTGTCGCTGCCGATGACGGTGCCGTTCGCGCTGCTGTCGCTGGTGCTGCTCAACGAATCGGTGAACATCTTCTCGTCCCTCGGCATCGTGGTGCTGTTCGGCATCGTCAAGAAGAACTCCATCCTGCAGGTCGATCACACCAAT
>DATLFC010000061.1:0-19672 GCA_035525015.1 Thermoanaerobaculia bacterium | reverse complement strand
TCCCACCGTTCCGCCTCGTCGTCCTGCTTCGGCAGCGGCACCGGCTTTCCCTGGCGTTTGAGCTGGTTCAGCTCCCACAACTTCGCGTACTTCCAGAAGGTGTAGAAGACGTGCATGCCGACGGCGATGACGCCGCGCGCTCCGTCGAGAAAGCCGAAGTTGACGAAATAGTCGCGGAAGAGCTTGTGGATGGTATGGCCGAGGATGCCGCGCGCCGACGTCGCCCTCCCATCCATGAACATCTGCGCGGCGCTCCAGTTCGCGTAGCGCGTCATCTTGGCGATGGCGTGGTCGAACGACCGCACGTAGTGGTGATCCATCTTGTGGCGGAGCCGGCCGGTCTCTCCGTCGACCAGCAGGTCGGCGTGTACCCGGCGGTTGGGGTAGCGGGCGTGTTTCCGGTGGAAGAGGCGCGTCACGCGATCTCGCTGCAGCCCGCTGTAGCGCAGCTCTCCCCCCATCAGGAAGTTGCGCCGGCCCACCGAGTAGGCCCAGCGCTGGAGCCGGCCGTCGAGTGTGCGGCGGATCTCGTCGCGCAGCTCGGTCGTGACCCGCTCATCGGCATCGATGTAGAAGATCCAGTCATGCGCGGCCCGATCGATGGCGTAGTTCTTCTGCGCCGCGGCACCGAGGTATTCGCGTTGCTCGAGACGGACCTGGGGGAACCTCGACCGGACCAGCTCCACGGTCCCGTCGGTGGAAAACGAGTCGATGAGGTAGATCTCGTCCGCCCATTCGACCGAGCGGATACAGTCGGAGATGAAGTCGACTTCGTTGAGGGTGGTGATGATGGCGGAGACGGGAGGCGGCATCGAGTCGTAGGTTACAACGTGTAGTTTTTCTCCAGGAGCACCCTGGCCCTGCGGTCCCGCAGGTTTTTGATCTGCGATTCGATGTCGCGCTCGAAGGGGATCTTGCGGTGGCTCGCGTAGACGGGGGCGTCGACGGTGATCTTTCTGAGCTCTTCGCCGAACGCCTGCGGCGTGAGGTGGGCGGTCTCGTCGGCGAGCGACTGCTGATCGTTCGGGAACGAAGCCTCGGTCACGATGGCGACGATGTTCGCGGTCTTGTTCGTCCGCTTCCAGATTTCGTGTGTCGGGCCGGTGTCGCCGGTGAACGTCATGGCCTGGCCGGCCAGCTCCACGATGACTCCCGCGGCCGGAATCTGATGGTCGACCGGCACCGCCGTCAGGGCGATGTCGCCGAAGGTCACCCGCTTTCCCGTGGGAAGAGCGCGGTAATGGACGACGGGCTTGCCGGTGGCCGGATTCTTGATGGAGGAGAAATCGGGCCAGACGATGCCGTTGAAGACATGCCTGGCCAGCAGATCCATCACGTCGCGCGCAGCGAAAACTGTCACCGGCCCGGCGTTCTGCGCGAAGCGGTTGTGAATCAGATGGGGAAGATCGCGGATGTGGTCGGCATGCGAATGGGTGATGAAGACCGCCTGCACCCTGGCCTGCTGCGCGAAGGAGAGCTTCGAGGACAGCGTCCCCGCGTCGACGGCGAACCAATCGTCAATCAGGTAGCCGGTCAGATTGTGTTCCGCGTCTGACGCCCCGTAAGCGCCGAGCACCTTAAGCCGCATTCCCTACCTTCATTCGCCGTGCTTGCTGGAGACTATCTACTATTGTTGCAGAGCGAATAGCGAACGGCAACGCTAAAGGCCCGCGCGAGTTTCGGTTAGCGCGGGCGGATTTCCTGTTACCCATGTCACGAAAGTCGCCGCTTCCTGCACGATTCCACCCCGCGGTCGAGGAGTGGTTCTACTCCTCGTTCACCCGCCCGACCCGCGCGCAGGAGATGGGCTGGCCGTCGATCGCCAGCGGCGCCACGACGCTCCTCTGCGCGCCGACCGGCAGCGGCAAGACGCTCACCGCCTTTCTCTGGGCGCTCGACCGGCTGATGTTCCGGCCCCTGCCGGCAAAAGAGCAGCGCTGCCGCGTCCTCTACATCTCGCCGCTGAAGGCGCTGGCCGTCGACGTGGAGCGCAACCTCCGGGCGCCGCTGGCCGGCATCGCCAACGTGGCCGGCGGCCGCGGCGACACCTTCGTGACGCCCGAGATCGCGATCCGGACCGGCGATACCCCGGCGGCCGAGCGAGCCCGCTTCGCCCGCACCCCGGCCGACATCCTGATCACCACGCCGGAGTCGCTCTACCTTCTCCTCACCTCGAACGCGCGCGAGATGCTGCGCGCCGTCGAGACGGTGATCATCGACGAGATTCACGCGCTGGTGCCGAACAAGCGTGGCGCCCACCTGGCGCTCACGCTCGAGCGGCTGAACGCGATCTGTGCCGTCCCTCCGCAGCGGGTCGGGCTCTCGGCGACCCAGCATCCGCTCGAGGAAGTGGCGCGGTATCTGGGAGGGGTCATTCCGAGCGGCAGCGAGGAATCCGGGCGGGCGGTGGCTGTCGAGGAGCTGATTCACAGCGAATTCGCGCAGCCGGTGAAGCGACACTTCCGGCCGGTCAACGTCATCGACACGGGGGAGAAGAAGCAGCTCACGCTGCGCGTCGAGGTGCCGGTCGAGGACATGGCCACGCTCGGCGAGGAAAAGCGAATCGCCAGCGGTCCGGCGTCGGCGGGCCGGGAACGCGCATCGATCTGGCCGGCCATCCATCCCCGCCTCCTGGAGCTGATCCGCGCTCACCGCTCGACGCTGATCTTCGTCAACAGCCGCCGTCTGGCCGAGCGGCTGGCCGCGGCGCTGAACGAGCTGGCAGGAGAGACGCTCGTCAACGCGCACCACGGGTCGATCGCTCGCGCGCAGCGGATCGAGATCGAGGACAACCTGAAGTCGGGGCGGCTGCCGGCGCTGGTGGCGACCTCGTCGCTCGAGCTCGGGATCGACATGGGCGCGATCGACCTGGTGGTGCAGATCGAGGCGCCACCGTCGATCGCCAGCGGCATGCAGCGCATCGGGCGGGCCAGCCATCAGGTCGGCACCACGAGCGAAGGAATCATCTTCCCGAAATATCGCGGCGACCTGATCGCCTGCGCCGCTGTGACCGACGCCATGCACCGCGGATCGATCGAGCCGACCCGCTATCCGCGCAATCCTCTCGACGTCCTTTCGCAGCAGATCGTGGCCATGGTCTCGGCCGACGACTGGAACGCCGATGTGCTGTTCGCCGCGATTCGAAGCGCGGCCCCATACGCCGAGCTGGCCCGCGCCAGCTTCGACGGCGTCCTCGACATGCTGTCGGGCCTTTATCCATCGGACGAATTCGCCGAGCTGCGGCCACGCATCACATGGGATCGCGTGACCAACAATCTGACGGCGCGGCAGGGAGCCAAACGGATCGCCATCCTCAACGGCGGTACGATCCCCGACCGCGGCCTCTACGGCGTGTTCCTCGCCGGGGCGGAGCGCACGCAGAGCGCCCGCGTCGGCGAGCTCGACGAGGAAATGGTCTTCGAGTCGCGCGTTGGCGAGACGTTCCTTCTCGGCGCCTCGACCTGGCGCATCGAAGAGATCACCCACGACCGCGTCCTCGTCACGCCGGCGCCGGGCGAGCCGGGGAAGATGCCGTTCTGGAGGGCCGATGCCGCGGAGAGAAGCGTCCGCTTCGGCCAGGAGATCGGCCGCCTGATCCGCGAGATCGGGGAAATGAAGCGCGGCGATGCCATCCGCCGCCTCACCAGGCAGCACGATCTCGACAAGCTCGCCGCCGAGAACTTCCTCCAGTACCTGAAGGATCAGACGGAGGCCACCGGCGCGGTCCCCGACGACCGCACCATCGTCGTGGAGCGGGTGCTCGACGATCTGGGCGACTGGCGCGTCTGTGTTCTGACGCCGTTCGGCGGACGGATTCATGCGCCGTGGTCGATGGCCGCCGCGGCAAAGATCCGCAACGAGCTGGCCATCGACGTCGAGACGATGTGGAGTGACGACGGATTCATCGTCCGCTTCCCCGACACCGACACGCCGCCGCCAGTCGAGCTGCTGCTGCCCGATCCCGACGAAGCCGAGCAGCTCGTCGTGCGGCAGCTCGGCGCCAGTTCGATGTTCGCGGCGAAGTTCCGCGAGGCGGCGGCGCGCGCGCTGCTCCTGCCGCGGAGGCGCGCGCAGGGGCGGACGCCTCTCTGGCAGCAGCGAAAGCGCGCGTACGACCTGCTGCAGGTGGCGGCGAGATTCGGCTCGTTCCCGATGATCCTGGAGGCCTATCGCGAATGCCTCCGCGACGTGTTCGACGTTCCCTCGCTCGTCGAGACGCTCACTCGCGTCAGGGCGCGCGGCATCCGCGTCGTCACCGCCGACACGCCGCGGCCGTCGCCGTTCGCCGCCTCGCTGCTGTTCCGCTACGTCGCGAATTTCCTCTACGACGGAGACGCGCCGCTCGCCGAGCGCCGGGCCCAGGCGCTGGCCATCGATCAGTCGCAGCTCCGCGCCCTTCTCGGCGAGGCCGAGCTGCGAGAGCTGCTCGATCCGGCCGCGATCGAAGAAGTGGAGGCGCAGCTCCAGCATCTCGACGAACGCCGCAAGGCCCGCTCTGCCGACGCCCTCCACGACCTCCTCCTTCGTCTGGGTGACCTCACTCGCGAAGCCCTTGGAGCGCGAGTCTCCTCACCCGCACCCTTCATCAAAGAGCTGTTGAAGTCCCGCCGTATCCTGGAGATCCGCATCGCCGGCGAGAAGCGTCTCATCGCCGTGGAGGACGCCAGCCGCTACCGCGACGCTCTCGGCGCTCCGCTCCCCGGCGGCATACCGGAGCGCTACCTCGAGCCGGTCGCTGACGCGGCCGGCGATCTCGTCCTCCGTTTCGCGCGCACACATGGACCGTTCCTCGCGGCGGAACTGGCGCGGCGCTACGGACTCGGCGTGGCCTTCGTAACGGCCACGCTGGAGCGCTTCGTGGAGCGCGGCCGCATCATCGAAGGAGAGTTTCGCCCCAGGGGAACGCAGCGCGAATTCTGCGAAGCGGATGTGCTGCGCAGCATCCGCAGCCGCTCACTGGCCAAACTGCGAAAGGAAGTCGAGCCGGTCGACCAGGCGGTCCTCGGGAGGTTGTACACGCACTGGCAGGGGGTCGTGCGCCGGCGTCGCGGAGTGGAGGCTCTCCTCGAGACGATCGAGACGCTGCAGGGATACCCGATGGCGGCCTCGATCTTCGAGCGGGAGATTCTGGCCGCGCGGATCGAGGACTACCGCCCGTCCGACCTCGACACGCTGAGCGCGGCGGGAGAGATCGTCTGGGTCGGCGTCGAGCCTCTCGGGGAGCGGGATGGCCGGATCGCGTTGTATCTCACCGATCATCGGCCGGTGCTCCGGAGCGCGCCAGAGCCGGCGGACGGCCCGATCGTCGACTTTCTCCGGAGCAACGGCGCATCGTTCTTCGCTCAGATTCACGCGGCCGCCGGCGGCTTTCAGAACGAAGTCATCGACGCGTTGTGGGATCTCGTGTGGCAGGGAACCGTCACGAACGATACCTTTCACGCGCTGCGCGCCTTCACGCGGCCGAAGTCACCCTCGCGCGGTTTCCGGTCGCGGCGCGTGGCTCCGCCGTCCACGCAGGGGCGCTGGTCGCTCGTCGGTGGCGGCCCGGCGTCGAGCGAGACGCAGCGCGCCACCGCGCTCGCGCAACTCCTTCTGATGCGCTACGGCGTGGTGACGCGCGAGGCCCCCGGCGCCGAGAACGTTCAGGGCGGGTTCAGCGCCGTCTATCCGGTCCTGAAGGCGATGGAGGAGGGAGGCAAGGCGCGGCGCGGCTACTTCGTGACCGGGCTCGGCGCCACGCAGTTCGCGACGGCCGGCGCCCTGGAGCGTCTCCGCGCGCTGCGCGACGAGCCCGAGACGCCGGAGACCGTGATGCTCGCGGCCACCGATCCGGCAAACCCTTACGGCTCCATGCTGAAGTGGCCGGATGGGGCGCACCGGACGTTCAGCCGCAGCGTCGGCGCGCGTGTCATCCTCGTCAATGGCGCGCTGGCCGCTTACGTCGGCCGCGGCGAGAAGCAGCTCACGGTCATGCTTCCTGAGGACGAGCCGGAGCGCGGCACGGTGGGGCGTGAGATCGGACGCGCTCTGGCGTTGCTGGTCGAGGGCGGAGAACGGCGCGCGATTCTGATCACGGAGGTGAACGGCGAACCGGTGGGACGAAGCGCCCTCGCGCCGTATCTCGCCGAGGCCGGCTTCACCGCGAGCGGCATCGGTTATCAGCTGCGGGCGGTGCATGCCTGAGGGCGACACGATCTACCGCGCCGCGCGCACGCTGCACGAGGCGCTGGCGGGGCAGACGGTCACCCGCTTCGAAACCGTTCTTCCGCGGCTGGCACGCATCGACGATCAGACGCCGATCGCCGGCCGCATCGTCGAGCGCGTCAGCGCCGCAGGCAAACATATCCTCATCGACTTCTCCGGCGGGCTTCATCTGCGCACGCACATGCGGATGAGCGGCAGCTGGCACATCTACCGCGCCGGCGAGCGATGGAAGCGGCCCCGCCGCGACATGCGCCTGGTCATCGCCGCCGGCAAGTACGTCGCGGTCGGGTTCAACATCCCGGTGGCCGAGTTTCTCGACGGCCGCGCGCTGCGACGGCAGGACGACCTCCGCCGCCTCGGTCCCGATGTGCTCACGCCCCGTTTCGACCGCGACGAGGCGCTGCGGCGAATCGACGCCCACGCCGAAAGCGAGATCGGCAACCTCCTGCTCAACCAGCGCGTGATCGCGGGCATCGGCAACATCTTCAAGTCGGAGTCGCTCTTCCTGGCCGGAATCGACCCCTTCGCGAAGGTTGCCGGCATCGCCGACTCCGACCTGAGGCGCCTGATCGCTATCGCCGTCAAGCTGCTCCGCCTCAGCGCCGCCGACCGCCGTCACGACTTCTGGGTCTACGGCCGCGGCGGCAAGCCCTGCCGCCGATGCGGAACCCCAATCGCCTATCGGAAACAGGGGACGGACGTGAGGGCAACCTACTGGTGTCCGAAATGTCAGAAAGGATGAAGCAGCCCTTCATCCTTCATCCTTCATCCTTTATCCTTCCGAAATGGCCATCATCCTTTCGCATCCGATCACCGTTCAGGAGATCCGCGTGCTCCAGGAGTTCCGGCGACTGGCGACGCAGTCGCTTTCGCTGGCGGCAATCAAGGCCCTCAAACATCCGGACGGCGGCGGCGAGGCGCCGGCGGTGAGTCTGGTCAGCAAGGGCTATCTGACGGCGGACACAGGTGGAGAGACGTTCGCGTTGACGCCGAAAGGGGTCGAGTTCCTCACCCTCGATCCTCGTCCCAGGGCCGATGAAACCGCCGGAGACGCAGCACCCGACGCGACTTAGTTTCCAATTTCACGCAGTTACCGCGCAAAGGGCACCTAAACTTCATTGACTCAAGAAGTTAACGGCAGTACGATAGCGGACTGAGGACTGAAATGAAGCATGGCGACAAAAAGAAAGGCAAAGCCAGCAAAGCCAGCAAAAGCGCGGGCAAAAAGAGCAGCAAAGCCAGCAAAGGCAAAGTCGTCCAAAGCGCCAAAGCCAAAAGCAGCGCCTCCAAAGCCAGCAAAAAAGCCAGCAAGCCGCAAGACAACGGCGTCGCGTCCCGCGCCCGCGCCGC
Organism: Thermoanaerobaculia bacterium; assembly: GCA_035525015.1. Taxonomy (GTDB): domain Bacteria; phylum Acidobacteriota; class Thermoanaerobaculia; order Gp7-AA8; family Gp7-AA8; genus DATLEX01. Next base: position 12,118 of record DATLFC010000061.1, on the reverse strand, counting down.
GGGGGACGTCTCCTTCAGCAACCCGGCCGTCGGCTCCGCCTTCCGGCACGCTGTCAAAAAGTACCCCAACGCGTTCCGGAAGCTCACAGACTGACGGCGGCGTCCGCTACTTGACGGTCCAGGATCTGGTCGAGCTGCATCGCGCCGTGAGCACCGAGTTCGGCGGCACGCAGGCGCAGCCGGGCGTGGTGGAGTCGCAGTTCGGACTTCTCAATGCGGTGCAGCGTCCGCAGATCACGACGCTCGGACGAGAGGCCTACGCGACGTTTCCGGACAAGGTTGCGGCGTTCGTCTTCGCGTTGCTCTCGTATCGTCCTTTCCACGGCGGCAACCGCCGGCTCGCGCTCGCATCGCTGTTCGCCTTCGTGGAGCTGAACAACCGCTCCATCGACTCACGGGTGTTCGATGAGAAAACGGCGGAGACGCTGGTCAAGCGCGCCGCCGGGCATCGCGAGATGGGGATCCCCCCGGAAAGCGTCTTCCGCGAATTCCGGGAGGTTCTGACCCGGGCGATCAGCTGACATCGCTATCGCGGCGATGCATCTCGGCGTTGATGCGTCCGAGAAGGATGCGCGCGACACGGATGTCGTGACCCAGATCGATCAGCAGAACCGTGATGTCGCCGATGCCCCACATGAGTCCGGCCAGGACGAGCATCTGCGTCACCTCGCCGATGAGGATCGGCAGCGATGCCGCCGCGTCGGCCATCAGGCCGCTGACGACCTCGCCGATCATCATCACGATCATCAGAACCGCGAGCACCTTGAACAGCCGCGCGATGTAGCGCAGCGCCACATACGGCTCGAGGTCCTGCGTTCGGACCTCCTCCTCCTGGGCGCGTTGCTCCCCGGGACGGATGGGCGGGGCTCCGCACGTCTGACAGACCGCGTTCGTATCGGTCCTGTGGGCATGGCATTCGGGACAATTGATTCCTTGTTGCACTTGCACTCCGACCTCCTGACTTCTTCCTCAGCTGACTGCGTCATTCGCGCCAGCGGGCGCGAACCCCCCTCACGTCGACGTGCACGAACGGCCCGTGGCCGCAGCACGCTTGATAGACTCCGATCCCTCCGACCAGCGCCGGAAACCGGCGCTCCACCCTCTCGGCCGCCTGGGCCATGACGTCCGCATCGCGAGTGTCGACGCGCCCGTCGCCGTTCAGATCATCCATCCACCCGTCCCGGTCGTTGTCCACGAATACATCGGCCGCGTCGCCGTACATGTGGCGGCTCAGGTTGGCCCGCCCGGCGGTGTTCCCTCCGCTGTGGTTGTAGCGCGGCGTGCGGAACCCGCTCATGACGCTCACGTGCTCGATGACGATCCCCCGCTCCTTCAGGTCCTGGATCATCAGCTCCAGCTTGTCGATCGTCTTCGGATTGAGGAGAAGGTACTTGGGCCAGACGTCCGGCTGGTCCCTGGTCAGGAAGTTCTTGAGCTGAAAGTGCTCCGAGACATACGTATCCTGGTTCTCCCGCGTCACCTCGATGAAACCGGCCGGCGGCGCATAAGCGGGTGTGTTCGGCTGGCCCCCCTGCTCGAACGGCCAGCTCCCGAGATAGTAGGGACCGATCCGGCCGCCGCGCTTCTCCGCGCGGGGGACGAGCGTGAACAGGTTGAACTGCTCGCGGGCGCGATTCGCCTGGTTGAACGTTTCGGCGATCTTGTACATCCCGGGAGCGTCGGAGACCTGGAGGCCCTGCGGCGTCCCGGGGACCGGGGCGCCCGGCACGCGCGTGAAGAAACGGAGTTGTCCGCTTTCGCCGCGCAGCGGGTCGACCATCCGCAGGATCGCCTCGTTCATGTACGCCGTCTTGGGAGCCCCGGGATCCGTCAGACCGCTGGTCACATGACGGCTGGCAGCGCCGACCGGCTTCGGCAGCATGGCCACCCCGGTCCGCGCCTGCAGTTCACGCAGGCGGGCCAGATGCTCCCGCTCGGTCGTGATCGCCCCGACCCACGCGGTCGCGAAAAGCAGCACCACGACGAGAGCGATCCACGTGAAGATGTGCTCCTGCCGCCGCGTCAGCCCTCCGTCGACGCGGTGACGCCTGCGAGCTTCGGGATATAACGGTGCAGCCCGGTTCACCGGCATCGAACCGGTTCACGAGGCGTGCCTTGTTGGTTGGTCGTTGGTCGTTGGTCGTTGGTCGGGGGGATAACAACGACCAACGACCAACGACTACGGAAAATACCCTCTCGGCACCCGCAGCACGTGCCCGCGCCGCGACTCCACCGCGATCGAGTGCCATTGATCCGCCACTCCCTCGGAGTGGAAGACCAGCTGGTACTGCTGCCGAAGCTCGGCGGCGATCCGCCCGTAGACCTCCGGCAGCTCGCCCTCGCTCCGGATGATGAAGTAGGTGGCTCCCGTCTCACGGGCCAGCCGCGTCAGGCGGCGGGCCTGCAGCTGGCCGATCCCGAAACGCATCAGCCGCGTCAGCATCCGGTTCTTCACCACCGGATAGATGGGGACGCCGGCGTAGCGCGCGTAGTGCATCAGGTGATCGAGGTTGAAACGGCTGCCCTGATCGACGCCGTCGGACAGGACGACCAGGGCGCGGCGGCCGCGAGCCTTCTGCAGCTCGAACAGCATCTCGATCACGCTGTCGTAGAGGTGCGTCTGGCCGATCGGCTTCACGCTGTCGACCGCTTCCGCGGCAGCTTCGTAATCGTTCGTGAATCCGGTGAGCCAGAACGTCCGCTGGTGAAATCCCACGACGGCGATGCGGTCCTGAGGGCGGAGCAGCCGCTGTGCGAATTGCTTCGCCGCCGCTTTCACGACCGGAAGCTCCTCGAGCATGCTCTCGGAGTAGTCGATGAGCAGGATGACGTGGAGCGGCTGATCGGATGCCGGCACGAGCGCTTCGATCTCTCGCGGTGTCCCGTTGTCGATGAGGGTGAGGTCTTCGGCGCGAAGCTCGGCGGGTCCCGTGGCGATCGACAACGGAACCTGCTGCATCGTCACGTCGATCTGCTCGCCGATCCGCTCGCCGAAGAAGGCGACGTCGTTGGCCTCGCTCCCGTCGCTGGCCCGCGCCACCACCCGGGCGTATGCGCTCTCGGCAAGTGCGGCGCTGTCGACCGTCACCCGATACGGCGGCGACTTCACGGTGTCGACCTTCTCCTCGCCGACATAGAAATCGACCCTCTCGACCCGCAGCTCCGGCGGCGTGATCACCGTCGCCTCCAGCGTCGCCTCTCCCGACTCCGGAAGCTCGGGCGGAACCTGGAGGCGGATGCGGAAGGGTGGACGGGGATCGTTGACGACCATCTCGTCCTCGCCCAGGACGTTCCCGTCGCCGTCGTAGCCGACGGCGCGCATGCGCAGCCGCCGGATGTACTGTCCGACCTTGACCTGGATCGTGGCGCGATTCCCGGCGGCCTCGCTGTACTTCACGTTGTTGATGAAGAGCGCCAGCCGCTCCACGCGCGGCTCGGCCTCGATCGGAACGTAGAGGATCCCGTCGACCAGCCCGGCAGGCTTTTCCATGATCCGGACGGTCTGCGCCGACGCGGGGAGCGCGAGGAAGAGGAGAACGAGGAGGAACCGGGTCACGGCGGCGTTAACGCATCGCCGGCATGAGACCTTTCCGCCGCCCGGCACGCTTCGGCAACACCTGATCCATCGTGCACTGCCGCGGATCCTTGTCGGGGCGCCAGCGGAGAAACTTCGACCCGTGCCGGAAGCGCCCCTGCGAGAAGTAGTCGTACTCCACCTCGCAGACGAGCTTCGGCTTCACCGGCTCCCAGTCGCCGCTCCTGCCGCTCGCCCAGCGGCTGGGCCCACCCGGCACGCGCACTTCAAACGGGTTCTTTCCGGCGAGCGCTTCCAGCTCCCTCGTCAGCTTCGAGCGATCCGCCTTCCGGATCGACGAGGTGTGGCCGATGAATACCAGGCGCTCCTCGTCGTCGTAGAGCCCGAGCAGGAGGGAACCGACCACCTTTGTGCCCTCGCCGTAGCGGAAGCCGCCCACCACGCAGTCGGCGGTCCTGAGGTGCTTGACCTTGATCATCCCTTCGCGGTCGCCGGAGTGGTAGTGCTCACCGAGCCGCTTGGCCATGATGCCGTCCAGCCCGTGGGAGCCGAAGTTGCCGAACCAGTCGACCGCGACACGGCGATCGGTCGTGGCCGGGGAGAGGTGGAGCAGCGGATGCTTCCCCGCCGTGTCGAAGAACTTCTCGAGCCGCTCGCGCCGGCGCTCGATCGGAAGCTCCATGAGAGGCTTGCCGCGCGCGAGGAGCAGGTCGAACACGTAGTAGCTCGCCGGCGAGGACTCGGCGAGCTTCCGAACGCGCGACTCCGCGGGATGAATGCGAAGGAGGAGGTCGTCGAACGACAGCCGCCCCTCCACCGGCACGACGATCTCGCCGTCGAGCACGAACTCCTTCGGTTTCAGCGCGCGGATCGCCTCGACGATCTCGGGAAAGTAGCGCGTCAGCGGCTGCCCCGCCTTCGACTGGATCGCCACCTGGTCGCCGCTGCGAAAGATGATGGCGCGGAAGCCGTCCCACTTCGGCTCGAACAGCCAGTGGTCGCCGGCCGGAATCCGGCCGGCCCGCTTCGCCTCCATCGGCGGAAACGGCGGCTGGATCGCCAGGCCGAGCTTCGGGAAGCTGCCGCTCATCGGTTCTTCTTCGCCTTCTTCGGCGTTGCCTCGAGAACGCTGAACAGATCGAAACGCTTCTTCGCCAGAACCGGCTTCCAGAGATCGCCAATCTCGGCGAGGCGCTGCCGGATGTTGTCGACGCGAAAGTCCTCGATCCGGATGCCTTCCTCCACCTCCTTCCAGGTCACGGGGGCGGAGACGGAGGCCGCCGGCGTCGGCCTGACCGAGTAGATCGAGGCCAGCGTCCGTCCCCAGGCGTTCTGGTTGTAGTCGACGAGCACGCGTCCGTGCGGGCGCTTCACCCTCCTGTATTCGGCCGTGATGCTCTCGGGATGCCGCGCCTCGAGCTCGATGGCGATCGCTTTCGCGAACGTCCACACTTCCTTCTGGGTCGGGCCGCGCCGGATCGGCACGTAGACGTGGATCCCTTTCGAGCCGGTGGTCTTGGCCCAGGTCGGAATGCCGAGGCTGTGGAGCACGTCGCGGACGCGCAGCGCCACCTCGCGGATCTTCGCGAAGCCGGCGCCAGGTCCGGGATCGAGATCGAAGTGGAGAAAGTCGGGGCGGTCGGTGTCGTCGCACCGCGCGTACCACGGATTCAGATCGATGCAGCCGAGATTGATCAGCCAGAGGAGCGACGGCAGGTCCTGGACGATCGGAAAGTTGACGATGCCTTCGTTGTGCGGAATCTCGCAGATCTCGATCCAGTCGGGGCGCGGCGACGGCGCGCGCTTCATGTAGAAGAAGTCCCCTTCGGCCCCGTTCGGATAGCGCTTCATCACCATGGCCCGGTCGTGCACGTGCGGAAGGAGCCACGGAGACACGTCGGCGTAGTACTGGAGAAGATCGCGCTTGGTCAGCTTCAGCTTCTGCCAGAAAAGCTTCTTCAGGTTCGTGAGACGAACCTCGCGGGGACCGAATTTGAGAATTACTTCTTCGGGCCCATCGGGGATGACAACACGTTTCGCGCCCATTCGCGTGCCAGCTCGACCGGATTGTTGCTCAACTTGTGCCGCGGCGAGCTGAGCATCGTGTATTCGAGCTCCCGGTTCGCCCGCGCGGCGCGGAGCATCAGCCCTCCCCTGCTCATGTCTCCGAGGCCTGCGAACATGGCCGGAAAGCGAAGACGATCGCCGAAGATCGGCAGAAGAATGTCGACGTACTTCCCCGTGGCCACGCTGCCGAGCAGGACGACCTCGGCGTCAGAGTGCTTCTCCGCCAGTGCCAGCGCGTCGCGCATCAACGGCTTCACGTACCTCTTGTCCGTGACGTCGACCGGCGTGCGGCGCATGACCTTCATCCGCTCCTCGGTGATCCGCCAGTCGGGCGCCACGAGCCCGAACCCCGGCACGATCACGAACACGTTCTCCTGTTCCGCGAACTGCAGCGCGTAGGCGATCTTGCCGCGGAAATAGAGCGCGCTCATGAACGCGAATGCCGTCGCGATCGGAACGCCCTCCGGCGAACGATAGAGCTGCGCCGCCTCGAACGTCGCACGTGGCGAAGTGAGCTGGCGCGCCCGAAGCCCGGTCAGATTCGCGGGCGAGAGGAGGAAGAGCCTCGTTGTCATTCCGAGCGTCAGCGAGGAATCAGGGCGGGCGGAGGCACGACAATCGCGCCCCCTCGCCCCCGGATTCCTCGCTACGCTCGGAATGACAGTTCCCCTTAACGCAGCCTGCGCAGAGTCTCTTTCAGCAGTTCGTTCCCCGCCTCCTGATCTTCCGGCTTGGAGCTCCGCATCAACTCGTCGGCCTGGCGGAGGTCCTGGAGGATCGTCAGGAACGGCAGGGAGCCGGCGCCGGGAAAGACCGATGCTTCGGCCGCGGCGATCTCGGCGTCGACGGTGACCGCATCAGGCGATTCCCGCACCCGCTGCAGCATCTGGATCGCCGGCAAGGCCGGATTCGCGGGATCATCCTCGGCCACGGCCTGCCGCAGATGGATCTCGACCAGGGCCTGTTTGACATGCCTCTGCTGCGTCGCCGAGTCGACGACGGCCGTGGCCCGATCGGCGATGCCGCCGAGGTCGATCGTGCGCGACGTGCCGGGGTTCATCCACTGATCGATGACCTCCTGCTTCGTCGTCCTCCGGCCATCGATCTCATAGGTCACCTCTGCGGTCCCGACCCAGACGGGGTTGTTCTCCCGCAGGAGCGATCGCTTTCGCGGCACCACGACGCTCGCTTCGTAGACGCGCGCCCCCGCCGCTTCCACGCGATCTCGATCGCGGCCGCTCTGCACGGCCACGACGCTGTGCTCGCGCTTGATCGTCGGCCCGGTTCCGTAGGGGCGGACCCACCGGATCCAGCGATGTCCTCCCTCGGGCAACGGCTCCCGCAACTCGTCGATCCGGCGATCGGCGAAGCGCTGCACGTCGTACGAGCTGGCGTAGCTCTTCGACATCAGCGTCCGAAGCTCGTAGAGAGTACCGAGCTGCGTGAGCGTCGAGGAACAATCCTCCTGGAACGCGGACGCGGGAGTGGCCAGGAACAGCAAGACCGCAAGAGCTCGCTTCATGGAGAGATTGTAGGGCGTGCCGCCGCCCGCCCTGATTCCTCGCTACGCTCGGAATGACGGAGCGACTTTCGGAGATATTCGCCGGTCACGCTGTTCGGGTTCTCCGCGACCTCTTCCGGCGTGCCGGCGGCGATGACGTAGCCGCCTTCGTTGCCGCCTTCCGGCCCGAGGTCGATCACGTGGTCGGCGGTCTTGATGACGTCGAGGTTGTGCTCGATGACCACGACCGTGTTGCCGCGATCGACGAGGCCGTGCATCAGGTGGAGGAGCTTCGACACGTCATCGAAGTGCAGACCGGTGGTCGGCTCGTCGAGGATATAGAGCGTCTTCCCGGTGGCGCGCTTGGCGAGCTCGCGGGAGAGCTTCACGCGTTGCGCCTCACCCCCCGACAGCGTGGTCGACGACTGGCCGAGCTTGATGTAGCCGAGGCCGACCTCGTCGAGCGTCTGCAGGATCCTGGCGATCTTCGGAATGTTCCGGAATGTCTCCAGACCCTGTTCCACGGTCATGTCGAGGATGTCGGCGATCGACGATCCCTTGTAGGTGACCTGCAGCGTCTCGCGGTTATAGCGGCGGCCGCCGCAGACATCGCACGTGACGTAGATGTCGGGGAGGAAGTGCATCTCGATCTTGATCTGCCCGTCGCCCTTGCAGGCCTCGCAGCGCCCCCCCTTCACGTTGAACGAGAACCTTCCCGGCCCGTATCCGCGCATCCGCGCTTCCGGCGTCTGGGCCATGAGATTGCGCATCTCGGTGAAAAGCTGCGTGTAGGTGGCCGGATTGGAACGGGGGGTCCGGCCGATCGGCGACTGGTCGATGTCGATCACTTTGTCGACGAGGTCGAGTCCCTCGATGCGCGTGTGCTCGCCCGGCGTGTCGGGTGAATCGTAGAAGTGGCGCGAGAGGGCCTTGTAGAGGATGTCGTTGACGAGCGTCGATTTGCCGGAGCCGGAGACGCCGGTCACGGCGATGAAGATTCCGAGCGGAATCTGCACGTCGATGTTCTTGAGGTTGTTCTGCCGGGCGCCGCGGATGACGAGCCTGGCGCCGTTCGGCGTGCGCCGGCGGGCCGGCACTTCGATCGACGCGTCGCCGCGCAGGTACTTCGCCGTCAGGGAGCTGGGGAACGTCCGGACCTGCTCGAGCGGCCCCTCGGCGACGATCTCGCCGCCGTGCACACCGGCGCGGGGACCGAGGTCGATGATGTGATCCGCGGCCTGGATCGTCTCCTCGTCGTGCTCCACGACGATCACGGTGTTCCCGAGGTCGCGCAGCTCGAGGAGTGAATCGATCAGCTTCCGGTTGTCGCGCTGGTGCAGGCCGATCGACGGCTCGTCGAGCACGTAGAGGACGCCCATCAGCTTCGAGCCGATCTGCGTGGCCAGCCGGATGCGCTGCGCTTCGCCGCCCGAAAGCGTGGCGGCGCTGCGGTCGAGCGCGAGGTATCCGACGCCGACCGCGTTCAGGAATCCGAGCCGGTCGCGCACTTCCTTCAGGATCTTGCCGGCGATGGCTTCCTCGCGCTCCGTCAGTTCGATCACGCGGAAGAACGACTCCGCCTCGCGCAGGCCGAGCGACACCACTTTGTCGATCGTCCGCCCGGCCACGGTCACGCTGAGCGCTTCCGGTTTCAGGCGCCGCCCTCCGCAATCGGGGCACTTAGCCGGCGTCATGAAGCGCTCGATCTCCTCACGCATCTCGTCGGAGTCGGACTCGTGGTAACGGCGCTGCAGCATCGGCACGAGCCCCTCGTAGTTGCCGGTGTAGTGATAGGAGCTGTCGCTCCCCTCGAACTCGAAGCGGATCTTCTCCTCGCTGCCGTAGAGGATGCAGTTCCGCCCCTTCTCCGGCAGTTTCTGCCACGCCGTGTCGAGCTTGAATCTGTAGTGTCTGGCGATGGTCTGGATCTGTTTGATGCGCCAGTTGTCGGCGCCTTCCTTCCAAAGCGCGATGGCCCCTCCGTTGATCGATCTGGCCGGGTCGGGAACGATCTTCGCCTCGTCGATCTCCAGCAGCACGCCCAGACCGGAGCAGCGCGGGCAGGCGCCGAACGGAGAGTTGAACGAGAAAAGGCGCGGCGTGATCTCGCCGATGGAGACGCCGCAGTCGGGGCAGGCGTAGTTCTGCGAGAGCAGCTCTTCGCGATTCCGCTCAGCGTGGAGAATCTTCACCAGCCCCTTCGTCACGCGGGTGGCCGTCTCGAGCGAATCGGCGAGGCGCTGCGCGATCCCGTCCTTGACCACCAGCCGGTCGATGACGATGTCGATGTTGTGCTTCTTCTGCTTGTCCAGCACGGGCGGCTCGGAGAGCTCGACCATCTCCCCGTCGACGATCGCGCGTGTGAAACCCTCCTTCACCATCTGCAGCATCTGCTTCCGGTACTCTCCCTTCTTGCCGCGGACATAGGGGGCCAGCACGGTGAACTTCGTGCCGGTGGGAAGCGTCAGGAGGCGGTCGACCATCTGCTGGATGGTCTGCGGCCGGATCTCGTTGCCGCAGTTCGTGCAGTGCGGGACGCCGACCGACGCGTAGAGGAGGCGGAGGTAGTCGTAGATCTCGGTGACGGTGCCGACGGTCGATCGCGGATTCCGCGACGTCGTCCGCTGTTCGATCGAGATGGCGGGAGAGAGTCCCTCGATCGAGTCGACGTCGGGCTTCTCCATCTGTTCGAGGAACTGTCGCGCGTACGCCGACAGCGACTCGACGTACCGCCGCTGCCCTTCGGCGAAGATCGTGTCGAAGGCCAGCGATGATTTGCCCGAGCCTGACACGCCGGTGATGACGACGAATCGGTTGCGGGGAATGACGACGTCGATGTTCTTGAGGTTGTGTTCGCGCGCACCGCGGATGACGATGGATTCCATGGACGGAATGGTAACGACGCGGCGTCGAGTGCTCTTCCCTCTCTACGAGGGGGAGACCGAGGCGATCAACCAGTCGCGGTAAGGCCCTTCGATCCGCTCGATCGGCAGAATCACAAACTCCGGCACCTCATAAGGATGGCGGGAGAAAAGAATCTCCTTGAGCGCGCCGATGTGCTCGTCTACGGTCTTGATGATCAGCAGTTTCTCGCTCTCGTCGTCGATCTTTCCCTGCCACCTGTAGATCGAGCGGAGCCCGTCGACGATGTTCACGCACGCGGCCAGGCGGAAGTCGACCAGTTCCCGCGCGAGCGACCCGGCGTCGAACGCCGCATCGACCGTAGTCAGGACCAGAACCGGTTTCAATGCCGCTCTGCCTCACCACGGAGGAGGGATACGATCGATTCCGCCGCCTCCCGCGCCGCCTGCCGGGCCACGGTGCGATTGCGCATCATCCGGACCGGCAGCCCGATCCAGATCCCGCCCCGGCCGGTACCGATGCCGATCGACGTCGGAACCACCGCCCGATCGCTCGCCTCGGCATACAGCTCGTCGATCAGCTCCAGCGTCCTGCCGTCGTAGAGACGGAGCCGCGCCGAGACGTACGACCCAATGATGCCGAGGTCGACTCCGCCGCGGCGGCCGGCGACGCCGATGCCGCCGCCGTACGACTCCCCGCTGTCGCCACGCACGAATTCGACGTAATAGTCGGCCTCGATCCGGTCGCCGTCAGCGATCTCGTCCAACGTGGCCCGAGTCTCAAACGCCTCGAACCCAGCCTTGCCGAGCTCGCGCGCCAGATGACCGCGTATCGCCGAAGCGACTCGCAGCGTCACCAGGTCTTCTTCCACGACCGCCGTGTTCAGGATGCCGATCCGGTTGCCGGGAACCGGAGTCGGATTGAACGCCACTGCCGCCGCCGCGTGCGTCACCACGAGAAGAAACAGCGCCAAGCGTTTCATAGTGGCGATAGTCTATCTCCCCCCATGTTCAAGCGCATCCTCCTCGCCGTCCTCGTTCTCGCCGGAGGATGGATTGCCTGGGAGGTCATCACATTTCCCGACGTCGAGCGCTTGAAAACGGAAGCCCCGGAGACGACGGCGTTCATGGAACGGCGGAAAGCGCAGCTTCGCCGTCAGGGGAAGAGTGACGAGCTTCGCTACGACTGGGTCCGCTACGAGAGGATCTCGCCTCATCTGCGCCGCGCGGTGCTCGTCGCCGAGGACTCGCAGTTCTACGAGCACGAGGGAGCCGACCTCGAGGCGATGCGCGAGGCACTGAAGCGCGACTGGGAGCGGCGCCGCTTCACGCACGGCGGCTCCACGATCACGCAACAGCTCGCCAAGAACCTCTACCTCTCCCCTTCCCGCAATCCCATCCGGAAGTTGCGGGAGTACTTCATCGCCCGGTCGCTGGAGCGGCACCTGAGCAAGAAGCGCATCCTCGAGGTCTACCTCAACGTGGTCGAGTTCGGTGAGCGCGTCTACGGCGCGGAGGCCGCATCCCGCTTCCACTTCGACGTGCCGGCATCCGCCCTGTCGCCGTCTCAGGCGGCCCTGCTCGCGGGGTCTCTTCCAAACCCTCGCGTGATGAACCCCGGCGACCCGAACCGGCGTCTCCGCGCCCGGCAGACCATGATCCTCTCCAGAATGCGGCGCTGGGGTCATCTCGCCGAGAATGAGGTTCTCACCCAGCCGAAACCTGAGGCAGAATCAGAACGGGAGGCCTCGGGCCTCGGGCCTCAGGCCTCGGAAGAAGCGCCAGCACAAGCAGCCGAAGAGGAAGAAGAAGTCCCACTCCCGGAACCCGAAGTCCCACAGCCCGTGCCTGAGCCCTGAGCCCCGAGCCCCGAGCCCCGAGGCCCGAGGCCCGAACAGGAGGAATCCTTTGGAACAACACATCCGGATCGTGGCCATCCTCTACATCGTGCTCGGCATTCTTGGCCTCGTCGCTGCGCTGGCGGTGCTCGTGGCGGGTGCTGGCGCCGGTCTTCTGTCGGGTGATCCGGACGCCGCCATCGCCGGCGGCGCCTGCGGAACGATCATCGCCGTGATCATCGCGGTCCTCTCGCTGCCGAACCTGATCGCCGGCCTGGGACTGCAGAAACGGCGCGAATGGGCCCGGATCCTCACG
>DATLFC010000052.1:0-3963 GCA_035525015.1 Thermoanaerobaculia bacterium | reverse complement strand
GGGGCCATCCGCCACAGGGAGAAGGGCCTCCGCTACGTCTATCTCCCCACCACGCCCCGCAGCAGCGCCCGCCGTTCGGCGATGCGCAAGCTTCTGGACATCTTCTTCGGCGGATCGGCGGGGGAGGCGGCCACGGCGCTGCTGAAAGACGAGACGTGGTCGGACGACGAGCTCGACGAGCTCGCCCGCGAGATCGAGCGCGTCAGAAAAGAGAGGAGATCGTCATGATCGGCATCATTTCACTCGTTGTGAAGGCCACCGTGGTGATGGCGTGCGCGTTCGCCGCGGCGGCCATCGCCAGGCGGGCCCGGGCCTCGATGCGCCACGCCGTCTTCGCGGCGCTCTTCATCACGCTGCTGCTGCTGCCTGTCGCGCCATGGCTCATGCCGACGGCGAAGACGATCGCCGTCGTCCCCCTGAGCTCTCCAGGTGTCATCCTGAGCGCCGCAGAGCGCGAAGGATCCCCCACTTCTTCGGTGCCGGTGCCGGTGCCGGGGGATTCCTCGCCGGCTTCGCGGCTCGGAATGACACAGGTCGCCGGGATGATCTATGGCGGCGGCCTCGTCGCGTTCCTGACATTCCTTGCCGCCGGCGTGTGGCGCCTCCGGCGCTGGGCGGACGACGGGGAGATCTGGCTGGAAGGAACGACGATCGCCGCAGCCGTGGCGCACGAGAATTCCATCCGCCGCGCCGTGCTGGTGGTGATCTCCGATGACGTGGCCGTCCCCCTGACATTCGGCTTCCGTCGCCAGACCATCGTCATGCCGGCCGCGGCCAGGAACTGGACCACGGACGCGGTGCGCCGCGCCATTCGGCACGAGCTCGAGCACGTCCGCCGCGACGACTGGGCGATGCAGCTGGTGGCGCGCGTGGCCTGTGCGCTCTACTGGCCGCACCCGATGGTGTGGGCCGCGCTGCGCCGCTTCTGTCTCGAGGCCGAGCGGGCCTGTGATGACGCCGTCATCACCGTATACGAGGCGCCGACGTATGCCGATCAGCTGGTGGTGCTGGCACGGACGCTCGATCGCCGGCCGCGCGTGCCGGCTCTCGCCATGGCCTCGCCCAGCCGCCTCTCCGAGCGGGTGCGGGCCATCCTCGACCCGAAGCAGCCGCGCGGACCGCAGAGCAGGACCATGCTCCTGCTCACGGCCGCGGTCATGGTGGCGGTCGTTGTGACGTTCGGTTCCGTGCAGCTCGCTGCCGCGGCGGCCGACCTGCCCGAGCCGGTCAGCAACATCTTCGAGGATGAGGATGAAGCCGACACGTACCGCGAGGCCATTGTCAGAGCCGCGGAGAAGGGCGACATCAAAGCGCTGGACTTCTTCGAGCGGGGAGGCATCGATCTCAACAAACCGATCAGCGGCGACGGGACGCCGCTTCTCATCGCTGCGCGCCGGGGCCGCATCGAGGCCGTGCGCTGGCTCCTCGACCGCGGCGTCGACCCGAACGTCCCCTCGCCGGGCGACGGCAACGCCCTGATCGCCGCCGCGGGAGCCGGGCAGACCGACATCATGGTGATCCTCCTCGATCGCGGGGCCCGCATCGAAGACGTGGTGCCCGGCGACGAGAACGCCCTCATCACCGCGGCCGCGGAAGGAAGCGACCAGGCCGTGAAGCTCCTCATCCGCCGCGGCGCGAACGTCAACGCCCGCGTCTGGGCCGACGACCGCGAGTGGCGCACACCTCTGAACATGGCCCGCCGCAACGGGCATCAGGACATCGTGAGGATTCTGCTGCAGGCGGGCGCGCAGCGATGAAGAGGCCTCGGGGCTCGGGCCTCGGGCCTCGGATCTTCGCGGCGGCGCTGTTCGTAGTTTGTGGCAGTGCGGCCTTCGCGGTCCCCGTTCCCAGGGCCTCCTCTCCGATCCGCGTCGACGCGGTGCTCGACGAGGCGGCGTGGCAGGGCATCACGCCGATCGCCATCGACCGGGAATGGTTTCCGGGGGACAACATCCCGGCGGCGGTGCAGACCGACGTGCTCGTGACGTGGGACGACGAGAATCTCTACGTCGCCTTCCGCGCCTTCGATCCGCAGCCGGGGCAGATCCGGGCTCGGTACGCCGACCGCGACGAGGCACTGCTGGACGACACGGTCGGATTCCTGGTCGATCCGTTCAACGACAAGCGCATCGCCTACCAGTTCCGGGTAAACCCGCTCGGCGTACAGGCCGACGCGATCAACAGCGAGGTGGAGGGGAGCGAGGACTTCAGCTGGGACGCGATCTGGGAGTCGGCGGGCCGCATCACCGCCGAGGGATACATCGTCGAGATGGCCATCCCGCTGCAGCAGCTCCGTATCCCGGCCGGCGAGGCCAGGACGTGGGGATTCATGGCCATGCGCGACTATCCGCGCAGCGTCCGTCACCGATTCCGTTCGGTGGTGACGGATGAGAATCGCAACTGCCTGCTCTGCCAGTTCGGCGAGGTGAGCGGCATCGGCGTGACGAGGGTCGGGCGCAACATCGAGCTGACGCCGACGCTGACCGGAAACCTCCAGCAGGACCGCTCTTCCGGTGCGCTGGCCACCGAGGATCAGGGCATCGACCTCGGCATCTCCGGCCGATGGGCCATCACGCCGGGGACGTCACTGCAGGCGACGATCAATCCCGATTTCTCGCACGTCGAAGCCGACGCCGCGCAGCTCGACGTGAACACCCGCTTCGCACTCTCGTTTCCGGAGAAGCGTCCGTTCTTTCTGGAAGGGGCCGACTTCTTCGAGACGCAGATGCCGCTCCTCTTCACGCGGACGATCGCCGATCCGGCGGCCGGGCTGAAGCTGACGGGCAAAACGGGATCGCACACGTACGGCGTCCTGCTGGCCCGCGATGAGATCACGAACTTCCTCGTCCCGTTCGATCAGTCGTCGGTGCGGACGTCCATCGACGATCCTTCCACCACCGCGGTCTTCCGTTACCGGCTCGGCCTCGGCGAGGCGGCGACCGCCGGCGCCTTCCTCTCGTCGCGGACGGGATCCGGCTACAGCAACACCGTCCTCTCCGGCGACACGTTCGTGCGGCTGAGCGAGCAGGATTCGGTGCGGGTGCAGCTGGCCGGCTCGCAGTCCGCCTATCCGGCGGCGCTGGCGGCGATCCAGCCGGAGGGGACGCTGACCGGGCATGCCCTGCTCGCGAGGTACACGCACAGCGACCGCGACTGGTTCTGGGCGGCCGGTTACGTGGAGCTGTCGCCGGAGTTCCGCGCCGATACGGGGCTGTTCAACCAGGTCGGCCTCCGGTCGGCGGACGGAGGGGCACAGCGGCGGGTCCGCGGCGGACCGGAGCGATGGTTCAGCAATCTCTACTTCGGGATGTTCGGCGATGCGCGGCAGGAGTGGAGCGGCGACTGGACCGAATGGGGCGCGGACATCGTGGCCAGATATCAGGGGCCGCGCCAGAGCTACGTCACGGTGCTCATGGCTCCGAATCAGGAGCACTTCGACGACCGGACGTACCACAACATGCGCTACGGCATCGACAGCGGCCTGCACGCCTCGCCCGACGCGTCGATCGGATTCTTCGTGAACTGGGGGGAGTCGATCGACTTCACGAACAGCCGGGAGGCGGAGTTCGTGCTGCTGCAGCCCTACACGACGTTGCACATCGGGCGGCGCTTCAGCACCAGGGCATCGTGGGTGCGGCAGGTCTTCCGGACGCCGGCCGGCGACGAGATCTTCACCGCCAGCATCCCGCAGGCGACGATGCTCTATCACTTCAACGGACGGACGTTCCTCCGCGCCATCGTGCAGCATCGGAGCGTCGACCGGAATCCGGAGCAGTACGTGATCCCGGTGAACCGGGAAAGCCGCGGGCTGCTGTCGCAGCTCCTCTTCTCCTACCGCCTGAACGCGCAGACGGTCTTCCTGGCCGGCTATTCGGACAACTACGCCGGTACGGAGGTCGTCGACCTGACGCAGACGAACCGCGCGCTGTTCGTGAAGCTCAGCTACGCCTGGCTGTTCTGAGT
>DATLFC010000043.1:0-2007 GCA_035525015.1 Thermoanaerobaculia bacterium | reverse complement strand
GGCATGGTCAACGCGAAGAATGCGGTCGATCTGATCCTCGCCGACGGCGGTATCGGGCAGCGCATCAAGCAGGGTGCTCTCGATCAGGGCGGCACGTTCGAAGTCCCGCTGACTCTCGCATCGGGGAAGGATCTGCGCGTGGTCCTCGGCTGGGCCGATCCGGAGGTCATCATCTTTCCGAGCGACGGCCTGGCAGCGGCGACGCTGGTGAACGATCTCGACGTGAAGGTGATCACGCCGGCCGGCGATACGGTTCTTCCGTATGTGCTCGACAAGGCGGATCCAACGGCAGCGGCCACACGCGGCGTGAATACTGTCGACAACACCGAGATGCTGGAGATCGCCGGCGCCGCGGCCGGGACGTACCGCATCGTCGTGACCGGGTCGCGCATCACGGCGCAGGCTCCGCAGCAGTTCGTGCTGGTTGCGAATGCGGGAATGGGTGCAGGGCCGCCTCCCTGCGTCGATGAGCCGAATGTCAGCGAAGCGGCCGCGACGATTCTCGGCCGGAACTCGAACGTCACCGCGCGGGCATGCGATGCGGCGGACGTCGATTTCTTTTCGTTCACCGCGAACGAGCCGGGGACGGTCTCGGTGACCGTCACCGCCACGGATACCGCGCTGCGCGCGACGCTCACCAGCAGCGCCACGGCGCCGGTGACGGTCGATGTGCCGGCCGGATCGTCACGGACTCTGACCGTGCCGTTCAGCGGTACGACGCCGACGAAATTCTTCGTCCGGATAGAACCGGTGGGGACGATCGGTGAGAACGCCGCGTACACGATCTCGGCGGACTACCCGTTCAATCCCGGCCCGCGCCGGCGCGTGGTCGGGCGGTGAGCCAGGCTTACAAGACGCTTCTCGTCGAGGAGACGGAGGGGATCCTCTCTGTCACGCTGAACCGGCCCGACGTCCACAACGCCTTCAATGACGAGCTGATCGCCGAGGCCATCGAGGTCTTTTCGGCGATCGGCGGCGGCGTGCGCGCCGTCGTGCTCCGCGGCTCCGGCTCGAACTTCTGCGCGGGCGCCGACCTGAACTGGATGTCGCGCATGGTGTCGTACACGCGCGAGGAGAACCTCCGCGACTCGTCGAAGCTCGCGAAGATGTACGCGGTCCTCAACGAATGTCCGGTGCCGGTGGTCGGACGGATCCAGGGGGCGGCGATCGGCGGCGGGGTCGGGCTCGTATCGGTGTGCGACATCGCCATCTGCTCGCCAGAAAGCAGGTTCGGCCTGTCGGAGGTGAAGCTGGGGATTCTTCCGGCCGTCATCTCACCGTACGTGATCGCGAAGATCGGCGCGTCGCACGCGCGTGCGCTCTTCATGACCGGTGAACGGTTCGACGCGGAGCGCGCGCTGCGCATCGGCCTCGTGCATCGCGTCGCGGAGGACCTCGATGCCGCGCTGGCGGAGACGCTCGCGCAGCTCCGGTCGTCCGGCCCCGAGGCCGTGCGGGAGTGCAAGAAGCTGATCGCGCACGTCGCGGCGCACGATGCCGCCGATGCCGCCGATGCCGTTCGCCTCACGATCGAAGCGATCGCCACGCGGCGCGTGTCGGAAGAAGGGCAGCAGGGGATGAAGGCCTTCCTCGAAAAGAAGAAAGCGCCGTGGGCATGATCCGTAAGCTCCTCGTCGCCAACCGTGGGGAGATCGCGGTGCGCATCGCCCGCGCCTGCCGGGAGATGGGCATCGAATCGGTCCTCGCGTACGACGAGCTCGACGACAGCCGCTTCGTCCGCCGGTTTTTCGACCGGACGGTCCCCATCGCTGATTACCTCGACGTGCATGCCGTCATCGATGCCGCGCGCAACTCCGGCGCCGATGCCATCCACCCCGGATACGGGTTTCTCTCGGAGCGGGCCGAGCTGGCCGCGGCGTGCGAGGAATCGGGCCTCACCTTCATCGGTCCGCGCGCCCGGTCGATCGCGGCGATGGGGTCGAAGGCGGAGTCGCGGCGTCTCATGCAGTCGCTCGGCGTACCGGTCGTCCCCGGCTACGACGGCGA
>DATLFC010000042.1:0-6339 GCA_035525015.1 Thermoanaerobaculia bacterium | reverse complement strand
CATGGTGGGCACCGGACGTACGGAGACCTGCGCGAGCAGCGGCGTTTGCACGTTCATGGTGATGATGACTCCATACGTAGATTCCGGGAGCGGGTTCCGGCGGGAAAGGTGTCATCCTGAGCGCCGCAGAGCGCGAAGGATCTCCTTGTTCATGGGGATCCTTCGCCGTCTTCGCGGCTCAGGATGACACGGGCCCGGCTCGCACGATCCGTGATTCTGGTAAGGAATGAGTCCTTGATATGGTAAGATCGGCGCATGGCCAAAGTCACGAGCAAGTATCAGGTGACGATTCCAAAAGCTCTTGCCGACGAGCTCCGCATCAAGCCCGGTGACGACATCGACTGGGAAACGGCCGGCGATTCGATCCGCATTACGCCGGCCCGCCGGTCCGGCAGCCGGGAGGACGTCGTCGCTTCGCGGATCCGGATGTTCGATGAGGCGACGTCCCGGCAGCGAAAACGGCAGAGCGCCGGGCCGACGCGAAAACGAGCCACGAGCCGCGGCTGGACTCGCGAGGATCTGTACGACCGTGGCCGCACTCGTTGACACGAACGTCCTGGTCTACAGATTCGATCTGCGCTTCCCGGTAAAACAGCGACGCGCCATCACCCTTCTGCGCGAAGGAATCGAACGTGATTCCATCCGCATCGCCCACCAGGCGGTCATCGAGTTCTTCGCAGTCGTCACCCGTCCCCTCGGTGGAGCCGCTCCGCTCCTCTCTCTACCCGACGCCCGCCGCGAGACCGAGGAGCTGCTCAGCCAGTTCGTCGTCCTCTATCCGAGTGAGCCGGTGATTCGTGCCGCCATTCGAGGGCAGGCCACCTATCAGCTCTCCTGGTATGACGCGCACATGTGGGCGTATGCCGAAACGTTCGGCCTCGATCAGCTCATCTCCGAGGATTTCGAACATGGCCGGCTCTACGGCACGGTGCGGGCTCTGAATCCGTTTTGATCATTCGGCCGTTCTCTGTCCCGGCTCGTAGCGCCACTCGGTCTGGTGCCGCGCCCCCTCCGCGAAGCGGACGTCGACGTACTCCTCGAACTCGATGTCGCGGTCGAGGATCCCGGTTTGGCGCATGAGCCGGACGATCAAATCGAAGTCGTCCCGGAACGGCGTCAGCGGCTGGTAGAGCACGCGGTCGAGCGGATTCGTCAGTGCCCACCGGAGCAGCTTCGGATCCTGACGGAAGTAGTGCCGGCCGACGAAGTCGGCGGCATGCTCGCGCCGCTCCTGCCGGCGCGGCGGATTGTCGAGCCACAGCCCCGAGCGGGCGATCCCGTCGACCAGGACCTGGACCGCCTCCGGCCGGTCGTCGATCAGGTCCTGCCGCACCACCAGCACGCAGGAGATGTAGTCCGGCCAGTACTCGCGCGCATGAAAGAGCACGCGCCCCGTCCCGCTCATCTCCGCCTGCGATGGATACGGCTCCCCCATCGAGAAGGCGTCGATCGCACGCGCGGCCAGCGCCCCCGCCACGTCGGGCGGCGCCATCTCCACCATCCGGATGTCCCCCTCCTTCATCCCATGCTTCTCCATGGCCCGGAAGAGAATGAGGCGCTCATCCGAGTAGCGGCTGGGGATGGCCACCGTCTTCCCCCGCAGATCGGGAAACGAGTGCACGGGGCCGTCCTTCTGCACCACCACGGCGCTGCCGTAGCGATGCCCGAGGTAGACGATGCGGATCGGAACGCCCTGAGCCCGCAGGGCGATGGCCATCGGCGCGACCATGAATCCCGCCTGCATCCGGTTGGACATCAACGCTTCCTTGATCTCCGGGAAGCCCTGGAACATCCGCGGGATGAAGAGATGTCCCGCTCTGGAATGCTTCGAGATGTAGTCGGTGACCGGACAGGCCAGGTGTCACGTCACCGGGATGTAGGCGACGTTGAGCTTGCGCTTGTCGAGCGGCAGCCGCTCGTTCAACACGACCTTCCAGTCGACGTTGAGCGCCGCGTGCGCGATGGTGATCAGCGCCAGCCAGGCCGAGATGCCGATGGCAATCTTCTTCATCACCGCAGCTTATACACGAGCGCCGCGAACAGCGCGCTGTCGCCACGAGTTCTTCATGTCGAACGGCTGTTACCGGGGATCGCCAGCCGGAACAATGCGTCGATGGCCAGGCCGACCATTCCGATCAACAGCATCCCACCGACGACGAGGTCGTAGCGATTGCCGGCGTTGCGGGCGTCGATGATCAGGTAGCCGAGTCCGGAGTCGACAGCGATCATCTCCGCGGCCACGAGCACCAGCCAGGCCACGCCGAAGGCGATGCGCAGCGCCACGACGATCGGCTGCAGCGTCGCCGGAATGACGACACGCGCGATCAGCCGCGGCGTCGACAGCCCGAAGTTCCGTCCCGCCTGAAGGTACATCGGCGGCACGCTGCGCACGGCGTTCGTCGACGCCACGACGATCGGAAAGAGCGCCGCCAGGAAGATCAGGAAGATCGGCGCGACATCCGAGACGCCGAACCAGATCACCGCCAGCGGCATCCACGCCAGCGGCGAGATCGGCCGCAGCATCTGCATCACCGGGTTCACCGCGCTGCCAAGAAGCGGAAACCACCCCAGCGAAATGCCGAGCGGGATCCCCACCACGACCGCCGCCAGGTATCCGGCCATGACCCGGAAGAGCGAGTCGCCGAGGTACGAAAGGAGAACGCCGCGCTCGACCAGCTCGCCCAGCCCGCGCAGAACTTCGAACGGCGACGGAAAGATCGTCGCCCCTGTGAGCACGACGGCGAGCTGCCACAACCCCACCGCCACGAGCGCCGCCGCGGCAGGCGCGAGCAGCGTAATCCGAGCCCCGAGCCCAGAGCCCTGAGCCCTCATACCTGGTGCGCCAGTCCGATCTCGCTGAAGATCGTGTCGCGCAGGGCGATGTATCGCGGGGCGCTGAGATCTCGCGGATGCGCGATGTCGATGTCGACGACGCGCCGGATCCGTCCGGGGCGCTGCGACAGGACCACCACCCGGTCGGCCAGCTGTACCGACTCATCGATGTCGTGGGTCACGAAGAGAATCGTCTTCCGCTCGGCGTTCCAGATGCGCAGCAGCTCGCGCCGCATCTGCAGCCGCGTGATCGAGTCGAGCGCGCCGAATGGCTCGTCGAGATAGAGCACGTCGGGCCGCACGGCCAGCGCCCGGGCAACCTCCAGCCGCTGCTTCATCCCTCCCGACAGCTCGCGCGGGTAGGCGTGCTCGAAACCGGCCAGCCCGACGAGCTGTACGTAGTGCGCGACGCGCTCCCGCTGCTCGCGCTCCGGGAGCCGGAAGAGGCCGAAGGCGATGTTCCCCTCCACCGTCAGCCAGGGGAAGACGCCCCGCTCCTGGAAGACGAAGATGCGCCGCGGATCGGGGCCGCTGACCGCCACGCCGTCGATCGTCACTTCGCCGGCAGTGGGGCGAAGGAACCCGCCCGCGATGTTGAGCAGCGTCGAC
The DNA here is from genome assembly GCA_035525015.1 of Thermoanaerobaculia bacterium. Lineage (GTDB taxonomy): Bacteria > Acidobacteriota > Thermoanaerobaculia > Gp7-AA8 > Gp7-AA8 > DATLEX01. The sequence goes on along the minus strand of DATLFC010000042.1, from coordinate 2,898 downwards.
TTTCCGCACCCTGATGGGCCCAGGATGCAGACGAGCTCCCCTTCCCGGACGGAGAGATCGATGTCGCGCAGCACATCGGTCGCGCCGAACTTCATCGAAAGGCCGCGAAACTCGACTTTGCTCACCCTTCCAGGTACCCCCAGCGGACGAAGTCGAGCCGCTCCAGCCGGCGCATGAAGAGATCGAGGGCCACGCCGATCAGTCCGATGAGCAGCATCCCCGCTACCACCAGGTCGTAGCGATTGCCGGCGTTGCGGGCGTCGATGATCAGGAACCCCAGCCCCGAACTGACGGCGATCATCTCCGCCGCCACGACCACGAGCCAGGCGATGCCGAGGACGATGCGCATCGATACGATCAGCTGCGGCACGATCGACGGCAGCACCACGCGGACGATCAGCTGCCACCGCGGCATGCCGAAGTTGAGCCCGGCCCGAAGGTGCACGCCGTCCACCTCGCGTACGGCCAGCATCGCCGCGACGGCCAGCGGAAAGAACGACGCCAGGAAGATCAGGAACACCGCCGACAGGTCGCCGACGCCGAACCAGAGAATGGCGATCGGAATCCACGCCAGCGGCGAGATCGGCCGCAACAGCTGCAACAGCGGGCTCACCGTCGCCTCCGCGCGCTGCGACATCCCCAACGCGATCCCGAACGGAATCGCGATGAAAACGGCCAGCAGATAGCCCCACGTGACGCGGAAGAGCGACGCCACCACGTACTTGAGCAGGAGCCCGCGCTGCGCCAGCTCGACGATCCCCTGCACCGCCTCCCACGGCGACGGCACGAACGGCGCGCCCGTCCAGCGGACGGCAAGATCCCACAGCGCGGTGAATACGAGGAGGCCCAGAAAAGGAGCGGCGCGGCGCAAACGCGCGAAGGCTAGCACGAGCGTTAGCTCTCAGCTCTCAGCTCTCAGCTCGCAGGGGATGGTGGGCCTGAGAGCTGAGAGCTAAGAGCTGAGAGCTAAGACCTTATACTTCCGCAAGTGTACTGTCCGCAGTGCGGCGTCAACAACGACCGGGGGGAGTCCAACTGCTACATCTGCGGCGCGGCACTGCCGTCGCTTGCGGCAGCGACATCGGCGGCCGGCGGGCGGGGGAAGGCGGCTGCCGGCTCCGAGCGCCAGGCCACCGTCGGCGACAGAGCTCTGGCGCTGATCTTCGACCGCATCCTCCTCGGCACCATCCTCATGATTTTCGCCTCCTGGTACACCAGCGGCGCCGGCCGGCTCGATCCGAACGCCACGTCGGAGGCGATCTACGGGCTGGCGGCGGCGATCGGCCTGATGTTCCTCTACCACGTGATCCTCGAAGGAGCGGCCGGAACGACGCTCGGCAAAGCGATGATGGCTCTGCACGTGCGCAGCGTCGACGGGCGCCCGCTGTTCCTCGCGGCGCTCATCCGCAACGCCCTCCGCATCGTCGACTCCGTCGGTTTCTACCTTCTCGGATTTCTCTTCGCGATGTTCACGCAGCGCGGCCAGCGCGTCGGTGACCTCGTCGCCGGCACGGTGGTCATGGAGCGGGCCGCAAACCCGAAGATCCGCGCAGGGCTCATGGTGCTGTGGCTCCTGCTGGTCGGAGCGGCGGTCTGGTTCGCCTGGGCGCTCTGTCCCACTTGTCGTGTCATGCTTCCGCGATGATCCACATCCTGATCCTGCTGGCGGCGTTCGACGCCAATGCGGCCTCCCGTTTCGCGAACCTGGCTCTGGAGTGCGTGCACAAGGAGTATCCGAACAAGATCGCGCACGTGCTGCAGTCGGACGCCGACGTGGCGCCGCCGCGCAAGCTCACGCCGGCGTTCTACGGCTGTTACGACTGGCACTCGTCGGTGCACGGGCACTGGCTGCTGGCGCGCCTGGCGCGAACGTTCCCCGAGGCCCCGTTCGCCGGACCCGCCCGCGACGCGCTGCGGCGCAGCATCACCCGCGAGACGATCGCGGTGGAAGTGGCCTATCTCCGCGGCCCCGGCCGGGCCAGTTTCGAGCGGCCGTACGGCCTGGCCTGGCTGCTGCAGCTCGGCGCCGAACTGCGCGAGTGGGATGATCCGCTGGCGCGCGACCTCTCCGCGACGCTCGCGCCGCTCGAGCGGGCCACGGCCGAACGGCTGCAGGAATGGCTGCCGAAGCTGTCGCATCCGGTCCGCTCCGGGGAGCACAGCCAGTCGGCCTTCGCATTCGGTTTGATGCTCGACGCGGCGCGCGCCGCCGGCGACGAGGCGATGGTCGAGCTGCTGACGAAAAAGATCCGCGCCTTCTATACCGGCGACAAAGCGTGCGCTCTCTCCTACGAGCCGTCGGGCGAAGACTTCCTCTCGCCATGCCTGGCCGAAGCGGATGTGATGCGGCGCGTGCTGCCGCCGGTCTCGTTCGCCGCCTGGCTCGGCGGATTCCTGCCGCAGATCCCCGTCGAGGCGTCGGTGCCGTGGATCCGCCCCGCCGTGCCCAGCGATCCGAGCGATCCGAAGATCGCCCACCTCGACGGGCTGAATCTCAGCCGCGCCTGGATGCTCGAGGGGATCGCCTCGGGACTGCCCGAGGGCGACCCGCGCATCGCGGCGTTGCGTGCGGCCGCCGATCGCCATCGCAGCGCCGGCCTGGCCGCGGTCACCGGCGAGCACTACGAGGGCGGCCACTGGCTCGGCAGCTTCGCCGTCTACCTGGTCACGGGGCGCGGGGTGACGACGAATTGAGAATTGAGAAAAAGCGCGCGCGCGAAGCGCGCCACCTCAATTCTCAATTCTCAATTCTCAATTCTCAATTCTCAATTCTCAATTCTCAATTCCGCACCTCGGCCATGCCGATGGTGTTCGTGTCGGTGCCGAACCAGAGGGTGCGCGTCGGCTCATGGAAAATCATGTGGCGGACCGTGCTGCCGCCGCTCGGGATCGGCGTCG
>DATLFC010000004.1:0-2695 GCA_035525015.1 Thermoanaerobaculia bacterium | reverse complement strand
GCCGAACCCTCGCGAACGGTCGCAGGCGCGGAGAAGATCGAGAAACCGCGGTTCGAGCCGGAGCGGTGTGAAGTCGGTGATGCTGTCGTAGCCGACGAAGCTCTGCCCGATGTCGCGGATCGTGCTGACGCGGAGCCGCTCGCCGTTGCCGAACGCGCCCTCCCCCCGCCGCGCCCACCAGCGGAGCTTCATGGCCGGTGCGGAGACGACGCCGGTGGTGATCCGCCCCTGCTCTTCCAGTGCGATCAGCGTTGCGAAGACGGGAACTCCGCGCACGTAGTTTTTCGTCCCGTCGATCGGATCGATGATCCAGCGCCGCGCCGTCGTCCCCGTCGTGCCGAATTCTTCACCGACGACGCCGTCGTCGCGCCGCTCCCGCTCCAGGATCCCGCGGATGGCCTGTTCCGCCGCCTCGTCCGCCTCGGAGACCGGCGACTGGTCGCTCTTCGTCCGCACCGAGAGCGATGCGGATCGGAAGTACTGCATCGTCACCGAGTCGGCGGCATCAGCCAGCGATAACGCCAGGGTGAGATCGGCGTGCACGGAATCGGGAGCGTAGCACGCTTGCCGATTGCCTTCTGATCGAGCATTCTCGCGCTCACCAATGGAGACGTCATGATCATCACTCTGCTGCTCGTCGCGCTCGCCGCACCGCTGACCGTCGAGGACTACGTGACCATGCCCACGGTGAGTTCGCCGCGGTTCTCGCCCGACGGCCGTCGCATCGCCTACGTGGTCAACCGCGCCGACCTCGAGCGCAGCGCCTCCGACACCGACGTCTGGCTCATCGACGCCGACGGCCGGAACAACGTCCAGCTGACGCGCAGCCCGCAGCCGGACTACACACCGCGATGGTCCCCCGACGGGAAGTGGATCGCTTTTCTCTCCGACCGCGATGGCCCGACCGCGCTCTATCTCATCAGTCCGGCGGGCGGCGAAGCGATGAGGCTGACCGACGGTCGAACGGGAATCCGCGACTATGCATGGTCTCCGGGCGGGGAGTCGATCGCCTTCGTCCGTCTCGATGAGAAGACGGCGGACGAGGAGCGGCGCGAAGCGGCGAAGGACGATGCCCGCGTCGTCGGCGAGCGCTCCCGCCACGCGCACATCCACATCGTCGACGTGGCCACGAAGGAGACCCGCCGGCTCACCGGAGGCGACTTCACCGTCTGGACGTTCTCGTGGTCGCCCGACGGAAAGCGCATCGCATTCGCCCGTGGCCCCGGCAGTGGTCTCGACGATCAGTTCCGCACCGACATCTACATCATCGGCACCGGCGGCGGTGATCCGGAGCCGGTCGTCGTCCGCGAAGGTCTCGATCGCAATCCGGAGTTCTCACCCGATGGGAAGCGCATCGCGTTCACGAGCACGGGCGGCGTCCGCGACTGGACGCGCGAGCAAATGCTGCACGTCGTCTCGCTCGACGACGGCTCCATTCGCGCCGTCGGCGCCGAGTACGGCCGCATCCCCGACTCGTTCACCTGGAGTCCGGACGGCCGGACCATCTGGTTCGGAGGTCCCCTCGATGCGACGACGCAGATCTTCCGCGTCAACGCCGACGGAACCGGGACCACGCATGTCACCGGCGCCCGCGCGCTGGTCGACGATCCCGACTTTCACTTCGGCAGCGGCCGGATGGCGTTCGTCTACCAGTCGCTCGATGCGCCGCCCGAGATCTCCATCTCGCCCATGACGCGCTTCGAGCCCCGCCGGCTCACCGATCACAATGCCGCGTACCGCGATCGCCTCCTCGGCCGGACGCAGGTCGTCCGCTGGAAGAATCCGAAGGACGGGATGGAGATCGAAGGCTTCCTGACTCTCCCCCTGGGCTACGAACGCGGCCGCAGAGCTCCGCTGCTGACGTTTGTCCATGGCGGCCCCGCATCGCGCTTCGATCATGGATTTCTCGGGTATCACGGCTACATCTATCCGCCGCACGTGTTCGCGGCTCGAGGCTACGCGGTCTTCCGCCCGAATCCCCGCGGCACCGGCGGCTATGGCCAGGCATTCCGCGGCGCGAACGTCGGCGACTGGGGCGGCATGGACTGGCTCGACATCAATGCCGGCATCGACACGCTCATCGAACAGGGCATCGCCGATCCCGGCCGCCTCGGCCTCATGGGGTGGAGCTACGGCGGCTACATCGCCTCGTGGGCTCTCTCGCAGAGCGACCGCTTCAAGGCCGTCAGCATCGGCGCCCCCGTCGTCGATCTGCTCAGCTTTCACGGCACGACCGACATCCGCGACTTCATCCCCGGCTACTTTCCCGGTCGCTCGCTGGATGAATGGCGTGCCCGCAGCCCGCTCTGGCACCTGCGAAAGACGTCGACGCCGGTCCTGATCCAGCACGGCGAGTCGGACGACCGCGTCCCGCTCTCGCAGGGCACGATGCTCTACCGCATCCTCGACGAGCTCGGCGCCGACGTCACGATGGTGATCTACCCCCGCACCCCGCACACCCCCCGCGAACCGAAACTCCGCCTCGACGTGGCGAGAAGAAACCTCGCCTTCTTCGCGAAGCACATCCCTCCCGGGCCTTCTCCCCCGCGCTAGTTGTCGAGTCTCATGAGGTTGTTCACAACCAGGCGACTAATCGGCGGATTGTAGCCGAGCGCTGAATGTGCTCGGTGGTTGTTGTAGAAGTGCAAGTACGAGAGCAGAAACTGTCGGCGGTGATCGGAGCTGGTATACGCGA
>DATLFC010000309.1:0-3650 GCA_035525015.1 Thermoanaerobaculia bacterium | reverse complement strand
GTCCGCTCCTCACCGATCTCTACCAGCTGACGATGGCCTACGGCTACTGGCGCAGCGGTCTGGCCGACCGCGACGCCGTCTTCCACCTCTCGTTCAGGAAAGCGCCGTTCGGTTCCGGATTCACCGTCGCCGCCGGCCTCGGGCCGGCCATCGAGTATCTGCGGGGCTACGCGTTCTCCGCCGAAGACGTCGAATATCTCCGTTCGCTCACGGCAACGCCCCGCCGTATCTCGGCTACGCGCTGACGGGGGAGGGACCGGCGCAGCTCACTGTCCAATGCGCGCTTCCGACCTCCGGCGTCCGGACCATTCTCCTCGGCACGGACGGAGTGGAACGGATCGGCGAGGAGCTCGAGACCTTCTGGAGCGACGACCTCGTCTTCCGCAATCCCGACGCCATCCGCCGGCGCCTGGTCGTCCTCAGCCGGAAGCGGAGTCCGCTGCTCGACGACGACGCCACGATCGTCGTCGTGGTGCCCTCTCCGCTCGAGAGTTCGTTCGCATCCATGCCGCGTACGTTTCGTGCCCAGAGCGTCGTGGCGATCGACGACTCGGTATCAGGGTCGCCAGACGGTGATCGGAGACGAGCGGCTGCGCACCTGCGCTTGCCCAGGCCTCCGGTGGCGGCGCCAGCGGATCGGGCTCGACGAACTCGTCGACCGTGAAGCCGTCGCTGGCCCGCCGGACGGCGTAGCGGAAGCCGTCGATCGCGAAGGCGCGCTCCTGCTCATCTTCCGAAAGCGGCGGCGCGACGGTACGGCCATCCACGCGCACCACGTCCCTTCCGCTCTCGCCGTGAACCACGCTGATCTGCCGTCGAGCGTCATCTAGAAGAGCACGTTCTCCTCGCCGTAGTCGGTGATGCGCTGTTCGATCAGCGCGATCAGTTTCAACCGGCGGACGAGCAGGGCTTCGATCTCATACCGGCCGAGAAAGGGGGAGAGACGCTCGCGGATCACTGCCGGGTCGGTGGATTTCAAGCGTTCATAGAAGCGGCGGGCGCAGCGGCCGATTGATTCGCCGCCGTGGAGATCGCGGCTCTGGCCGAAGGAGCGGGTGTGGTCGATCCACCAGACGCGCCCATTCGAATCAATGAGCATGTTGCCGGCGTTGCGGTCGATGTTTTCGATCAGGGCGTCGAAGACGCGCATCGTGTCCCGCTCCTTCAGGAATGCTTCAGGATCGGCCGGCCTTCGCTGTTCATCCTCGCGGTAGCCGGGTTCCGCCTTCTCGATCCACAGCTGAAGGGCACCCTTCGTGCGGCCGAGCTTCCACGGAATCGTCGGCGGAACGTGATCGAAACCGAGGAGCCGGCTCAACTCGTGGGCGGCGAGCTCGTTCTGGTAGGAATCGCGGAGATAGGGCGTGAAGAGGCCGTTATCCCATCGGGCATTGCGATAGATCTCATGGACGGCGCGGAAGATGGTATGCGCTCGAATGCCGTCGTTCTCGATCACGACCTTGCGCGCGTTCGTGACGCCGCCGAGCGATTTCTTCTCCACCCGCACCACCTTCGCCTCACGAAGGTACTGCACAGCTTCATCGGAGCTCTGAAAAGGGAGCGGCGCGCCGTCGGGACCAAGCCAAATGGCGGCGAGCGCAGGCAGGAAAGCGAGCAGCCGCGCCACAGACATCAATCTTCGAGCGTGTAGAGCACGCTCGCCTCTCCCTTCGCCGCGATGAGATCATCGATCAGTGCCACGAGCTTCATGCGTCGCTCGAGCAGTGCATCGATCTCGCGCTGACTCATGTAGGGACTGAGCCGTTCTGTGATGACAGCCGGATCGGCGCTCTTGAGGCGCTCGTACAAACGACGCTCGCAGCGCTCGATCTGCTCCGGCTGGAAGAGCTCACGCTCGCGTCCGAGGGCCCGCGTATGGTCAATCCACCAGACTCTCTCGTTTGAGTCGACCAGCATGTTGCCGGGATGGCGGTCCAGATTCCCGATCAGGGCGTCGAACACCTTCATGCGTTGGAGTTCGCGCTGCCATCGCTCCGGGTCGGGTGGTTTGCGTACCTCGTAGTCGCGATAGCCGAGCGTGGCGTTCTCGACCCAGATCTGCAGCGACCCGGAGCGGCGTCCCATTTTCCACAGAACCGTCGGAGGGATGCTGTCGACATCGAGAATGCGGCTCAATTCGTACGCCGCGATGTCCGACAGATAAGAGTCGCGAAGGAACTCGGTGAACTCTCCCGTTTCCCACTTCGCGTTCTCTTCTTCGCGGTGAAGTGACCGGAACACCGCCCAGGCTCGAACCCCGTTTTTATCGAGGAGTACTTTGCGCGGCTTCGTGATACCCGGCAGCCGCTTCCGCTCCATCCTCACGACCTTCGCCGCGCGCAGAAATGCGGCGATCTCGTCGACATTCTGGAAAGGAAGTGGCGTATCGTTCGCGCCGATCCAGGTGAAGTGCGGAAGGTCGTTCCCCAGCGAGGCCACGAGGTAACGCGCTCTTCGGGTGGCCGTGAGCGTGACCCGTTCCGTCTCGTAGATCGCCGAAAGCGAATCACCGCGGATCTCAAGCGCCAGCGCGATGAAGAGGTAGACGTACGGGAGGCGCTCGGCGCCGAGCGAATTAAGGAAGAAGATCAGGAAGAGGAGAAACGCGGGTCCGGCCTCTCCGGGGTCGAATCGGACGCCCAGACGGCTCAACGCACGGCGCCAGCGCGAGTTCTGCGCATCCATGGCATCGTCTGCTTTGGAAGACACCATTCTAGACCACGACTCGCCTTTCCCCTCACCCGGCCTTCGGCCGCCCTCTCCCCGCGCAGCGGAAAGAGTCCATGGGGAATCTACAACCAATGGACGATGCTCGTCCCCAAGCCGATTTGATAACGGTAAACAGCTCACCCTGAAGAAGCGGATGTTCATCACGCTGCTCCTCGTCTTCGCCGTTCTGGCGACGATCGGCGGCCTCAAGTATTTCCAGATCAGAGCGGCCATGGCGCAGGGAGGATACAGCCCTCCGCCGGAGGCGGTGACGACGGTCATTGCCCAGCCGGCGCAGTGGGATAGCACCCTGAACGCCATCGGATCGGTGGCAGCGGTCAACGGAGTGACCGTCTCGGCCGATCTACCGGGCGTAGTGGAGTCGATCTGTTTCACCTCCGGACAGACGGTGGGCCAAGGCGCCATCCTGGTGCGGCTCGACACGCGACAGGAGCGCGCGCAGCTCGCCGCCGGCGAAGCGCAGCGCGATCGAGGATGCGCTCTGCCTCGAGGCCGACCGTTACCGCTTCGTCACGGGCATTCGCATCCTCGCCTTGACGAGCTCGCGCACGACGCGGTCCGCCGCGCCTCGGGCGTTTTTCTCTGCGAAGCGGACATCCCCTACGCCGATACGGCGGACCGGTCAGGCCGGGGGAACCGGGAGATGTTGCAGAGGTGGGTCGTGGAGGACCTGCAGAGACGGGGAGTGGACTACGTGAGGTTGAGGGGAAGCGTCGAGGAGCGGGCGGGGCGGGTGATGGGCACCTTCTCCCCGCACGCGGGGAGAAGGGCCGGAGGATGTGGGTCAGCGGACGTTGACGTCGCGGACGACGACGACGCGGCTGGCCAGCGGCGTTCCGGTCGTGTCGAGCACATGGACGTCGACGATGTCACCGCGCTCGAGGTTGGTCGGCGCGTAGAGACGGCCGCCGAACTCGACG
>DATLFC010000246.1:0-20574 GCA_035525015.1 Thermoanaerobaculia bacterium | reverse complement strand
CAGATCCGCGATGGCGCGAAGCTCTATCGCGACATCCTCTACTTCTACCCTCCGCTCACGCCGTACCTTCTTGCCGCGATCACCGCCGTCATCGGCAATGACCTGACGTCCTACCAGGTGATCGGGACGGTCATCGCTCTGCTGACCGCGGCCGTCATCTACGCGTTCGGCCGGATGGCCGGCAGCACGCACGCGGCGGGAGCGGCGACGCTCCTGTTCGTCTCCGGCAGCATCTACAGCATCAGCGGCCGGACCATGAACTACCTCATCCCGTACGCCTACGCCTCGACGCTGGCGATGCTCTTCTTCCTCGGCGGGGCCGCACTCCTCTTCCGCCATGTCGCCGCACGCCGCTCGGCTCTCTCCATGGCGGGAGCGCTGGCCATGTTCGCTCTCGCCTCCTGGACGAAGATCGAATACGCGGCCTTCTCCACAGTCCTCCTTCTCGTGGTTGTCATCGTCTTCTCGATCCGGCTCTGGTGGATCGCCGCCTGGGCGGTCATTGGAGGGGTGACGCTGTCGCTGGTCCATGTCTATTTCTCGGACGCCGTTCCGGAGCGTCACTGGCTGTGGGAGAACGTGCTCGCGCTGTCGCTGCTGCGGGGCGAACCGGCCCGTCATTTCTACCGCCAGGTCAGCGGCTTCGACGTGCCGGGGCCGAATCTGGTCATGATCGCAGCCGGAATCGGGGTTGCCGCGCTCCTCGCTCTGCTCGTATGGACGGCCGATCGGAGGCGGCAGCCGGTCGTGACGGGGTTGATCGCGGTGGCGATGGCGGTGACCGGTTTTTACGGCGGCCTCGCCTTCATCCGCGGCTGGGCGCTGCTGCAGCTCGTGCTCCTGCCGGTCGTGGTCCGGCGCCGAGATCCGCTGCTGATCGTGGTGCTGGCGTCGCTGTGCGCCTCGTCCCGCGTCTTCCTGCGGCTCATGCCGCACTGGTATGGGTTCGTCTACGCGATCCCGACGCTGATTCTCATCGCGATCGTCGTGTTCGAGTGGCTCCCGGCCCGCGGGGTCTACTCGCGGCGCGCGGCGCTGCTCTGCGTGATTCCGATTGCGGTCGTCAGCGCGAAGCTCATCGCCACGGAGACGGCGCTGCTCGCCGCGGCGAGGTTCCCGGTGGAGACGGCGAGGGGGACCTTCTACGACGCGAACCCTTACCGGGCGGTGGTGCTGAACGCGTTCTTCGCCGAGCTCGAGAAACGGCAGCCGCGGTCGCTCGTCGTCGTGCCGGAGGGGCTCGCCCTCAACTACCTGACGCAGATTCCCACACCGCTGAGCTTCTACACCTTCACCCCCGCCGAGGCAGCCGATCCGGAGATCGAACAGCGGATCGTCCGTGAGCTGGAGACCACGCCGCCGGAGATGATCGCGGTGGTCACCCGCACCGTGAGCGACTTCGGCTATCGCGGCTTCGGCATCGATTACAACCGCGATATGGCGGCGCACATCGGCCGGCACTACCGGCTGGAGCGGGAGTGGAGGCTCCCCGGCTTCGAGCTGATTCTGCTGCGCCGGGCAGCGGTGTTATCTTCGCCGCCATGACCCTGGCGACGGACGCTCCGGTTGCACACACCGACGTGATCAACGCGAAGATTCTGGCAGTCTCGGAAGACCGCATTCAGGGTTTCGTCCGCGATCCGTTTGGATTCATTGCGGCAGAATCGGGAGTGGAGCTCCCGGTCGTTCTGGAGCGGATCCGGGCCATGCTGCGGGCGGGCACGATCCGCCGCGTACGGCAGACGCTCATGGCCACGAACCTCGCCGAAGGGGCGCTCGTGGCGTGGCAGTTGCCGTCCGAGAAGATCGACAGCGCGTTCGATTTCATGTTTCAGGAGGACCCGTTCTCCGGACATGTGGTCATCCGTTCGACGGATGCGGCGACGCCGGGGTCGAACTACCGCCTCTGGACCACGGTGAAAGTGCCGCAGGGTTACTCGATCGAAAAGCACTGCGCGCTCCTGGCCCGGCTCACCGGGGCCGAGCACTTCCGCGTCATGCCGGCCAGGCGCATTTTCGCCCTCGGCGTCGGCCACGTGCGGCGCAAGGGGATGGAGCCCGGCAGCAAGTCCGAGGAGCTGGCGCAGGTCAAGGACACGGAGAAGGTCGAGTTGAGCGATCTGGAGTGGCGCGTCCTGACGGCGCTCAAGCGGGAGCTGGAGCCTGCCGAGGTCGCCGTCGACCTCTGGGAGCGGAGAGCCGCCGAGGGGGGGATTGCGCTGGAAACGTTCTTCGAGGTTGCCGAAGAGTTGAACCGCCGCGGCGTCATCGGCCGCTTTTCCACGTTCCTCGAGCATGTGAAGCCGCTGCAGACGGGCGAGCGCGTCACACGTTTCAATGCGCTGTTTCACTGGGCCGTGCCGCCGGGGCGGGAGATCGACGCCGGGCGGGAAGTTGGGCGCTTCCACATCCTCACGCACTGCTACTGGCGTGAGGGTGGTCCCGAGTTCCGCAACGTCAACATCATGGCGGTCGCGCACGGCACGGAAAAGGAGCTGATCCTGGAGCACAAGCGCGCCATCGACGAGCATCTCGCGGCGGTTGGAATCGCGGTGCACTACACGAACGTGTTCTGGGGAGGCCGCAGCGAGATCAAGCCGTCGGAGATCTCGCCGTTCGCGTACGTGGAGTTGTGTGAGCGGCTCCGCGTCGATGCCGCGGCGATGCGTGGTAAGGACTAAGAAGCGCTGCGGAACTCGACGCCCGGGTTCTCCTTCTGCGCGAACTCCAGCTCCCAGTCGGAGGAGAAGAGGACGACCGCGTGTCCGCTGTTGTCGACGGCGACGCGGCTGCGGCTCGGAAGCGACATTGCGGCGACGGCGGCGGGGTCCCCTTCGACCCAGCGCGCCAGCTTGTAGGGCAGCTCCTGGAACGTCGTCTCCACGTCGTACTCGTGCTCGAAGCGGGAGCGGAGAACGTCGAACTGCAGCTCGCCGACCACGGCGAGGATCGGTTCGCTGCGCAGACCTTCACGCAGCGTCAGGACCTGCATGACGCCCTCTTCCTCGAGCTGCACGAGCCCTTTCTGGAACTGCTTCTGCCGCGCGACCTGCTTCGCGCGCAGCATCCCGAAATGCTCGGGGGCGAATCGCGGAATCGGATCGAACTGCACCGGATCGCCCGACGAAACGGCGTCGCCGATCTGGAAGAGACCGGGATTGACGAAGCCGATCACGTCCCCGGGGTAAGCGCGGTCGATCGTTTCCCGATCGCGGGCGAACAGCCGGTGCGGCCGGGTCATGCGTACTTCGCGGCCAAGGCGCGCGTGCTCGACGAGCATGTCCTTTTCGAAGATGCCCGAGCAGACCCGCATGAAGGCCAGACGGTCGCGGTGACGCTTGTCCATGTTCGCCTGGATCTTGAAGACGAACCCGCTGAACGTGGTGCTCGTGGGGTCGATCCCGCCGCGCGGTGCGGGCGATGGCGCGAACTCCAGCAAGGCGTTGAGAAACGGCTCGACGCCGAAGTTGTTGATGGCGCTTCCGAAGAACACCGGAATCACGGCGCCGCCATGGAACTGCGCGCGATCGAACTCCGCTCCTGCTCCCTCGAGCAGCTCCGCCGCTTCCCGCAGCTCGCCGTACGCATGCGGCCCGATCGCCTCCTCGAGAAGCGGATCGTCCAGGCCGCCGACCTTCACCGGCGCGACGGCCTGGCCGTGCGCCGTGCGGTCGAAGCGCAGCACCTGCCGCTTGCGCAGGTCGAAGACTCCCTGGAATGTCGGACCGTTGCCGATCGGCCAGTTCATCGGCACCGCGCCGACTTGCAGCTCGCGCTCGATCTCGTCGACCAGATCGAACGGGTCGCGCCCCGGATGATCGAGCTTGTTGATGAAGCAGATGATCGGGATGTGCCGCATGCGGCAGACCTCGAACAGCTTGCGCGTCTGCGGCTCGATGCCCTTCGCGCTGTCGAGCACCATCACCGCGCTGTCGGTGGCCGTGAGCGTCCGGTAGGTGTCTTCGCTGAAGTCCTGGTGGCCGGGTGTGTCGAGGAGGTTGAGGCAGTAGCCGTCGTACTCGAACTGCAGGACCGTCGAGGTGATTGAGATGCCGCGGCTCTGCTCGATGGCCATCCAGTCGGAAGTGGCGTGGCGCTGTGCCTTCCGCGCGCGGACCGCCCCCGCAACTTCGATCGCCCCGCCGTAGAGCAGGAGCTTCTCGGTCAGGGTGGTCTTCCCGGCGTCGGGGTGGGAGATGATCGCGAAGGTGCGCCTCCGGGCCACCTCCCTGACGAGCTCATCATTGGTTTGTGGAATCGCGCTCATATCTGCAGGGGCTGGAGTTTTTGAACACGGGAGGCTTGTGAACATTCCGCCGGGCGAGCCTCTGGGGGTCTGCCCCCAATATGCGCCCTGGACACTCAGGGCGCCGTGAGGACCGAAACTACCACCGGATCGAGCGCGCCTATGGCTCGTTCGTCCGCTCGTTCAGCCTGCCGCGGAGCGTCGATCCGTCGCAGATCGTCGTCAACTACCGCAACGGGGTCCTGGAGGTCGAGATCCCGAAGAAGGAAGAGGCGAAGCCTCCGTTTCCGTCGCATAGAATCGCGCCCGCATGCGTCTCAACGTCGGCAGCGAGATCGGAAAACTGAAGAGCGTGCTGGTGCACCTCCCGGGCCGCGAGATCGATCTCATGGTCCCGCCGATGATGGCGCAACTCCTCTTCGACGACATCCTGTACGGCCAGGTGGCCCGCGAAGAGCATCGCCGCTTCCAGCAGCTGATCCGATTCGTCGCCGACGATGTCATCGACATCGCCGATCTCCTCGAGGAGGTCCTTCAGGACGACGACGCCCGCGACTTCATCGTCCGCGACCTCGGCAAAAGAAACCGGCTCGGCCGGAAGCTGATCGCGAAGCTTCTCGAACAGCCGGCCGACAAACTGGCCGAGGTGCTCATCAGCGGCATCCCCCGCGAGAAGGAAGAATCGGGCGATCTGCCGAAGTTCGATCTCTTCCCCGTCCCGAACTTCTTCTTCATGCGCGATCCGCAGGTCGTCATCGGGAACGGTCTCGTCATCGCGTCGATGGCCACACAGGCACGGCGGCGCGAATCGCTGATCTCCAAGTACGTCTTCGAGCATCACCCTCTGTTTCGCGACGAGAGAATGTTCTGGATCGACTTCATGGCCAGTGAGCCGGAGCGGCCCATGCCCCGAAACCCGCCGACGTTCGAAGGCGGCGACCTTCTCATCGCGCGCCGCGATCTGGTCCTGGTCGGAATCACGGAACGGACGAATCGCGCCGGCGTCCAGCAGCTGGCGAGCGCGCTGAAGTCCGCGGGAAGCGGCGTGCAGACGATGATCGTCGTCGAGATGCCGAAGCAGCGCTCCTTCATGCACCTCGACACGGTCTTCACCATCACCAGCCGCAACGAGTGCCTCATCTATCCGCCGGTCATTCTTCCCGGCGGAGGACAGGCGGCGAAGGTCACCTCCATCGATCTGACCAGGCGCAGCCTTGCCGCGAAGAGCGAAAAGTCGCTGATGGGAGCGCTGAAAAAGCGGGGCATCGACCTCCAGCCGATCTACTGCGGTGGCAACCGCGCGCTCGATCAGCAGCGGGAGCAGTGGACCGACGGGGCCAACGCCTTCACGCTCGCCCCCGGCATCATCCTCATGTACGAGCGAAACGTCCGCACGGCCGAGGAGCTTGCCGCGAACGGCTACAACATCGTGTACGAAGACGATTTGCTGCTCGGTCGCGTGGAGATGGAAACGTGGACCGACAAAAAGTACGCGCTGCAGATCCCGGGGCATGAGCTCTCCCGCGCCCGCGGCGGGCCACGCTGCATGACCATGCCGCTCGAGCGCGAGGACGTCTGATGCCGCGCAGGCTGGCCGTCGTGGCGTTCGGCGGAAACGCGCTCCTCCGTCCGGAGGATCGCGGCACCCAGGAGGAGCAGATCGCCCGCGCCAAACAGGCGGCCCGCTGGCTCGCCGAGATCGTCCGCCACGGCTACAGGCTCGTCGTCGTGCACGGCAATGGGCCGCAGGTCGGCAACATCCTGGTCCAGGCGGAGGAGGCGTCGACGAAGATTCCGCCGCAGTCGATCGACGTCGCCGTTGCGCAGACGGAAGGGTCGATCGGTTTCATGCTGCAGCAGGCGGTCCGCAACCGGCTCGAAAGCATCGGTGTCAGCGGCGACGTCGTCACGATCCTCACCGAAGTGGAAGTCGATGCCTCCGACGTTGCCTTCAAGCGGCCCACGAAACCCATCGGTCCGTTCTTCACGCGCTATCGGGCCGAGGCGCTGGAACGCGATCTCGGCTGGACCATGCGTGAGGACGCCGGACGCGGCTGGCGCCACGTCGTACCGTCCCCGCGGCCGCTCCGCGTCCTGAACATCGGCACGATCCGTCAGACGCTCGAGACCGCCTCCGTGGTCATCGCGGCGGGGGGCGGAGGGATTCCGGTGGTGCGCGGCCGTGACGGCCAGTGGCGCGGCATCGAGGCTGTCATTGACAAGGACTTCGCCTCCGCCCTTCTGGCGAAGGAGCTCGAGGCGGAGCTGTTCATCGTGCTGACCGGAGTGGCGAAGGTGGCCGTCGACTTCGGGCAACCGTCGCAGAAATCGATCGACCGGCTGACCGTCGTCGAGGCGGAGAAGTACCTTGCCGAGGGCCAGTTCCCGGCCGGATCCATGGGGCCGAAGATCGAAGCCGCGGTGCAGTTCGTCAAAGCGAGTGGGCGGCAGGTGCTGATCACCGACGTGGAGCACCTGCGCGAGGCGATCGCCGGGACCGACGGCACGCTGGTCGTCCCCGGTTAACGGTTAACCGAGGGCCGGCACTCGTCGCACGGACAAGTCTCCCGCAACCGCTCGAATGTCCAGATGCCATACGAGTGTCCATCGGCCCAGTTCGGCTGCAGGGCGTAGTTGCCGATGGCGTCGATGCCGCGGAGCTGGAACGACTCGGGACGGTAGACCTGCTTCGGGCCGTAGGCCATCCGTCCGAACAGATCGGGTTCTCCCGAGCATCCGGCGCATGGACATGCGCGGCGGAGCTCTTCGAACGGATAGTATGATTCGTGACCGTCGCTCCACACCACGACGAGCGTTTGGCCAAGAGTCTGGTAGGAGCGGGGACGCATGCCGACTTACAAGCTCACGATCGAGTACGAAGGAACGCGGTACTCCGGTTGGCAGGCGCAGGGTAACACGCAGAAAACGGTTCAGGGACACCTGATCCGGGCGGCCACGCAGCTCTTCGGCGAGGTGGAAGTCGGCGGCGCGGGGCGGACCGACGCCGGCGTTCACGCGGCCGCGCAGGTCGCGCATCTGCGCGTCCGCAAGGCTGCCGACCCCTTTCAGATCATGCGGAAGTTGAACGACCTGCTCCCCCACGACATCCATGTCCTGCAGGTCGCGCCGGCCTCCGACGGCTTCCACGCCCGGCACGACGCGGAGTCGCGCGTCTACCTCTACCAGATCTCGCGCCGCCGGACCGCGTTCGCCAAACCGTTCGTCTGGTGGATCAAGGACCGCCTCGACGAGGCAAAGATGCAGCGCGCCGCCGCGGCCATCGCCGGACGCCACGACTTCGGCGCGTTCACGGACAAACGACTGGCGGCGGACGAGTCGCGCATCGTCGTCGTGGCATCGTGCGAGATCGGCGAGGCCGGCGACCTGATCCTGTTCCGCATCGCCGCCTCGCATTTCCTCTGGAAGATGGTGCGGAAGCTCGTCGCGGCGCTGGTCGAAACGGGGCGGAGTACGATCGAGCCGGAAGCGTTCGCGGCGATGCTGAAGAAGGGCGCGGCACCGTTCTCGCCGACGGCGCCCCCTTCCGGACTTTTTCTCGAGACGATCGTCTATCCGGACGAGACGTTCGACCGTCCGCTCGCGCCGGTCGTGCCGGTCACCACCTCGATCCCGCGGCGGCGGCGATGAACGAAGACGAGATCGTGGCCCGGATGCGCACGCTCTTCTCCGATCGCATCGGCGACGACGCGGCGGTGATCGGCGATCAGGCCGTCACCACGGACATGCTGGTCGAAGACGTCGACTTCACGCGCGCCACTCCGGTCGCCTCGATCGCTCGCAAGAGCCTGGCCGTGAACCTTTCCGATCTCGCGGCCGTGGGGGCGACGCCGGAGTGGGCGCTGTCGGCTCTGGCCATCCCGCAGTGGCTGATGCCGGACCTCGATGCTTTCCTCACGGCGCTTGCCGGAGCGGCGCGCGAGCATCGCATCGAGATCGCCGGCGGCGATCTCTCCCGCGCCGACAAGCTCGTCGTCGCGATCACTGCTGCCGGACGCCTCGCTCACCGTCCGCTGCTGCGAAGTGGCGCGCGCGCGGGCGATCGGATCTATCTCAGCCGGCCGGTTGGCGGCTCCACGGCCGGGTTTCGGCTGCTGCAGCAGGGATGGTCGCCCGGCGGCGACCCGCCGGGCCCCGTCGGTTACGCGCAGAAGGAGTTCGCGCGCTCCGCGATCCGGCACCATCTCGACCCTGAGCCGGAGACCGCGCTTGGAATCGCTCTGGCGGCATTGCCCGAGGTCTCGGCCTGCATCGACGTCTCGGACGGTCTGGCCCTCGATCTCCATCGGCTCTGCGAGGCCTCCGGTTGTGGCGCGGAGATCGAGCGCGAGCGGATCCCGCTGTTCCCGGACCTCCTCGCCGCCGCCGCGCCTCTCGGCATCGCCGTGCGCGACGCCGTCCTCTACGGCGGCGAAGAGTACGCGTTGCTCTTCACCTCGTCGCTGCGCGAGTCGGAGTTGAGCGAGCGACTCCGGCGGCCGGTGTACATGATCGGGCGGACGACCTCCGGCCGGGATGTGCTGCTGCGAGAGGAAGGGAAGGCCGAGTTACTGGAGCGCCGCGGCTGGGATCACTTCGAGTGATTGCGCGTCACCGACGCTGCCGCCGCGCAGAGAAACGCGCCGACGCCGAGCGTCGTCCGGATCGCGTGAGCGCGGCTCCAGTTCCTGACCAGCGACTGTGATTTCTCGCTCGGATAATCGTTCGCCGGCTGCGTTTCCAGCTCGCGATTGATCGGTACCGTCACCATGATCGTCGAGGCCAGGACGCCGGCCAGTCCGATCACCGCCGCCGCGTCGAGCACCCGTTTGATCGCGCTGTCGCCGCGCGTGCCGATGGCAAGGGTCACGGCCGTTCCGAGCGCCACCGGTCCGATGGCGTCGAAGTAAGCGGAGCCGACGGGGCGCATCCGACGCGGCAGTTCCTCTTTCCAGCCCGGGACGAGCGCGGAGCCGCCGAAGCCGAGCGAGCCGGCCAGCAGCCCGGAGGTGGCCAGGTTCACAAACCGCAGTGCGGACTCGATCGAGCGATTCATGGAGTCATTTTCTCGCATCCTCGAGCTGCTTGATGCGATTCACCACGTCGCGGTAGGTCGAGTTGATCCCGTAGACATCCATGAACGACTTCTGCGCGTTGTCGGTATCGCCGACCTCGACGTAGGCCGAGGCGAGGTCGTAGAGCAGCCCGACGTGCTCGTCCTCGGTGATCTCGGGCATCTCCAGCCCCTTGCGATACCACTTGATCGCCAGCTGCGGCATCCCCTTCTCCAGGAAGCAGAGGCCGAGCATCGATGCGCACTCGACGGCGCGCTTCGGGTCTTTCGACGCCAGCTGGAACTCACCGATCGCCTCGTCGATGAGGCCCATCTCCTTGTAGGCGATGCCAAGGTTGTAGTGGGTGTCGTAATCCTCGCTGTCGAGCTGCTGTTCGACGCCCTTCTTGAATTCCTTGAAGATCTCCTCGAGCGACTGCTCTTCCTCGGAGAGGGAGACCACCTCGTCGCCTTCCAGCTCCGATTCGAGCTCGGCGGCCAGATCGAAGAAATCGTCCTCGTCGGCGAAGAGATTCTCCTCCTGCACCGGCGTCGCGGTGATGGCCGGCGGTGGCGGAGGTGGTGCGGCGGCGGCCGGTGCCGGCGCCGGCGCCGGGATGACGACGTCGTCATCCTCGGGGATTGCGGACAGGAGCTCGCTCTCGATCTCGTCGCGCGAAAGCATCGGCGGTCGAGCCGGCGCGGGTGCGGCCGCGGGGCGTCGTGGCGGGGGTGGTGGTGGCGCGGCGGCTGCGGCCGCGGCGGCGGCCGCCTCCTCGAGCCGGTCGCGTCGCGCCGCCAGGTCGGCGTTGTCGGGATACGCCGCCGACAGCTTGTCGAGGTGGGCGCGTGCTTCGTCGAACAGCTCCTGATCGACATAGAAGTCGACTTCGCCGATTTCTTCCGTGGTCGGCTCGGTGGCCGGTGCCGCCTCCGCTTCGACGCCGAAGAACGGTTCCTCCGCCTCCGCGGCGGGAGCTTCGTCGAAGGTCAGTGCCGGCTCCGGGGTTTCGATCTCCAGCTCCTCTTCGACGACGGGCTCCGGAGCCTCGAGCTCGAGCTCGATGGCGGACGGGCCGGCATCGACGTCGAAGGTGATCTCCTCCTCTTCGGCACCGCTCGAGATTTCGATCTCCTCCGGCTCTTCCATGGGAGGAGGCGGCGGCGGTGGAGGGGGGGCCTGTTTCGCGGCCGGCTTCGCCGCGGCGGGGGCCTTGGCCGAGAGCGACTGGCCGTGCGAGAGGAACTCATTCCGGACCGCGTCGATGCCCGCCGTATCGCTCTTCTCCTCGAGGATGGCGACGTAC
The DNA here is from genome assembly GCA_035525015.1 of Thermoanaerobaculia bacterium. GTDB lineage: Bacteria > Acidobacteriota > Thermoanaerobaculia > Gp7-AA8 > Gp7-AA8 > DATLEX01. Next base: position 9,971 of record DATLFC010000246.1, on the reverse strand, counting down.
TCCGTCGCGGTAGTGCGCGCCTCGTCGACGTTCCCTTCGTCGAGCTGGACGCGGTAGAGACGGTCGTATGCCGGGCCATGTTTCGGCGAGCGCTCGATGACGGCGCGCAGATGCTCGATGGCTTTCTCCGCCAGGCCGTACTTCGCGAACACCTCGGCCTCGGTGAGGTGCTCGGTGATGAAGTCGATGTCGTCGCCTTCGCTCTCGCTCTCCATCGCCGCGAGCTCGACTGCCGGGATGATGGCGGCCGTGTGCGGCGCGTCGCCGGTGAAATCGAGGTCGATGGAAGGGCCGGAGTCGTCGAGAGAAATATCGGGCGATTCGTCGAACGTCGGCTCCGGCTCCTCGACCTCCATCACCACCGGTGGCACATCGGCGGCCTTCGGCCGGAGAGGCGGAAGAGGAGGCTCGGCCGCCCCCCCGCCCATCTGGGAGCGGACGAACTGCAGCTTGTTGCGATGCTGCGCGTTCTGCGGCTCCCGCTCGATGAGCTTGTCGAGAACCGCGCCGGCCTTCTCGTGATCGCCGTTGGCGATGTGCGCCTCGGCCAGGCTGTTCATCGACGAGAGGATGTTCGTCTCCTCGTTCAGCCGCGTGTAGAGAGCCACGAGCCGCTCCAGGGTCGGCGTGTGACCCGGATCGACGCGCATCACGCGGTGCAGCAGGTCGACGGCCGGGCCGCGCTCGCCGCGCGACACCGCGCGCTCGACGAGCGGCACGATCATTTCCAGGGCCTTGTTCGCGTCGTTCTGCTTGAGGTACTGATCGGCGAGAGCCTCGCGGACCACGGGATCGTTGGCATCGGCAGCGAGGCCGCGCTGCAGCGCCTTCTGGCCCGAGGCGGTGTCGCCCTTCTGCAGGAGGATCTTCCCCCACAGCGCGAGGAGGCGTGGGTGCTCCTTGTTGGTCTGCAGCGCCTGCTCGACGATCGTCTGCGCGTTGGCGAGGTCCTTCGCTTCGATGAGGGCGGTGACGAGCGACTCGACGAGCTCGACGTTCTTCGCGTCGATCTTCAGCGCCTTCTTGAAGACCTGGACGGCCTCTTCGAGCATGCCGCGCTTGAGCAGCATCCGCCCCACGCGGTCGTACTCCTTCAGTGCCTCGGCGGTCTGGCCGATCTGCGAGTGCAGATCGGCGAGCTTCACGTGAACGTTAATCGAGTTCGGGTCGAGCTCCGAGATCTTGCGGTAGGTTTTCAGCGCGCTGGCGGGATCGTTGTGCTTCAGGTAGTAGTCGGCGAGAACCTGGTACTGGCTCTTCGCCTCCATGGCCAGCCCCTGTTTCGCGTAGAGGTCGGCGAGCCGGGCGTAGATGTCGAGCTTCGAAGGGTCGAGCTTGTTGATCTTCTTGTAGATGGCGATGGATTTGAGGAAGAAGCCGTCGCGCGCGTAATGCTCGGCGATCTTGCCGAAGGTCTTGACCGCCTCGTCGTTGCGGTTGATGCGAACCCACAGGTCGCCGATGCGATTCAGCGTATTGACGTCGTTCGGGTTGTCATCGAGAAGGCGCTCGTATTCCTTGATCGCGGGCTCGATCTTCCCCTTCGCGACCAGTTTCTCGGCGCTGGCGATGACTTTATCGCGTTGAACCGCCATCTTCCTCTTGCTTGCCGAACAGCAACATCGGCTCGTCCACCCCTTCGAATGACTTGCGGTGTATGGGGCTGGGCCCGTACACCTTCAGCGCCGCCTGGTGACCTTCCGTGGCGTACCCCCGGTTGTGCTTGAAATCGTAGACGGGGTAACGCTCATCATACGACTCCATCAGTAGATCGCGGTAGACCTTGGCCACGATCGAGGCCGCGGCGATCGAGACGCTGCGCCGGTCCCCTTCGATCAGGGGAACCTGCGGCATGTCCAGCCCTTCCACCAGCACCGCGTCGAGGAGCAGGACCTCCGGCCGGACGGAAAGATCTTCGACCGCGTGCTGCATGGCCAGTTTGCTGGCCCGCAGGATGTTGATCCGGTCGATGGTCTGCGGCTCGACCACGCCGACGGTGACGGCGCGGGCGCGCCGGACGATCAGCCGGCAGATCGCCACCCGGTCGTCCGGATCGACCTGCTTCGAGTCGTTCACGCCGAAGAGCGTGGGGTCGTCCTCGAGGATGACCGCCGCGGCGACGACGGGACCGGCCAGGCACCCTCTTCCCACCTCGTCCGTGCCGGCGATGACCCGAAAACCACAATCGCGAAGCCGGCGCTCCATCGCCGACATCTCGGCGACCCGCGCCAGCTCCGCGAAGAGCGAATGGAGAACTTTCTCGTCTGGGGACCGCTTACGCTTTGCGCTTCTCTTCGATGCGCGCGGCTTTTCCGCGGAGGTCCCGGAGGTAGTAGAGCTTCGCTCGACGGACACGACCATGGCGTTCCACCTCGATGCGATCGATCGACGGCGAATAGAGCGGGAACATCCTCTCCACTCCGATGCCCCCCGATACCTTCCGAACCGTGAACATCTGGCGGGCTCCGCCGCCCCGGCGGGAGATGACGACACCCTGGAACACCTGGATGCGTTCCTTGTCGCCCTCTTTGACCTTCACGTGAACCTTGATCGTGTCGCCGGGGGCGAAGTCCGGCAGGTCCGTTCTCGCCTCACGCGACTCGACGATTTTCATGATCTCTGGCATGGCTTAACTCCAACAGTATCTTAGCGAAAGCCGGGCATTCTAACCCGGACGCGCGGCAGAACCAGCTTTCACTCGGATTCATTCTCGATCCGCCGCAGGATCGCCCGCGCTTCCTCGTCCAGATCGGCCCGCTCCAGCAGGTCCGGCCTCTCCTGCCGCGTCCGCCGCAGCGACTGCTCCTTCCGCCACAGCCGGATCTTCTCATGGTGCCCCGACAGCAGCACGTCGGGAACCCCCATCCCCCGCAACTCCTCCGGCCGCGTGTAGTGCGGGTAATCGAGCAGCCCGTGGAAGAACGAGTCCTCCTCGACCGAGCCGGCATTGCCGACGACCCCCTCCACCATCCGCCCCGTGGCGTCGGCGATGAGCATCGCCGGCAGCTCTCCTCCCGAAACGACGAAGTCGCCGACCGAGATCTCGTCGGGCTTCAGCGCCAGCCGGACCCGCTCATCGAAGCCCTCGTACCGGCCGCAGAGGAGGATCAGCCACGGTTGTGCAGCGAGCTCCCTGGCCACCTGCTGATCGAATTTCCGGCCCTGGGGCGCAGTCATGATGACGCGGGGGCGGAGGGAAGAGGTTCGAGGTTCGAGGGAAGAGGTTATGTCGTTGCCTCGAACCTCGAACCTCGAACCTCGAACCTCAATCTCCTCCACACACCGCAGCACCGGCTCCGCCAGCATCACCATCCCCGGACCGCCGCCGTAGGCCTCGTCGTCGGTCGAGCGATGCTTGTCGGACGTGAATTCGCGCAGATCCCAGACGCGGACCTCCAGCAGCCCATTCCTGATTCCCCGCGCGATCACCCCCTCGGCCAGGAAGGGATCGAACATGCGGGGGAAGATCGTGACGAAGTCAATCCGCAACATGATCGAGGTCGTCCAGTCCTTCCGGGAAGTCGACGATGATCCGTTTCGCCTCCAGGTCGATCTCGGTGCAGATCTCGGCCGCGAACGGCACCTCGAAGGTCCCCTTCGGTCCCTCGACGGAGAGCAGCACACCGCCACCCCCCTCCTGCGCCTCCTTCACCACACCCCGTACCCGCCCTTCGCCGTCGACGAGCGTCAGCCCGGCGAGGTCGTGAAGGAAGTATTCATCTTCTTCGAGCTGCCGCGCATCGGTCTCCGGGATCTCGATCGTCCAGTTCCTGACGGCCTCGAGATCCTCCGGAGAATCGATGCCGGAGAACTTCACCAGGGCCCGGTCGGTGTGCGCGCGGACGGTCTCGATGCGGGCGGCGCGTGTTTCGCCCTCGTCAGGCGAGACGAGCTCCACCTCGTCGAGGTCGTGCAGCCGTTCGACGGAGTCGGTCCACAGCTCGACGTTCGCCTCACCGCGGACGCCGTGGGGCTTGCGGATGACGCCGACGGCAATGCGGCCGGTCATCTCAGTCGACGATGTCGAGGATGTAGCGGCGGCGGCTCTTCTGGCCGGCCGCGGAGAGGAGGGTGCGGATGGCGCGGGCGGTGCGGCCCTGCCGCCCGATCACTTTCCCCAGGTCGTCTTCGGCCACTTCGAGCTCGAGGACGGTGCCCTGCTCGCGCTCGTAGGTCTGCACGCGGACGTCGTCCGGGTGATCGACGAGGGATTTGGCGAGGAACTCGACCAGCTCTTTCATGTCATTCCGAGCGTAGCGAGGAATCCGGGCGGGTGGGCCCGCCCGATCTTCACTTGACCTTCTTGAGCAGCGACTTGACGGTCGGCGAGAGCTGGGCGCCCTTGCTGACCCAGTAGTCGACGCGCGCGCGGTCGATCTTCACGTCAGCCGGGTTCTTCTTCGGATCGTAGTGGCCGAGCTGCTCGACGGTCGACGCGCTGGGGGTCTTCAGCGAATCGGAGACCACGATCCGGTAGAAGGGGGCATGCGTGGCGCCGCCACGGCGGAGACGTATCTTAAGCATCTGAAAAAGCGCTCCTTAGCTATTTCCGGCGGCAATCCTACCGGAGCCGTCGATCGAACAGCAACGCCCTGAGGGGAATTCCGTGTCATTCCGAGCGTCAGCGAGGAATCTGGGCGGGCGGGGAGATGCTGCTTGCCCCCACCCGCCCTGATTACTGGAGGAACTCCGGGGGGAGCCCCTTCATCATCTTGCCGAAGCGGCGGGCGCCGAAGCCCTTTGAGAACGACTTCATCATTTTCTTCATCTGCAGATACTGCTTCAGGAGCCGGTTGATCTCCTGGACGGTCGTTCCCGAGCCCTTCGCGATCCGTTTCTTCCGTTGGCCGTTGATGATCTGCGGGTACTCCCGCTCCTTCGCCGTCATGGAATCGAGGATGGCCTGCATCCGGACGATGGCGTTCTCGTCGATGTCCTCTTCCTTCACCTTGCCGGCCACGCCGGGGAGCATGTTCACGATCTGCGACATCGGCCCCATCTTCTTCACCTGCTGGAGCTGCGAGCGGAGATCCTCGAGCGTGAACCTGTCCTTCGCCACCCGCTGGGCGAGGCGCTCCGCCTCCTTCTTGTCGACCTCCGCCTCCACCTTCTCGATGAGCGACAGGACGTCGCCCATGCCGAGGATCCGGGAGGCCATGCGGTCGGGATAGAAGACGTCGAGGTCGGCGTACTTCTCGCCGACGCCGACCAGCTTGATGGGACGGTTGACCACCGACTTGATGGAGAGTGCCGCGCCGCCGCGCGCGTCGCCGTCGAGTTTCGTCAGCACGATGCCGCTCACGCCGAGCTTCTCGTCGAACTCCTTCGCCGACTTCACCGCGTCCTGACCCGTCATCGCGTCGGCGACGAAGAGGATCTCGCTCGGCCGGACGTCGTTTTTGATCGTCGACAGCTCCTGCATCAGCTCTTCGTCGATGTGCAGGCGTCCGGCGGTATCGAGGATGACCGTGTCGTACAGGAGCGTCCGCGCTTCCCGCACAGCCTCGCGGGCGATGCGGATCGGGTCGCGCAGGTCGCCGATCTCATGGAACGGGACCTTGACGTTGCCGGCCACGATGCGCAGCTGGTCGATGGCGGCGGGGCGGTAGACGTCGCACGGCACCAGGTACGGGCGCCGGCCGCGGGTCTTGAGATGCATGGCCAGCTTTCCCGACGTCGTCGTCTTCCCGGAGCCCTGCAGGCCGGTCATCATGACCACGGCCGGGCTGCCGACCAGGGCCAGCCCCACCTCGTTGCCGCCGAGGAGGTTCTGGAGCTCGTCGCGGACGATCCTGGTCACCTGCTGCGCGGGGGAAAACGCGGTCAGGACGTCCTGCCCGACGGCCTTCTCCCGGACGCGGTTCGTGAACTCCTTGACGACCTTGAAGTGAACGTCCGCCTCGAGAAGGGCGACGCGGATCTCCTTCAGCGCGTTGTCGATGTGCCACTCGTTGAGGCTGGCCTCGCCGCGCAGGGTCTTGAAGACCCGGTCCATCTTGTCCTGCAGGTTGTCGAACATGCCCACCCCACAATCGGCCGCCGCCGGAAAATAATCCGGGAAGGCGGCCATATCCCCCGCGGTTGGAATCGGCGATGGCACAGCCTGCCCTTCGCATCGAGCAGAACGTTCCCGGCGACTTCTTCGTCGATTCGACCTGCATCGACTGTGACGCCTGCCGGCAGATTGCGCCGGCCGTGTTCCACGACGTGGGCGATCAGTCGGCGGTCTACCACCAGCCCGACGGCGCCGGGGAGATTCTCCAGGCGCAGAAAGCGCTGCTGGCCTGCCCCACGGCGTCGATCGGCGATCTGGCGAAGCGCGATCTCGCCGACGCCATCGCGTCGTTTCCGGAGCTCATCGAAGACGATGTCCATCGCTGCGGATGGACGGCGGAAAGCTCGTTCGGAGCCTTCAGCTATCTGATCCGCGGCGAGAACGGCAACGTGCTCGTCGACTCGCCGCGATTTGCCGCGCCGCTCGTGAAGAACATCGAAGCGATGGGAGGCGCGCGCCGCATGCTCCTCACGCATCAGGACGACGTCGCGGATCACGAGAAGTTTCATGAGCGTTTCGGTTGCCAGCGCGTCCTCCACCGCGACGACGTTCGAACCAGCACCGCCATGGTGGAACTGCAGCCGGACGGCCCGGTTCCGGTCGAGCTGGAGGAGGGGCTGCTCATGATCCCGACGCCCGGACACACGAAAGGCCATGCCGTCTACCTCTGGCGCGAGCGATTTCTCTTCACCGGCGACCATCTGGCCTGGAGCGAATCGCGTGGCCACCTCTACGCCTTCCGCAGCGCCTGCTGGTACTCCTGGAGCGAGCAGATCCGTTCGATGGAGAGGCTGCTCGACTACACCTTCGAATGGGTGCTGCCGGGGCATGGGCGGCCGGTGAGCCTCCCCCCGGCCGCCATGCGGGCGAGCCTCGAGCGCTGCGTCGCCTGGATGAGGAAGAAAGGATGAAGGATGAAGGATGAAGGATGAAGGGGGTGGTGGCCTTCATCCTTCATCCTTCCTTCCACACGGCATTTCACTTGCTCTTCGGGCAGGTGATGAAGCAGTTCTTCCAGATCTTCAAGCAGACCGTCAAGGAGTTCGGCGAGGACAAGGCTCCACGTCTCGGCGCGGCGCTTGCCTACTACACCATCTTCTCCATCGGGCCGCTGCTGCTGATCGCTATCTCCGTGGCGGGGCTGGTGTGGGGGGAGGAGGCGGCGCAGGGGCGCATCTCGGAGCAGCTGCAGAACGTCTTCGGAGCGAATGCCGCTGATGCCGTGGAGACGATGATCGCCGGCGCGGGACGGGACCGAGGCAGCGGCATCGTGGCCATGGTCCTGGGGATCGTCACGCTGCTGTTCGGCGCTTCGGGTGTCTTCGCCCAACTCGAGGATGCGCTGAACACGATCTGGAACGTGGCGCGGAAGAAGAGCGAAGGCATCAAGGGGGTCATCAAGGACCGCTTCCTGTCGATGGTCATGGTGCTCGGCGTCGGCTTCCTGCTGCTGGTCTCGCTGGTGCTCGATGCCGTCATCTCGGCCATGGGCGACTACCTCACCCGCGTCATCGGCGGCGAGGCAATGATGCAGGCCATCCAGCTCGTCGTCTCGCTCGGCGTCGTGACCCTGCTGTTCGCGATGATGTTCAAGTACCTTCCCGACATCGAGATCGAGTGGCGCGACGTCTGGCTGGGCGCGGCGTTCACCTCGCTGCTGTTCGTCATCGGCAAGTTCGCCATCGGGCTCTACCTCGGGAAGGCGGCCGTCGGTTCGAGCTACGGCGCGGCGGGATCGCTGGTCATCCTTCTGCTCTGGATCTACTACTCGGCGCAGATTCTCTTCTTCGGGGCTGAGTTCACGCAGGTGTACGCCCGCTCGCGCGGCAGCATGAAAGGCGACACCTCGAAGGCGAGGGCGCGCGCAGCCGGCCACCGTCTCGAGGACCGGCCGAAGGGAAACGAGAACGAAGCCGGCGTCGGCGTCCGCGCGGCGAAGAAGGGGGGCGGGGCTGGCAAGCTCGTGGCCGGCGGCGCCGCCGGGTTCGTTCTGGGAACGATCGTCGGCGCGCTCACCGCTGGGATCGTGGCCGTGAAGTCGGTGAAGAAGCTGCTGACGATGCCCTTCCGGTGAGCGCCTAGAATACCGGCGTGCGCAGGTGGGTGAAAGTCGTCGCCGCTCTCCTCGTGCTCGCCACGCTGCTGATTGCCATCCGCACGCTTCCCGTGGCCGACTGGCTCGAACAGTTCAAGACGGCCGTGCAGAGCCTCGGGCCGGCCGGATACGTGCTCTACGTTCTCGTCTACGCCGTCTGCTGCGTATTCCTGATCCCGGCCAGCGCGCTGACGCTCGGGGCCGGGGCAATCTTCGGCTTCGGGGCGGGAAGCGTGGTGGTGATCATCGGCGCCACTCTCGGGGCGTCCGCGGCGTTCCTCCTTGCACGGACAGTTCTGCGGCGTCGCGTCGAAGCGATGACGGCGTCGAATGAGCGGCTGGCCGCGGTCGACCGCGCCATCGCCCGGGAGGGAACGAAGGTGATGCTGCTGATGCGGCTGTCGGGGTTCCCGCCGTTCACCTGGATCAATTACGCGCTCGGGCTGACCGGGGTCAGCTTCCGCTCCTACGCCGCCACGACGTTCTTCGGCATCATCCCCGGCGTGCTGGCATTCACGTGGGCCGGCGCGGCGGGCGCGGCCGCGTTGAGCGGCCGCGGAAATCGCCTGGCCCTGATCGTCACCGCCGTGGGCGCGATTCTCGTCAGCGCGTACATCGCCCGCCTTGCAACGCGCGCCATCCGCCGCGATATGCTTGTCGGCGGGGGGGAATTGAAAATTGAAAATTGAAAATTGAAAAAAACGGCAGAGCGACCTTTGAATCTCCGGTTTTTTCAATTTTCAATTTTCAATTTTCAATTACCCCCATCAACAGGAGGCTCCCATGAGCAAAAGTCCTCTCGCCGAACTGACCAGGACCGGGCAGAGCATCTGGTTCGATCAGATGGAGCGGAAGCTCATCTCGACCGGGACGCTGCAGCGGATGATCAAAGAGGACGATCTGCGAGGCATGACATCGAACCCGACGATTTTCGAGAAGGCCATCGGCGGCAGCGAAGACTACGACGGGCAGCTCCGCCAGCTCGCCTCCCAGGGGAAGACGACCACGGAAATCTACGACGAGCTGGTGCTGGAAGACATCGGCAGTGCGGCGGACGTCTTTCGCCCGGTGTACGACAAGACCAACGGCGGCGACGGCTTCGTCAGCATCGAGGTCAGTCCGCTCATCGCGCATGACACGAGGGAAACTGTCGACGAGGCGAAGCGGCTCTTCGCGACGCTGGGACGGCCCAACATCATGGTGAAGATCCCCGCCACGCCGGCGGGGATGCCGGCCATCGAGGAGGCGATCGCCGCCGGCATCAACGTCAACATCACGCTGATCTTCTCGAACGAGGTCTATCGCCAGGTCATCGAGGCCTACCTGCGAGGACTGGAGCGGCGCGCCGCCGCTGGCGAGCCGATCGGCGACATCGCTTCCGTCGCCAGTTTCTTCGTCAGCCGCATCGACACCCAGGCCGACAAGCAGATCGAAGCGAAGATCGCCGCCACGAGCGACGCCTCCGCGAAACGGGCGCTGGAATCGCTGCTCGGAAAGGTGGCAATCGCCAACGCCAAAATGGCCTACCAGCTCTTCAAGGAGGTGTTCGGCAGCGAGCGGTTCCGGAAGCTGCGCGACAAGGGCACGCGGCCGCAGCGCCCGCTCTGGGCGTCGACCGGAACCAAGAACCCTAAGTACAGCGACGTGCTCTACGTCGAGACGCTGATCGGTCCGGAGACCGTCAACACGCTCCCTCCCGCGACGTACGCGGCATTCAAGGATCACGGAAAGGTGACGATGACGCTCGAGGAGAACGTCGACGAAGCCCGCGAGATCCTTCGCCGCTTCGAAGCGCATGGGCTGAGTCTCGAAAAGATCACC
>DATLFC010000037.1:0-9098 GCA_035525015.1 Thermoanaerobaculia bacterium | reverse complement strand
ATGTCAGACATCTCACGACCGGAAGAGTCGCAAAGCTCATCTCCATGGCACCCGAACACCTGTTCAAACCGGTGGTCTCGGCCGATGGAACGAAGCTGGCCTTCTGGCGAATCGAGCGCGCGGCCCAACCCGCAGCGACGTTTGCGACCGACCTGCAACGTACGCCGGATGGATCCTTGCTGGCTGCGACCCCACGCCAACTGCCAGCCCTGGCGCCTGAGGGCTCCGGGTGGCCGTGGGGTTGGTCGCCGGACAATCGGAGCCTCTGGTACGACACCGCCCGGTGGCCAAAACTGGCGCCCAATCATCTGTACAACCCCGCGACCGGGGAGCGCTTGGCCCAGCTCGCCCACAAGGAGCACGACCTCGCGTTTCTCCAGTTCTCACCGGACGGGCGATGGATCGCATTTATGGAACCGTTGACCGAGAACCTCAACAGGCTCGTCGCTGCATCGATGCGCGGCGGAACCCCGGCCGCTGAGCAGGAGTGGGTCGAGATCGCCGATCCGGAGCCGGGGGCGTATCCGTGGCATGCATGGTCACCGAACGGAGACATCATCTACTTTACGTCGGCACGCGATGGGTTCGTCTGCATCTGGGCACAGCGCGTGGCACCGGACACGATGCGACTTGTCGATTCCGCCGTGGCGCTCCATCACGCCCACAGCGCGCGACTGTCGATCGGCAACATCGGTCCGAACCTCCGCGGTCTGGCAGCCGCTCGTGACAAGGTCGTCTTCACCATGTCCGAGATGACGGGAAACATCTGGATCACCGACATCGACAATCCATAGGCGATTGCGACGGGCGACTGCGCGATGATCGAATGCAACCAGGACCGCCAACGCCCTGGTGTGATCACGCGTCGTCGTCTGCCGGGAAGTCGGGTTTCGGCTGGCGCGCCGGCTTCGTCGGCGAGGCCGGCGACCACAACACCAGCAGCTCGCCGCCGATCTCGATCTGGTCTCCGAGCTTCAGCTCGATCGAGCCGGACACCGGTTCCTGATTGACGCGGGTTCCGTTCATGCTGCCGAGGTCTTCCAGGATCACCTTCTGATCGGCGACGCGGATCCGCGCGTGGTGGCGCGAAGTGAGCGCGGTGAACAGCGGAATATCGACCTCCCTGCCGCGTCCAATCAATTGATCGCCGTCGCGAAGCGGGTATTCCCTGGCGCCGTGGAGGAGGCTGAATGCAGTCGCCAAGGTCGGGGCGGTCGGAGCGGTTCTTACTTCATCGACGGTCGCGACGAACCTGTATCCACGTTTCGGCGTTGTCTGGATGTACTTCTGAACCGGTCCCAGGCGCTTAGCTCAGTCGGTAGAGCATCACCTTCACACGGTGGGGGTCAGCGGTTCGAGCCCGCTAGCGCCTACCAATCGAACATAAGCCTCACGTAGCGCGATCGGTGCGCCCGCTCTCTACCTACTGCGGTGTAATGATCGTGACGTGCTGCGTTGCGTTGTTCGTAACACTCACGAATGCCCAAAACTGCATCGGCGTGAGCAGCTCGAGATCGATGCGGACCGCCGTCTCGTTGAGCACCTCGGGAGGGAATGATGCGAGCTGCGCATAGCCGATGCCCGATCCTGCAAGCGCGAGCGTCTGTTCTGACAAGAGAACATCTGGCGTAACTCCGATCCTGTAGAAGCGGAGCCGGACCGTTCCCGGCGGCTCTAAGAAGGCTAGGAAGCGATAGACCCGCAGCATCGGGCGGAACCGCTCATCCGTGGGAACGTTCAGCAACGTCATCTTCTCGGTTAAGAATTCACTCTCACGTACGACAGGGATCTCCGTACCGAGCGTCTCCGCCTGGCGCGACAAATCCCGAACCCGGAGATTGAAAGAGAGTCGCGCAGCTTGTCCGAAGAGCGCGTGCATGACGCCCGCTGGTATTTCGTTCGAGGGGCGCTGCCCGATGTATGCGATCGTGCTCTTGGGCGGGACGATCGGCCCTAGCCCGACGTTCGCCGGTTCCTCGTTGTCGTTGTATATCCATAGTTCTGACTGCCAGAGCGAGCCGAACGCGCCGGCTGTTGGCTGCGTAAGGATCGGAACCAGGAATCGCTCGCCCAAAGGAGGGGGAACGCCCTGGGCATGGAGCGCTGATCCGAGGAGTACGAGCAAGAGAGGTTGCAGTAGTCGTCGCATTTTCCGGCTCCGCTAATTTGGCCACCCTTCGGCGCGATGTTCTTGCGCCTCTTCTACCGTTGCATACTTCCCGCCGACTATTTACTCCGGCCAGCGCTACCGCCATCGTTCCGTCGCTGTTCGAGCTGTCGAGGTCGGCATCGCGTCACAGAGCGGCAGTCCAGATTCGACACGTGCGGCAAGCGTCGATCGTTGCCGCTTAGCGGCTCGCATGGCCCACACTGGCGAGGGACAGTGCACCCGCGAGACGTGAGCGGTGTGCGTGATTTGAGGGGTGGTAGGCGCTAGCGGACTCGAACCGTCATGCGAAAGACGGAGCGGCGTTTTTCATGCCCCTCGAATTCGTCCATGGCGTTCGCGATGCTGGGTGGACCGGCCGTCAGCGTGCTGCTGCGCTTCGCACCTGCGCGCGCATACCCCCGTCGCCGGTCTCATCCCGACTGTTGTGCCGCCGTGGACGATCTGCTCCTCGGATATGAGGAGAAGAAGGATCGCAGTTAACACCGCGGAGTCGAAATCCGTCATCTCTGAGAGAAGGATGGGCCGAGACTTCGGGGGAACGCGCGAATGGTACCCGTCTCGCATCGCATCCTGTCCTCCGCAGAAAGGATGGCCACACATGCGAAAAACAACGATGGCGTTGGCGTTTCTGGCATCTGCTCTCGACGTCGGACTCCTCGCCGCGTCATCGTCAGAGCGGCCGCAACTCCCCGACATGCGGTCCGCGAACGTCGCTGCCATTGCCGTGGCACCCGACGGCCGGACCGTTGCCACGGGGGAGCGCACCTCGCTGGTGAAGCTGTGGGACGGTCAGTCCCGCTCGACATCCAGAAGTCTGAGAGGGCACGAGGATCGCGTCTCTGCGCTCGCCTTCTCGCCCGACAGCGGAATGCTGGCCAGCGGCAGCTTCGATCGGTGGATCCGAATGTGGGACGTCCGCTCCGGAAAGGAGACGCGCAGTCTGAGCGGCCATTCCGGGCACATCAAGAGTCTTGGGTTTTCGCGGGATGGCCGCTCGCTGGTCAGCACCGCGGCCGATGGGGTCCGCGTCTGGGACGTTCCAAGCGGGTCGCTGCGCCTGATGATCCCGACAAGTCGCGGCGTCGTGGCTGCCGCCTTCTCACCCGACGGCAAGGTGCTGGCCAGCTCCGGCGGGGATGGCGTCCTGCTCTGGAACGCTGCGACTGGACGCCTGATCCGCCGCCTTTCGCCCCCCGGAAACGAATTGATCCTGTCGCTGGCATTCTCCGCCGACGGGCGGCTGCTCGCTGGAGGAGGGACCGGCCGGATCGTATCGCTCTGGGATGTGGAAAGTGGAGCGCTCCGCGCCCGCTCCGACAGCGGTGCCGACGCCGTTCGTGCCGTCGCGTTTCTCGAGGACGACTCGTCTCTGGTCATCATCGACCGCCGCGGAGCGCGCCTTTGGAGGCCGGCAAGCGGGAAGAGTCATCGCGTTGTGGACCGGGGAGCGTTTTCGGCTGTCGCGGTTGCGCCCAACGGCCGCTTCCTGGCGGCGGCCCTCGGCGACGGAGAGATCAAGCTCTGGCCGTCGAGACGTGTCCCGCGCAACGATGAACGCTGACATCTTGGACTACTGGGGTCCAAACTCGCACCGGATGCGCCAGCGCTTCGGTCATGTCGGGCGAGGTGTTCGCGCTACGCGTCTCCGAGGATCTCCTGGAATGTCTTGCGCTCCTCCTAAGTTCTTGCAACCACTCATGGCCTGGGCTATCTTCGCGCCTGGCATCACCCTCTCCCAGTCCCCTAGCTCAGCTGGTTAGAGCGCTACCTTGACACGGTAGAGGTCAGCGGTTCGAGTCCGCTGGGGACTACCATCACTCCTTCGCCAGAAACGCTCCCGCCTGCCGCATCGCCGCCGCGCTCGTCAGCAGATCTTCGTGCCCCGCTCCGTCGACGATGACGTGCGGCAGGCCATGACGGCCGGGCACCTCTACCGCCGCAGCGACCTCTCGCTGGCGAACCTGGTCGCGGAGATCGGGACGACGCAGCACGAGCTCTCGCGCATCCTCAATCAATCGATGGGAACGTCGTACCACGACCTCCTCGCCGAATACGCGTCGCCGATGCGGAGCTACGTCTTCAGGATCGGGCGAATGACCGCTATACGATCGATGCATTGGCCGAGGCCTGTGGGTTCCGTTCGCGGTCAGCGTTCTACCTGACCTTCCGCCGCGTCATGGGGATGACGCCGACGGAGTACCGGGCCCGGAGCCGGAGCGAATCGGCTCACTCCACGCGAGATCCTCGTTCGCGCTGGCTGGCTGTGACGAACCGGGCTATCATTCCTCCATTCCATTTCGGCGAGGAACCATGCTCCGGACGATGTGCTGCGCCACGCTGTCGCTCCTTCTCTCCGTCTCGTGCTCTCCGGAAACGAAGACAGAGCCGTCGGCAGGCCAGGCCAGTGCTGTGCCGAAGCCGGCGCCGGCGCCGGCACCAGCATCGGCGGCCGGCGCGACGGCGGACTCCGGCACCGGCGGCGATCCTTTTGCGGCCGACTATGCGTCGATCCGGCGGCAGATCACGAGATTCGACGGCGATACCGCAAAGCTCGATGAGGCCCGGCAACGCATCATGGACATCCTGGCCAGAGACCGCGGCTACGCGCCGGCGTACGTCGCTCTGGCGCGAATCGAGGTCCTCGAGTTCACAGATGGCGAGTTTTCGCAGTCCGAGGCACTCCAGCGGGCGACCAAGCTCATGAATCACGCCCTGAAGCTCGATCCGAATCTCTACGATGCCCACCGCACCGCCGCCTGGATCGCCGTTCGCAGCGGCGATTACGACCTCGCGGAGGAGTCGTTGCGGAAAGCCGAAGAGCTGAAGCCCGGCCATCCGCCGGCGAAGCTGCTTCGGGCCTGGATGGCCCTCCAGCAGGAAGAAGCGCTCAGGGCCGTGCAGCTGGCTCGCGAAGTGGCCGCCACCACCACGGCGGACGATGACGACCGCGCCGACGCCTACCGGCTCCTGACGCTCGTCTACGAGAGCGGGCTGCACCTCGAAGAGGCCGACGCCGCCTACCGGAAACTGCTGGAGCTCCGCCCCGACTCGTCGCTGGCACACGGACATTACGCGGAGCTGCTCCTGCACCGCGACGATGTCGACGGCGCGATCCGCGAGGCGGAAGCGGCGGCGAACATCAGGAAGTACCCACAAGGGACGTCGGTCCTGGCGCGGTCGTACCTGCAGAAGGCGCAGGAGCTCTGGGATGCGAATCGGATCGCCGAGTCCGCGAGCTACATTCAAAAGGTCGCCGCGCTTGCGGGTGACAATGCCGACCTTTCCTACGCGCTCGGCGTGTTCTACGAAGGGGCGGCGGTGCGCGGACGCGACGGATCGATGCGCAGGAAGGCGCTCGCCTCGTACAAGCGGGCGCTGGAGATCAACCCGCGGCACATCGACGCCGAGCGGGCCGTGCACCGTCTGGCGAGAACGGCCGGCTGAGGCAACACCCTACTCCGCCCGGACGATCGTGTCGCCGGAGCCGCCGTCGACCGACTGCACGAACGGGACGGGCGGCAGGGTACACCTCCCGTCTCCTCTTTCGAGTAGGCTACCGCCCCGATGCCCGCGGAACAGATTGCAAGAGTGGTGGTTGCCCTCGCCGCGGCGGTGGGGCTGACAATCATCGCCGCGCACCCTTCGGTGCGCCGATTCGAGCAGAAGTTCGGCCTCTCGGTGCTGGCCGCCTCAGGCTTTCCGCTCCTCGTTCTCGGGTACGTCTTCCGGGCCGGCGGTGTGGTCACCGAGCAGACGCTGATCGATCTGCGGCCCGCGTACGAGTTCGGCCTCGGATGGATCGGCTTCGTGGTCGGCATGCAGCTGAACATCCGCCGCATCGACGAGCTCCCTCCCTCGTTCACCACCACGCTGGTGCTGGTGACGGCGCCGCCGATTCTCTTCGCCGCGGTCAGCTGCGGTCTGGTCCTCGGCACCTTCGGGCTTCTCCCCGGCGGCGGGCTCTACCGTGACGTCCTCGTCCTGGCCGCATGCGCGGCGGTGAGCGCGCCGGCAAACCTCGGGCTCCTGCTGCGCAACGCGCCGCCGCGGGCGATGCAGATCGTCAGTGCGGTCACCCAGATCGACCAGGTTGCGGCATTCGCGATCCTGGCGCTCGTGGCGAGCATGTTCCGGCCTGAGGCCACGGTGCTGTGGCGGCTGCCGCGCAGCGGCTGGTTTCTGGTGACCGCCGGCGTCGGCTGCCTTCTCGGCGTGGTCATCTACCTTCTGCTCCGGAATGTCCAGAGACGGACCGAGGAGCTGGCGCTGGTGATCGGCGGCGTCGCCTTGACGGCCGGCACCGCCGGGTACCTCGCCCTCTCCGTCCCCGTCGTCTGCGCTCTGGCGGGCGCGGTGCTGGCGAACATGCCGTATCGCAATCGGGCAAGGCTGGAGGCGATGCTCGGCGAGTTCGAGCGGCCGATCTATCTCCTGTTTCTGTTTCTGGTCGGCACCGCGTGGCGGCCGCTGGAGTGGCAGGGCTGGGTGCTGGGTGTGGTGTTCGCACTGAGCCGGGCCTACGGCAAGCTGGTCGGCGCGCGGGCGGCGGTGCGGGTCAGCCCGGAAGATCTGCCGCCGCCGCGGACCCTGGCGCTGTCGCTGCTGCCGGGGAGCGCGATCGCCATCGTGGTCATCTTCAGCCTCGCCACGCTCGATGCCGATCTGATTCCGGCGGTGGCGTGGGGGGTGAATGCGGTGATCGTCGGCAGCGTGCTGACGGAGATCTTCGTGCAATCGATGCAGCGACGGGAGGCCCGCGCCGCCGGTGAGGACACCGGGCGCGTGGTCACGCACTTCGTATGACCGTGACCCGCGCCGTTCTGCTGCTGCTCGTCATCACCGCCATCGGGTACGCGACGCGTTCGTTCCTGCCGGAGGGACAGACGGTGACGGGCTCGGGGGCGGCGCTGGCGTTCGGGTTTCTGATCATTGCCTCGCTGCAGGTCGGGCACATGACGGACGCCATCCGCTTCCCGCGCGTGACCGGCTACCTGATCTGCGGCTTTCTGTTCGGTCCCGATGTCCTGCGCATCGTCACGCAGCCGATGCTGGCCGACCTGACGCTGATCAAAGGCACCGCCATCGGGCTGATCGCGTTTTTGGCCGGCTGCGAGCTCAATTTCAAGCGGCTGCGGCCGCAGCTGCGCGCCATCGGAGCTCTTTCCTTCGGCACGATCGTCCTCATGCTGCTGCTGCTGATCCCGCTGTTCTACTGGATCGCCGGCGTCATTCCGGTCACGTCGGGGTTCACGTTCCTGGAGAAGCTCGCCGTGGCCGCCGTCTGCGCGAACGTTCTGGCCGCCTTCTCCCCCTCGGTGGTCATCGCCGTGATCTCGGAGACGCGCGCGCGCGGACCGCTGAGCGAGATCACGATGTCCATCGTCGTTCTGGCCGACCTCGCCATCGTCATCGCCTTCTCGCTCACCGGCATGGCCGCGCGGACGCTTTTTCCGGAGTCGCAGTCGCAGGCTGGCGTCCAGGTGCTGCTCATCCACATCTTCGGATCGATCGGAGTGGGGATCCTGTTCGGCATCGTCCTGGCGCTCTACATCCGCCGGGTCCGCTCGCACACGGGGTTGTTCGTCGTGGCGCTGCTGTTCGTAGCGGCGGAAGCGGGGCGGGCCATGCATCTCGATCCGCTGCTGATCGGCCTCGCGGCGGGGCTCTTCCTGGAGAACATCAGCGCCGTCGGCGGAGAGGAAGCGGTGCGGACGACGGAAGTCGCCGCGCTGCCGACGTTCGCCATCTTCTTCGCCGTCATCGGCGCCGAGCTGCAGTTGCGCGCCTTTCTGCATGTCGCGCCGTTCGCCATCGCCGCCGCGGTGGTGCGCGCCGCCGGAATCTTCGCCGGCACGAAGGCGGTCATGAAGACTTCGGGGATCGATCCCAGGATCGGCGGACTCGTTCCGCTGGGACTGATCCCGCAGGCCGGCGTGCCGATCGCGCTGGCCATCCTCGTCCTCAACGACTTCCAGCCGTGGGGCCGCGTCCTGGGAACGGTCCTCCTCGGCTCGATCGTCGTCAATCAGCTCATCGGCCCCATCCTCTTCCGCTTCGCCCTCGCCCGCGCCGGCGAGATCGACGACACCACCGACACCACCCTCACCCAAAAGTTGGTGTCAGGTCTGTAAAAGCAACTTTTCACCATTTTTGCACGCATGCCTGTTCCTGCACCGCTGATGCGTAGAGCGATGCCAGGGCGCGGCGGTCGAAAAGACGGCCGTCGGCGATGACTGCCTCGATGAGGCGGACGTTCGAGATCTTCTGCGAAGGATCGGCGCGGAGGAGAACGAGATCGGCGCGCGCTCCTTCGCGCAACACACCTTCTTCATGGAAGAGAGCCGCGGCCTCGGACGTCGCTGCGACCAGGGCCTGCATCGGCGTCAGTCCCACGTTCACAACGAGATGTTCGAGCTCATCGGCCAGCGCAAACCCCGGAAACACCAGCGACGAGCCACTGTCCGTGCCCGGCAGGACGGTGATGCCTGCGTCGTGCAGGGTTCCGAGATCAGCGGTCATGTTCCGCATCACTTCGCGCCAGCCGGCCAATCCTTCTCTCTTCTCTTCGCGGCGGTCCGCGAGGCCATCCCTCCAATAGCGGAGGAGGCGTTTGGAGATGAAACGGCGCCTGTAGTCGATGGCGCCGCACTCGTCGTCGACGACGGCTTCGGCCAGCGGATAGGGCAGCAGGCGCGGCTGCCAGGCCACGAGGGTGGGGACGAGCGTCACGTCTTCAGCTTTGAAATTGCCGATGACCTTCGCTCGATCCGCCTCGCTCAGCTCAGAGAGAGGATAGGGATAGAACCCATGCTCGAGAGTGCGCTGGCGCGCGGCGAGCGGATCGGTCGGAGCGATCGCCCACGGCGGATGTCCGGCCACGGAGAGGCCGCGGCTGGCGGCGGCGTCGAGGATGGCGCCATACGTCTCG
>DATLFC010000262.1:0-4945 GCA_035525015.1 Thermoanaerobaculia bacterium | reverse complement strand
CTCCGGCCCGACGTCGGTTTACTTCGAGCCGCTGGACGACGGCGGACGGTGGCACGGTTACGCGTCGACGATCGACAACTTCAGCGGAAGCGGATGGACCATCCCGGCCATGCAGCCGAGGACGGACGTGGTCTTCGACTGCTTGGCCGCGCTTCGATCGTCGGGCCACCAGGCGGCGGGAATCGTCACGGTGAGAAAGAGGAGGGCCAGGGCGGATCGCAGCATCCGCGGAGCTCATCGCGAAGCGTAGATGGCCACGATCGTCGGCCCGCCGTAGCCGCGCACCGGCGCGCCGTTGGCGATGGCGATGCCGACCTCGTCGTAGCTGCGGCCGAGGATGTTGGCGCGGTGTCCCGGCGACTCCATCCAGCCGCGTACGACTTTCTGCGCCGTGCCGTAGCCGACGGCCAGGTTCTCCCCGACGGCGCGATAGGGATACCCGCGCCGCGAGACCCAGATGAACGGCTGCGTTCCATCGGGAGCGACGTGCGCGAAGTACCGCTGATCGAACATGTCGGCGATCCGATCGCCGGCAGCGAGATTGAGGTCGTCGTTGACCCGCAGCGGCGCGAGGCCGTGCGCCGCACGCTGGCGATTCATCTCCGCGACGATCGCCGGCAGGCCGTGCGACGGCACGCTGCGCGACGGCCCCCGCGAGACCGCGACGCTTCCCTTCCCGAAAACCCGCTCCAGATCGTGGGCGAGGCGGTCGAGATCGCCGGCGAAGGCGCTGGTGGCGAAGAGCGAGAGAGCCGCTGCGGCGGCAACGAGTCGTCGGATCATGGCGGTGATGCCGCGTGAAACAACGGTCGGGCATCGTACACTCCCGGCCATGTGCCTGATCGTCGTTGCACACCGCGTCTCGGAGCAGTTCCCTCTGGTGGTGGCTGCGAACCGCGACGAGTTGTACGACCGCCCATCGCTCCCGGCGCACCTCTGGGAGGACGAAAAGGTGCTCGGCGGACGCGATGCGCTGCACGGCGGCAGCTGGCTGGCCATCACCCCTGCACGGCGGTGGGCGGCGGTGACGAACCTGCGCGGATCGGTGAGAACCGACCAGCCCCGCTCACGCGGTGCCCTCGTCACCGACTTCGTCACCGCCGGCGCCGGCCCGCTCGAGTACGTCCGTGAAGTGGGGCAGCGCGTGGCGGAGTACGGCGGCTTCCACCTCATGGCCGGCGTGGCCGGCGGCGAGCTGGTTCAGTGGTCCGGCGATGCCGTCGCGCTCGAGCCCGGCGTTCACGGCCTCAGCAATGCGCCCGCCGGCGCTCGGTGGCCGAAAGTCGATACCGCTGTCGATGCCGTGCACGGCGCCTTGCAGAGCGCTTCGGCGGACGCGATGATCGATCAGCTGCTGCGCGTCCTGCGGACCGAGCCGGCACACGGCGATCCGACACGCGATCTCTTCATCCGCGGCGACCTTTACGGCACCCGGGCCTCGACGGTCATCGTCGCCGGCGACGGCGACATCCGCCTCGTCGAACAGAGCTACGGCCGCGGCGGTCTTCCGCTCGGCGACCGGGTCGACCTGCACGTCTGAAGGCCGGTGGCGTCAGGGCGGGCCGCGCCCCGCTGCTTTCCCCGGTAGAGCGCCTTGTCGCAGACCGCGAGGAGCTCGGCCACGGTCGTGCCTGCCATCGGCGAGGCGGCAATGCCGTACTGGACGCTGATCGTGACGACGGTGTCGTTCAGCGTCCAGCGCAGTTGACGAATATTGGCCACCAGCCTCTGCGTGATCTGATGCGCCTCCTCGGCGGTCGTGTCGGGGAGGAGCAGGAAAAACTCGTCTCCACCGTAGCGGCCGATCACGTCTCCGTAACGGGTGTTGGCCTTGAACGAGCTGGCGACGTCGGCGAGGATCCGGTCGCCGGCCAGGTGTCCGTACGTGTCATTGATGGCCTTGAAGCGGTCGAGGTCGAACAGCACGACGGCGAGCTTTCCTTTCCGGAGGATCTCGCCGGCGGTCCGGAAGAGAGCGCGCCTGTTGGCGATCCCGGTGAGCTCGTCCGTGAGCGCGAGCGTCTCGAGCTCCTGGTTGGCCTGGAAGAGGCGCCGCTCCAACTCGACGCGGCGTCCGGCGCTGCGGATCTTCGCCACGATCTCCGCCTCACCGGCGGACTTGGGGAGGAAATCGTCAAAACCGCCCTCGAACGCGCGGAGTTTCGTCTCGATGTTCGCGCTCGCGGTCAGGAGGATGGTGTAGAGGCTGGAGGCGGGAGTCTCCTCATGGATCAGGCGGACCGTTTCGATGCCGTCGAGGTCCGGCATGGCCAGGTCGATGACCAGAATGTCGATGGGGGGTGAACGGCGCAGGCGCTCGATGGCGGCGGCGCCGCTGGTGGCGCCCTCCGGCACGAAGCCGGCGCGGGAGAGCACCAGGCGGAGATAGCGCAGGTACGCCTCATCGTCATCGACGGTGAGGATGCGTACGGCGGTCTCCGGTCCGGCATCGCTGCGCCGGCGGGAGAGAGAGTCCTCCGGGCTGCCCATGGCAGGAGCGTATGGGACGCAATGGGAATGCCGTCCGGGGGGCTGAGCGTGACGCAGGTCACGTTCGGTTGACGCCGATCAGGCGCTCGAGGTCCTCGCGCTTGTTGCGGCTGACGCTCAGCTCCGTCCCGTCCTTGAGGCGTACGGCATAGTCGCCTCCCGGCTTCTTCAGGAAGGCGTCGATGCGATCGATCCGGACGATGGCGGAGCGGTGGATGCGGAAGAAGCGCGACGGATCGAGGCGCTGCTCGAGGGTGTGCATCCGCTCGCGGATCGCAAACGCGCCCGGGCCGATGTGCAGTTCCGCGTACGGACCATCGGCGGAGATGTAGTCGATCCTGTCGACGGGAACCACGCGCACCTGCCCCCGCGTCTCGACGGCGATCCGTTCCAGATACTTCGACTCCGCCGACGCCTGTGCCTGTCCGGCGTCGGCCCGCTCGATGGCGGCGCGGGCCCGTCGGAGGGCCTGCTCGAAGCGCTCGTCGTCGAAGGGCTTGACCAGATAGTCGAGCGCGGCGACGTCGAACGCCTTGAGCGCGAACTGATCGAACGCTGTCACGAAGATGGTGACGGGCATCTTCTCCGCCCCTACTTCATCGACGACCTCGATCCCGCTCCGCCCGGGCATCTGCACGTCGAGGAAGACGAGATCGGGATTGGCGGTGCGGATCGCCGCCGGTGCGTCGTCGCCGTTGTCGGCCGTCCCGACGATCTCGATGTCGTGCTCCCGGCGCAGGAGATCCTCGATCCGCTGCCGCGCCAGCGGCTCGTCGTCGATGATCATGGCCCGGATCATCCTCTCAGGCATGCTGCACCCGGAAGGGAACGGTGATCTCCGCGGTCGTTCCGCCGCCGCCGCCGGCGCCGCGCAGCGTCAGGCTTCCCGCATCGCCGTACATCTGCTGGAGGCGTTCGCGCGTGTTCGCCAGGCCGATGCCGGTCTCGCTCGTCGCGGCGCCCGGGCCCGGCCCGTCGTCCGTGACGGCGACGACCAGCCGGTCGCCATCGCGCCTGGCTGTGAGAGTAACGCGGCCGCTGCCGTGGCTGCGGCTCACCCCGTGCTTCAGCGCGTTTTCGACGAGCGGCTGCATGATCAGCGACGGTACGAGCGCGCTGTCCAGACCCGGCGCGATCTCCTCGCTGAACTCGAGCTTCCCCTGGAAGCGGACGTTCATGATCTCGACATACCGCTGCACGAACCCCAGCTCCTGCCGGAGCGGCACTTCCTGCGTGGCCGCGGTGTCGAGCGTGTAGCGCAGCAGCTCCGACAGCCGGGCGATCATCCGCCGCACGCCCGCCGGGTCGCGCTCGACCAGCGCCGAGACGGCGTGGAGCGTGTTGAAGAGAAAGTGCGGGTTGATCTGCATCCGCAGCGCTTCCAGCCGCGCCTGCGCGAGCTGCGCCTGCAGCTGCGCCGCCTCTACAGCGAGGTGCTCCGTCTCGCGCTGGCGAAGCCGGTCGCGCTCCGAATATTCGCGCGCGAATCCCGCCGCCATCGCCGCGAAGTAGACGAACAGCTGGTTCACCAGAGACACGCGCAGCGACAGGAGCGGCGTCATCAGCGCCGCCCGCCGCCTGGGAACCTCGAACATCTCGAACCGGAAGAAGTCGAGAACCATATTGGCAATCGACGCGATGAGCACGCCGCCGATCAGCACCGCCGCCGCGCGAAACACGACGTTCATCCGTGCCCGCACCGCCCAGGCGCTGATGAAGAAGATCACCGGTGTCAGCCCGGCCCACAGCAGTGCCTCGATGTAGCCGAGGAGGATCGGGCCGGTGGGGGAGATGAAGCGGAAGGAAGGTCCGCGCGGATCGAGCAGGCGGTTCACCGCCGAGAACGTCGCCAGCGCCATCCAGAAGATGAAGATGGCGATCAGCTCCCCTCGTCTCAGTTTCCAGTCGCGCATGCCGTCCTGTGCAGTTCATGACAACTGCGTGCCGTTCGTGCTCCCGGCGGAAGCGGAAGCCCCCCCGGCGCGTCTAATCAGACAACAACCGACCAAAGGAGTCGAATGATGATCAAGAAGACAGTCACAACCGCCATGGTGCTCGCGTTGGGCGCCTCCCTCGCCTTCGCCGGTCCCGGCGATGGGAAGAAGTTCGGCAAGAAGCACGGGAAGCATGGTGAGGCCCACATCGCCCGGATGGCCGAGAAGCTGAACCTGACCGACGCGCAGAAGGCGCAGATGCAGGAGCAGCGCGAAAACTTCCGCGCTTCCAACCAGCATCGCATCGACGCCCTCCGCGACACGATGCGCCAGCACCGCGAAGCGCGGCAGGCCGGCGACACGGCCCGCGCCGAGCAGCTCCAGGCGACCCTCGAGCTCCAGCGCGGTGAAATGAAGCAGCTTCGCGAGGCGCAGCATCAGTCGATGCTCTCCATCCTCACGGCGGAGCAGCGGGCCCAGCTCGAGACGATGAAGGCCGAGCGCCAGGAACGGCGCAAGGA
>DATLFC010000233.1:0-2025 GCA_035525015.1 Thermoanaerobaculia bacterium | reverse complement strand
GCGAGATAGCCGCTCTGATCTTCGATGTGATGCCATACGTCGACGATGAAAAAGCGATCGACCGCTTCCGGCAGCAGCGGATCGTCGGGCGGGGCGAGAATGCTCGAGACGTTGAGCAGACCGGCGTCGCGAACGCGGCGGTTCAGGTGCAGGATCATGTCGGGGCTGACGTCGACCGCGTAGACGTGTCCCTTCGGCCCAACCTCGCGCGCCAGGCGCAACGTGAAGTAGCCGGAGCCGGCGCCGATGTCGGCAATGACCTCGCCCTTCTTCAGCGCCAGCGCCTCGATCACCTGCTCCGGTTTCTGGTGCGCGTCGCGGGCGGGATTTTCCAGCGCCGCGATGTATGCGGCCGGATCGGAGTGAAGGCGATGCGCCTCGTGCTCATGTTTGACGGTCTGCGCACCGAGACCAGCCGGGGCGAGCAGCAGCAGGGCGGCGAGAAGAGACCTCATCGATCCATTCTAACGGTCAGCAGATCGGCGATTCTCCGCGCCGTCTCCTGGTACGCCTCGCCGCCCGGGTGAAACGAGTCGATGCTGCTGAGCCGGTCCGGGCGGTTGACGATGTCGGAGAGGCGGACGATCGAGACGAGAGGATCGCCGGCGAACTGCGCGGTCAGCGCCGCGTCCCAGATGGCGACGAGCGGCTCGAGCAGCGCCGGAGCACGGTCGTCCGCGATGGGGATGTAGCCGCCGAGGATCAGGATGCGCGCGTTCGGGTTGAGACTGCGGATGTCGGCGACGATCGCGTCCATGTTGCGCAGCACCTCGTCGGCGATGATCAGCGGAGAGCGCATCGGCTCCCGGCCGAGCAGCATGGCCCGGAGATCGTTCGCGCCGGCGGAGAGGACGATGGCATCGACGCGGGCGATGGCCGTGCGCGTGGCGCGCAGACGGAGCACCGCGGCGAGATCGCGCGTCGTCGCGCCGGTCGAGCCGAGATTCGTCGTGACGATCGACTCGATGCCGCGGCTGCGCAGCTCCGGCTCGAGCCGCCCGGCGATTCCTTTCCCCGCTTCGTCGCCCGCGCCGTAGGCCAGCGAGTCGCCCACCAGCGCGACGTGCATGGTCCGCGGCATGGAGGCGGGGTACGCCGCCAAAGAGGCGGCGAGGATGGCGGACAGAACAGCGGCTCGGAGCGGAGTCGTCATCGTGCCCCGGAGAACCGCCCGCCGCGGCGATTTATTTGGGCCATGCGACACTCACGCGCGAACATGTTGGCACTGGTCATCCTCTCCTGCAGCCTGGCCGCCGATGCGACGGCGGTATCGATCGCCGCGTCGGTCCGCGGCGGGACGCTGTCGCGCGGCCTGCTCATGGCCTTCTGCTTCGGCGCCGCGCAGTCGATCATGGCCGCCATCGGATGGGCCGGCGGCGCCGCCGTCGGCGCGCTCTGGAGCGCGTGGGATCACTGGCTGGCGCTGGGTCTTCTGACGATCGTCGGCGTGAAGATGATCCGCGAGGCCTTCGAGGAGGAGGAAGAGCGACAGCCGGTCGTGCGCGGCCTCGGCACTCTGCTGCTCCTCACCATCGCCACCAGCATCGACTCGCTCGCCGTCGGCGTCACGCTCCCGGCCCTCGGGACTCCCATGGTCCTCTCACTGGCCATGATCGGCGCGGTCACCTTTCTCTTCTCCGCCGCCGGCGCCGCCTTCGGCCGTTTCCTCGGCGAGCGTTTCGGCCGCGTGATCGAGGTCGCCGGCGGCGTCGGACTGATCGCCATCGGCATCCGGATCGTCCTCGAGCACACCGCCTGACGACCGGGGGCGCATGCCGCCGCCCCCGATCGCAGGAATGCGTGTTACTGCACGAGGACCGAATCGCCGGTCTCGTTGTCGAGCACCGCGGCGTAGACCAGCAGCGGTCCACCCGCCGCTTCCCAGGTGACGTAGAAGTTGGGCAGCACCTGGTGCGCGGCAGGAACGGTGTTGATCAGCTCGAATGCGCCCTGCTGGACGAAACTCCCGGCCGGAATGGTGATGGTTCGCGAACCGAGGACGGATCCATCGGCGGTGCTGCGGGC
>DATLFC010000208.1:0-4413 GCA_035525015.1 Thermoanaerobaculia bacterium | reverse complement strand
TCCTGATGGCTTTGAAGATCGAGGACTACGCAATCATCGGAGATCTCCAGACCTGCGCCCTCGTCGGCCGCGATGGATCGATCGACTGGCTCTGCGTCCCCCGCTTCGACTCGCCCGCCTGTTTTGCGGCGCTGCTCGGCACGGCGGAGAACGGGCGCTGGCAAATCGCTCCCGCCGAGGAGATCCGCGGTGTGCAGCGGCGGTACCGCGGGGACTCGCTCGTCCTCGAAACCGAGTTCGAGACCGACAGGGGGCGTGTGCGGGTCGTCGACTTCATGCCGATTCGGACAGCGGAAGTCGACCTCGTACGCATCGTGGAGGGCATCGAAGGAACCGTGTCGATGAGGATGGAGCTCGAGATCCGCTTCGACTACGGCTCGATCGTGCCGTGGGTCCGCGCCATCGACGGCGGGATCCGCGCCATCGCAGGCCCTGACACCGTCTACTGCCGCGGCGATGTCCCGATGCACGGAGAAAAATTCTCCACCGTTTCCAGGTTCCAGATCGAAGCCGGAAAACGCGTCGCCTTCGACCTGATGTGGACGAAGACCTACGACGCCGATCCCGATCTCCCCGGCGTGTACGAGCGTCTCGAGCACACCGAGGAATTCTGGCGCGAGTGGAGCGGCGCCTGCACGTACGACGGGCCGTGGCGCGACTCGGTCATGCGCTCGCTCATCACGCTGAAGGCTTTGACTTACGCGCCGACGGGCGGGATCGTCGCCGCCGCCACGACTTCCCTTCCCGAGCATATCGGCGGCGTGCGCAACTGGGACTACCGCTACTGCTGGCTGCGCGACGCGACGTTTTCTCTCTATGCGCTGACCGTCGGCGGCTACACCGGCGAGGCGCTGGCGTGGCGCGAGTGGCTCGTGCACGCCGTCGCCGGCCGTCCGGAACAGCTCCAGATCATGTACGGCATCTCCGGGGAGCGGCGTCTGACGGAGCTCGAGGTCGGATGGCTGCCTGGATACGAGGGGTCGGCCCCGGTCCGGATCGGCAATGCCGCCTATCACCAGCATCAGCTCGACGTGTACGGCGAGGTCATGGACGCCCTCCATCTGACCCGCAAGCTCGGGCTGCCGCAGGACGGTGATGCCTGGCGCGTGCAGCGTGCGGTGATGGGCCATCTGGAGAAGGCATGGCGGGAGCCCGACGAAGGGATCTGGGAAGTCCGCGGCCCGCGGCGGCACTTCACGCATTCGAAGGTGATGGCCTGGGTGGCCTTCGATCGCGCCGTCGTCGACGTCGAGAGCTTCGGCGTCAAAGGTCCGGTAGAGCGATGGCGCGCAATCCGTGACGAGATTCGCCAGGAGGTTCTCGAGCGCGGCTTCAATCGCGACGTCGATGCGTTCGTGCAGTTCTACGGCTCGACCGAGGCCGACGGCAGCCTGCTGATGCTCCCCTCCCTCGGCTTCATCGCCGCGGACGATCCCCGCATGGTTGGAACGGTCGCCCTCATCCGCCAACAGCTGGAGACGGACGGCCTCATCAAACGCTATCGCACAGACCCCGCGATCGACGGCCTCCCTCCCGGCGAGGGAACGTTTCTGCTCTGCACGTTCTGGCTCGCGGACGTCCTGGCCCTGCAGGGAAAGTACGACGAGGCGGTGCGAATCTTCGAACGCCTGCTGTCGCTCCAGAACGACGTCGGACTGCTGTCGGAGGAGTACTCACCCTCGGCGGGCCGGCTTCTCGGAAACTTCCCGCAGGCCTTTTCCCACGTCGGTCTCATCAACACCGCGCGCAATCTCCAGCGACGCGGGGGGCCGGCGGAAGACCGTCAGAAACACTGACGCGTAGGCGTCGCGGATTCTGGCGATGATCTGCTCGGCCAGCTGTGGAGCGTGATGCCGTCCCTGCTTCCGGATCGACCGCTCGAGGCGTGCCAGATTGCCGGCTCGCCGGCGCTCCGAGAGCGAGCCGTTGTGCAGCGCCGACTTGTCGAGGTCGAGAATGTACGGCTCTCCCTCGGGGCCGAAAAGGAAGTTCATCAGGTTCAGATCACCGTGCACGAAACCGATCTGATGGAGGCGAGCCACCAGCCCCCCGATCTTCGCGGCCTGCGTTTCCCACCCTGACGGCGGAGTGCCCTCTCCGAAAAAGAAGACGTCGGCGTCCCTTCCGCCTTCGATCCGCGTGAATCCGACTTCGCACCGCACCAGGCCGCGGACCCGGCGCCACGAAACAAAGGCCACCGGCGCCGTTGCCACGCCGTGCGCGGTCAGGTACCCGGCCAGATCGACGTGGGAGCGAGCCCGCCTGGCGGTGAAGAAGAAGTCGCGGAACAGCGGTGCGAGCATGCCTCCGTGGTGCATTCTCTTGACGACCAACCGCGCCTTGCCGATGACGCCCGGCACCACCGGCCGCCGGCCGCGGAAGAAGCGGACGTCGGGATCGGCGGCCAGCGAGTCGTAGACCCAGGGGTGTCGCTCGTAGATGGCCCGCAACTCATTCTCGAGATCCGACCGGCAGATGCTGTGGAGATCCGCGGACCGGAACCGAACCCAGTCGGCCTGATCCGGTTCCGCGTGCCGAACCTTCTGCGTGGCGGGTGGAGTCTCCGGAGATGGCGCTCTGCGGCTCATGATCGCGCTCCCGCACGACGGGCGGCCAGCCTGGAGCCGGCCCGGTGCACCGCGCCGCGGATCCAGCTGATGGTGCGGTTGCTGCCGTAACGTCCCTTCTCACTGTGACAGATCCGGTAGACCGACGGGATGTCGAGCGCGACGCCGTCCGTCCTGAGGAGCCAGCGGAAGGCTCGATCCTCGTGTGCCTTCCTCCAGCGATCGCTCGGTTCCTGGTAGATCGACAGCGGTCCGCAGTAGCCGACCGCGCGCGCCACGTCGCCATGGGTGATCTGGTATCCCCCTTTCGCCTGCGGGGAAACGCGGATCGGGAACTCTTCCGGGTCGATCCGAACGAGCGCCGGCGCCGCGGCCGCGGCGGTGAGCAGCGGGTCCCCGTTGTCGAGGAGTGTGGTGACCCGTTCGTAGCGTGGAAAGACGAGCGGCTCGCGGCAGCCGTCGATCTGCTCGAACAGGCCGTCGAGGCAGCCCTCGTGGAAGATCACATCGCAGTCGGTGAACCAGACCCAGTCGGCCCGCGTCGCCCGCGCCGCCAGGTTCCGGCCGATGGCCCGGCGCATCAGGTACGGCTTGTCGAGCGCCTGCCAGTTCCACTCGACGCGGGGAATCTCCTTCTTCCCGAACCAGGCCAGCAGGGCCGCGGTGGCCTCGTCTTCCGGCGCGTAGAAAACCGTCATGCGAACGGAGCCTCGCGACGGCGGATAGAGCACAAGAGAGCTCAGCTGGTAGGCCAGCAGATGGTGATACTTCCAGCAATGAGAGACGATCTCGACCGAGAGCTCGCCGGAACGTCCCGGGAGCGATCGCGCATCCGGTACGGAAGGGAGAAAGAGGGTGGGGGGGACGTACCCCGAGGCCGCGACGCGAAAGAACGTCTCCCGCACCGTGGTCCACCGCAGCGCCTTCCCGATCTTCGTCACGGCCTCCTCATTCGTACGTGGATTTCGCTGCGGTCAGAGGCGAGCCGACCGACTCGCGAGGCGGGCGCGCCCCTCTGCTGCCGCGACGGAATCCGTACAGTGTAACTGAGCCCGTCGCCGTGGAGCTACGCCTCGATGTCGAGGCGCGTACCTACCGCGTCGCCGCAGGAAGGGCGTCGATGAAGTCCGCCATCCGTCTGCGCATGGCCGCATCCGGCAGCCGGCCGGTTCCGGCGGCGATGTTCTCCGCCATGTGACTGGCTTTGCTCGTCGCCGGCGTCACGACGGTTACGGCCGGATGGGCGAGCACGTACTTGAGGAAGTACTGTGCCCAGGTCGTGACGCCGAGCTCGCGCGACCACTCCGGCAGCTCTCTGCCTGCGGTGCGCTGGAAGAGTCTGGTGCGGCCGAACGGGAGGTAGACGAGAACGCCGATCTTCCGGCTGGCGGCGAGCGGAAGGATCGTCTCCTCCACGTCGCGGTTGTCGACGGCGTAGTCGATGCCGATGAAGTCGATCGGCTCGTTGCGCATGACCGGCAGCAGCTGGCCGTACTGCCCCTTGTTCGTCGTGGTCACGCCGATGTAGCGGACGCGTCCCTCTTTCTTCAGATCCTTCAGGATGCCGAGTTGCGTCGGCACGTCGGCGAGGTTGTGCACCTGGATCAGGTCGATCTTCGGCACGCCGAATTTCGCGAAGGAGGTGTCGATCTGCGCGCGGGCCGCGGCGGGATCGGCGCCGGCACCGCCGCCGCGGGGGACGACGTTGACCTTCGTGGCCCAGAAGATCTTTTCGGAAACGCCCAGCTCGCGCGCGATGTTGCCCGCCACCTGCTCCGATGCTCCGTACGACGGCGCCGTGTCGAGCACGGTGGCTCCGTTCTCCACCATCGTCTTCATCACTTCC
>DATLFC010000197.1:0-8090 GCA_035525015.1 Thermoanaerobaculia bacterium | reverse complement strand
TCGGAATGACATGAAAATCTACATCGCCCAGATCAACCCCACGGTCGGCGCGCTGGCCTCGAATGCGGCCACGATCGACCGCGTCTACCACGAGGGCGCGGCCGCCGGCGCGGACATCGTCATGGTGCCGGAGCTCGCGGTGACCGGCTATCCGCCGCGCGATCTTCTCGACCGGCACGCGTTCATCTCCTCGGCGCTGGAGATCCGCGACAAGCTCGTCGAGGTCACCGGCTCCACCGCCCTCATCTTCGGGTGCATCACGCGGAGCCAGCTCTGGTGCGGCAAACCGCTCCACAACACCGCCATCGTGGCGCAGCGCGGACGGGTGCTCCTCGAGCAGCACAAGTCGCTGCTGCCGACCTACGACGTTTTCGACGAGCTTCGCTACTTCGAACCGGGGAAGGGCGGCAAGGTCGTGGAGATCAACGGCCATCGCGTCGGCGTCGCGATCTGCGAGGATTTCTGGTACGACGACGAGGTCCTCGGGACGAAGCTCTATTGCCAGAATCCGGTCGACCAGCTGGCGCGGCAGGGGGCCGAGGCCATCCTGAACATCTCGGCGTCACCGTACAACGGCGGGAAGACGCGATCGCGGTACCAGCTCTTCGCCGAGATCGCGCGGCGCTACAACGTACCGCTCGTCTACGTGAACCAGGTCGGCGGCAACGACGAGCTGCTGTTCGACGGGTCGTCGATCGTGATCAACGCCGCCGGCGAGACCGTCTTCTGCGCGAAAGCGTTCGCCGAGGATGTCGCGCTGGTGGGACTCGACGGAACGCCGTGCGAGGTGTTCGGCCGCATGCCGCTGGAGGAGGAGATCGGCCGCGCGCTGATTCTCGGGCTCCGCGACTATCTCCGGAAGGTCGGCTTCAAGGACGTGGTCATCGGATTGTCGGGCGGCATCGACTCCGCCGTCACGGCGGCGCTGGCCGTCGAGGCGCTCGGCCCGGAGCGCGTCACCGGCATCGCCATGCCGTCGCAGTTCTCGTCACAGCACTCCATCGACGACGCCCGCGCGCTCGCGCAGAACCTCGGCATCGCCTTTCACGTCGTGCCGATCGCCGGCATCTACCAACCGTACGAAACCGCGATCGACGAGATGTTCGGCGAGAAGAAATTCGATACGACGAACGAGAACCTTCAGGCGCGCATCCGCGGCAACATCCTCATGGCGTGGTCGAACCGCACCGGCGCGATGGTGCTCTCGACCGGCAATAAGTCCGAGCTCGCCGTCGGCTACTGCACGCTTTACGGCGACATGGCCGGGGGGCTCTCGCTTCTCGGCGACGTCTACAAGACCGTCGTCTACGGCGTGGCGCGGTGGCTGAACCGCGATCGCGCGCTCATCCCCGAGTCGACCATGACCAAAGCCCCCTCGGCCGAGCTGCGGCCCAACCAGACCGACCAGGACTCGCTGCCTCCCTACGATGTGCTCGACGAGATCCTCAAGATGTACATCGAGGAGTGGCTGGAGGTGGACAGGATCGAGCGCCGCGGATTCGACCGCAAGCTCGTCGAGCGCATCCTCCGGATGGTCGACAGCTCCGAGTTCAAACGCCGCCAGGCGGCCCCGACCATCCGCGTGTCGACGAAGGCATTCGGCAGCGGCCGCCAGATGCCGATCGCCCAGCGGTGGCGCCGCTGATGTCATTCCGAGCGAAGAGAGGAATCTGGGCGGCCGGGTGGCTCGCAATCATGGTCCTCACGTCGTGCACCGGCCGCCACGTCAGCGCGGAAAGGGGGGCGGGAGCACGGCGTCGAGGCGCGGCCCGAAGAGATCGTGCGAATGATCGACGCCGCATACGCGCGCGGCGATGCCAGGAGCCCGGAGGAAATCTTCAGTACTCTGGCTGCCCCTCCGGATTCGCAGCCGCAGCCTCCTCCTGTTTCGCTTTGAGCCGGTCGATCTGGATCTGCAGAAATTCGTGCAGGCCCTCCTCCTGATCGCGAGGGATATTTCCGAAGGAGATCGCGGAGCGGAAGACGTACTCCGGCCCCTTCTCTCCGCGATTCACCTGCACGATCGACCGCAGCACCTCGCACGGCACATAGATCCCGCCGTAGCTCGGAAAGATCAGCGTAGCCGGGCTGCCGGCCTTCACGGGTGACCGGTGCACGACCGCGGCGCCGTGGAGGCTGAGATCGATCAGCTCTCCATTCACGTCCGAGAGCTGGCAGGGGATCGACGGGGTCGGATACCGCTCGGATCGGCGGCGATCGTTCGACATGGACGCTCGACTGATTATACGGGCCGCTTCCGCACCTCGACCCGCTGGAGCCTCCGCAGGCGCAGCTGCTCGGCCGCGCTGCCGTTGGCCACCGAGATCTCGATGCATCCCGATGAGCCGACGATGAGAAACGGCCCGGGGGCGGCGTCGCCGTAGCTCGACTCGATCCGGTCGATCACGAGATCGCGCGCGTGCAGCTCGTATTCGTCGAACGGCAGCCGCGCACGCTCGATGTCGGTGATGAGATTCCCGAAGCGATCGACGGCCATGATCCGTCCCTGCGCCGTGTCGGGCCCGTAGTCGGGAGGCTCGTAGGCGATGCGGACGATCGAGGTGAGCGGCGGGCCGGTATCGGAAAAGGGAAGGCCGGTCGCGAGCGCCGCGGCCACCGGCGCAAAGCGGTCGCGGCCGTGAAACGTCGTGCTGCCGCTCGGAAGAAAGAGCTCGCTGTTCTCCACCGAGCGGATCTCCGACGCCTCCGTCAGCACGAGCGAGAGGAGGCCGTTGTCGGGCGCGAGGAAGAGTCTCCCCTCCTCCTTCGCGGCGACGATCTTCCGCTCCGTCCCCACGCCCGGGTCGACGACGGCGACGAAGATCGTCCCGGCCGGCCAGAACGAGACGACGGTCCGAAGGAACCACGCCGCCTCGACGACATCGAACGGCGCGATGTCGTGCGTCAGATCGGCCACCGGTACATCGGTCCTCGCCGCGAGGACCCCCTTCATCGCCGCGACGTAGGGATCGCGCGCGCCGAAATCGGTCAATAGTGCGATGGGCATGGCAATTTATACTCCGCCTCCCATGCAGCAGACCGTTCCACCGCCGCGCCAGCGCCTGCTCCTCTTCGCACGGCTGCCGGAGCTCGGCGCGGTGAAGACGAGGCTGGCCAACTCGATCGGGGCCGAGCGGGCCCTGGCCGTCTACCGGGCCATGCTGCGCGACGTGCTCCGCTCCATCGGCGCGGCCACGCCGGAACTGGAGATCGAGGTGCTGTGGGCGCCGACGGCGATCGCGAACGGCGCGGCGCTGCGCGAGGCGTTCGGATCGCATCCGACCGCCATGCAGACCGGCGCCACACTCGGCGACCGGCTGGCCATGGCCCTCTCCGAGCGCTTCTTCTTCCACAAAACGGAGATGATCATCGCCATCGGCGTCGACGATCCGCTCCTGGCGCGGGAGACGATCGATCATTCCTTCGGACTTCTCGACTCGTGCGACTGGGTGGTCGGCCCGGCCACCGATGGCGGCTACTACCTGATCGGATGCCGTGCCGCCGCCTTCGATTCCTCGGTGTTTCTCGACATCGAGTGGGGGACGAGCAGCGTCTTCGGGACGACGATCGAGAGAATCGCCGCACTGGGGAGCACCGTGGCCGTGCTCCCGGAGCGGCGGGACATCGACGTGGAAGAGGACCTGCGCGCGTTTGCTGGTGAGGGAGAGCTCCGAAAACTGCTTCGGGAGTGGTGATTTCGGCGGCAAGCCGCCGCACTCCGATACACTCGCGCGGATGAAAATCCTCACCGCCGCCGAGATGCGCAACATCGATCGCCGGACGATCGATCGCTTCGACGTGCCGTCGATCGTGCTGATGGAGAACGCGGCGCTGGCGGTGGTCGACGCGATCTTCGCGCACTATCCCGATACCGGCCGCGTCGCGATCTTCTGCGGAATCGGCCAGAACGGCGGCGACGGCCTGGCCGTCGCCCGCCATCTCGAGAATCGCGGCGTCGTCCCGGTGATCTTCGTGGTCGGCGACCGCTCGCGCTACGAAGGCGACTCCCTCACCAACCTCCTCGTCTGCGAGCGCCTCGGCATTCCGATCTACGACATCCGCGCCGGCACCGAAGTGGAGGAAGCGCTCGTTCACGCCGCCGACGCCGACATCATCGTCGACGCCATCTTCGGCACCGGGTTGAATCGCGCGCCGGCCGGCGTCCACGCCGACGTGATCCGCGCCATCGCCGAATTGCGGCTCCCAGTCGTGGCCGTCGATCTGCCGAGCGGCGCCGACGCTTCGTCCGGCACCCCCTTCGATCCCTGCCTGCAGGCGGAAGTGACGGTCACGTTCGCCGCGCCGAAGATGTGCCACATCTTCCAGCCGGCGGCGATTCTCTGCGGGGAGGTCATCGTCGCCGACATCTCCATTCCACCCATCGCCATCGAAGAGGAGAACACACTCCTCTCACTCATCACCGTGCGCGACGTGCAGCCGCTCGTCCCGGCGCGGCTCGCCGAAACGCACAAGGGGACGTACGGCCACGTCGGCGTCATCGCCGGATCGCCGGGGCGCAGCGGCGCGGCCGTTCTCGCCGCGCGCGGCGCGATCCGCGGCGGCGCGGGGCTGGTCACGGTGATGACCGATCCGGAGACCGCGCGCCTGGTGCACGCCGGGTCGATCGAATCGATGACGTACTCGGGGTCGGACCTCAACGAATTCCTTCGCGACAAGGATGCAGTCGTCATCGGCCCCGGCCGCGCGACCTCGCGGGAGATGGTCGCGGCGATCGAATTGCCGCTGGTGATGGACGCCTCCGCGCTCGACGCGTTCGCGGGGCAGCCGCAGGAGATCAACCCGCGCAAACTGCCGCGGATCCTCACACCGCACCCCGGCGAGCTGGCGCGCCTGCTCGATCGCGAGACGAAGGCGATCAACGCCGATCGCATCGGCGCCGCACGCGAAGCAGCGCGCGCGTCGAACTGCATCGTCGTGTTGAAAGGCCATCAGACCGTGATCGCCGAGCCCGATGGCCACGTCCACATCAACCCGACCGGCAATCCCGGCATGGCCAGCGGCGGCATGGGCGACGTCCTCGGCGGCCTGATCGCCGCGTTTCTCGCCCGCGGCACCCATCCCCTCGACGCCGCCCGCGCCGCCGTCTACCTCCACGGACTGGCCGGCGATCTCCTGCACGAAGAGATGGGCGACACGGGACTCACGGCATCCGATCTCGCCGAACGAATCCCGCTGGCGATCCAGCGGCTGCGGCGGACATGAGACGGTTCGTCTGCCGCACCGAGTCGGAGACCGTGGCCGCGGGACGCGAGATCGCCCGGCAGTTGGCGCCCGATGCGGTCGTGCACCTCGTTGGCGACCTCGGCTCGGGCAAGACGTTTCTCGCGCGCGCCATCGCCGGGGAGCTGGGGGCCGATCCGCTCGAGGTCGCCTCCCCGACGTTCGCGATCGTTCACGAGTACCCGCTGCCATCCGGGCCGCCCGTCATTCATATTGATGCGTACCGGCTCTCCGACCGGCCGCGCGAGTGGATGGAGATCGGGATTCCGGAGATGCTGTCGGGGCCGGGCGTGAAGCTGATCGAGTGGCCGAAACGGGAGTTCGAGGAGTTCGAGGAGTCGCACGTCGAGATCGCCATTCGCGTTCTCGACGACGGCGCGCGGGAGATCACCGTCTCATGATGCGGATCGGCGAGTGGAAGGTCGACGTCGAGGGAAACCGGCTCCTGCGGGGGCGGCGGACGGTCCGCATCGAGCCGAAAGCCATGGGCGTGCTCTGCGCGCTGCACGCACGTGCCGGCGGCCTCCTGTCGAAAGAGGAGCTGATCCGCGAGGTGTGGGGCGAGGTGGCCGTGTCGGACGAAGTGCTGACCACGGCGGTGTACCAGCTGCGGCGCGCGCTCGGCGATGACCATCGCGCGCCGCGATACATCGAGACCGTTCCCCGCCGCGGC
The DNA here is from genome assembly GCA_035525015.1 of Thermoanaerobaculia bacterium. Lineage (GTDB taxonomy): Bacteria > Acidobacteriota > Thermoanaerobaculia > Gp7-AA8 > Gp7-AA8 > DATLEX01. Next base: position 2,176 of record DATLFC010000197.1, on the reverse strand, counting down.
TACCGGCTCATCGCGGGCGAACCGCGGCGACGCTTCGGCTGGCAGATCGCCGCGGCCGCGGTGACGATGGTGATCGTCGTGGCCATCGGCGTCGCGCACGGCGAGCGCCGCGCGGCCGGCGAACTGCGCGAGCTCGGCATGGCCAGCCTCCTTCGCGCCGAGCACCGCGAGGCGGCGCGGCTGCTGTCGCGCGCGGCGGAGCTCGATCCGCGCGACGCAACGATCGCCGGCTCGCTCGCACTGGCGCTCTCGTTCGACGACGACTCGGTGCAGGCGGCACGGGCCGCGGCGGCGCGTGCTCTTGCGCTCGATCGGACCAATCCTCATGCGCTGACCGCACGCGGCATCGTCTCGCTCTGGTCGGAATGGAACTGGGATGCGGCGCTGCGCGATCTGCGTCTGGCCTCGCGGTCCGGCGATCCGGCCGCGCGCGCCTGGCTCGCCTACGTCTCGCTGCTCGCCGGCGACCCGGCCGTGGCGCAGGTTGCGCTCCCCTCCCCTGACGAGAGGCCGCTCGTCGCCATTCCTGCATCGACCACGCATCTCCTTCGTGGCGACCTCGATGCCGCGGAACGGGCGCTCGCGCCGGCGCTGCGCCGCCATCCCCGAAACGTTGCCCTGCTGCGGCAGGCGGAGAAGATCGAACAGCGGCGCCGCGGCATCGACGCGGAGCCGCTCGACGATGCGACGGCGCTGACCTCGCTCGAGCGGGCGTTTGCGGCGCGCGATCACCACGTTCTCTACCTGCGCGTCGACAGCCGCTGGGCGTCGATCCGGCAGCATCCGCGTTTTCAGTCGATCGCGGCGGCCGTCGGCCCCTGATCCTCAGCCAATCCTCAGCGCTCCCTCAGGACATTCGCGGCTTCGGACCCGACCCTGCACGGATGAACGCGCTGGTCCTGCTGCTCGCTCTGTCGTTTCGTCTCGAAGGAGGAATTCATCAGCTCGAGCAGAGCCCTCGCCCGGAGGGGCCTTACCTCGTCACGCCGCACGAAGAGAGGGTGTTCGTCGGCGACGACGGCGTGATCGTGCACGAGGTGAAGACCATCTGGCCGTACTTCACCTCGCAGTCGGCGACGCGGATCGAGCCGGACGACGAGTCGCCCGCCGCGGAGGCTGCGCGGGCGCGCGTCCGGCGGCGCCATCCCGACCTGCTCAGCGGAGGCGAGCGCGTTTCCGCGATCGAATGGCGCTCGCGCGATCCCCTTCTCGGCGATCTGCTTCTCCGCGTCGAATACGACTGGGAAGGTGATCAGCCGGTCGCGTACCGCCAGTACGAGAACGGCCGTCTGGTACTCGACGCGAAGTATCGCGATGTGCGGCGGGGCGGCGAAGCGCCCGAGGTCGCAGCGAAGGAGGAGGCGCCGCCGCCTGCGCCGGCGCCGGTCGCATTGGTCCGGCTCGGAGCAAATGTCGATCTGATCCGGAACGCCGGCGGCGCCGACTATCACTCGCTCCTCGTCCGTTTCGCCGATCACCTCGTCGTGGTCGAGGGGCCGCGCTCGGCGCGTGCGGCGCGCGAAGCGATCGCCGCGATCCGCCGTCGCTACCCGTCGCTCCCCATCCGCGACGTCGTCGTCACGCATCACCACTACGACCACATCGCCGGCCTCCCCGCATACGTCGCCGACGGGGCGCGGGTCGTGACCACGACCGGAAACGTCGCCTACCTGCAGTCGCTCCTCGGCCCGTCGGCGGAAGTCGTCGCCGTCCCCTCCGGCTACGGCGTCACCGACTCGCTCAACGAAATGATCCTCTTCGACGCCGGCCCGACCGAGCACGTCGACGAGGTCCTCGTGGCCTGGCTGCCGCGTCAGAAGATCCTCTTCCAGGGCGACCTCTACCGCCACGACCCCGATAGCAGCGAGCCCCCCCGCCAGTCCGCCCTCCAGCTCGCCGCCTTCCTCGCCGCCCGCAACCTCGAAGTCCGCCTCCTCGCCGGAGTACACGGAAACGTATTAAAGTTGGTGTCAGGTCTGGAAAAACAACTTTTCGCCAAAAACGACCGGTGAAAAATGGTGAAAAGTTGCTTTTCCAGACCTGACACCAACTTTTCATGGTTAGCGAATCGGAATATGAGCTGATCGAGCAGATTCTGGGGCGGGCGCCGAACGATACGGAGCTCGGGGTCTTCTCGGTGATGTGGTCGGAGCACTGCTCGTACAAGTCGAGCCGG
>DATLFC010000164.1:0-24671 GCA_035525015.1 Thermoanaerobaculia bacterium | reverse complement strand
GCCGTGATGCCGCGGCTCCGGGTCGTGCTCGTCGAGCCGAGGGAAGCGGGGAACGTCGGCGCCGCGGCGCGGGTGATGAAGAACTTCGGGTTCGAGGAGCTGTGGATCGTCGGAGAGCATCCGGCTCTCCTGCCGGTCGCGGGCTGGTGGGCGAGCGGCGCCGATGACCTGCTGGCGGCCGCGCGGGAGGTTCCGACGCTGCACGAGGCGATCGCCGATGCGCATCTGGTCGTCGCCACGACCTCGGCTCGCGGCCGCACGACTCCGGCGGACTTCACTCCGGAATCGCTGGCCAGGCGGTTCGGCGCGCTCGCTCCGGACGAGACGCTGGCCCTCGTCTTCGGCCGCGAGGACAGCGGGTTGACGCGCGAAGAGGTCGTGCTCTGCCAGAGGACGGCTGTCATTCCGACGAACGACCGCTTCCCGACCATGAACCTGGCGCAGGCCGTGGGCGCTTTCGTCTACGAGCTGACCGGCCTCGCCGGCAGCGAGGCGCCGCGGCAACTCGCTCCGGCCGCCCAGGTCGAGCGTCTGCACGAGCGGCTCGAGGCGCTGCTCGTCGAGGCCGGCTTTCTCCACACGGACAACCCCGACCGGATCTACGACGACATCCGCTCGATGCTCGGCCGCGCCGAGCTCGATGAGCGGGAGGTCACGATCCTTCTCGGGATGGTGAGGCAGCTCGAGTGGGCGGTGCGGCGCTAGTGCAGTGATTCACTAAGCGCTGCCCATCGGCTCATGGCCCTTGTTCAGGCACTCTGCGATGATCTCGATGAACTTGTCGAGGTCGAATGGCTTCAGAATGGAGTTGCAGACCGCGTCGGAAGGGATCTTGTCGACGCCGCGTTTGCCGGCGGCCGTGAAGACGACGATATGGGGGCGGTCCTTCGGAGAGCTCGCCCCCATTTTCTCGATGAACTCGTAGCCGTTGAGGCGGGGCATCATGAGATCGAGCAGGATGAGGTCGAACGTGCCGTTCCCCCGGACTTTCTCGAGGCCCGCCACCCCATCCTCGGCGAGGTCGACGTCGAACTTCATCCGTTTGAGGACGGCCTGCAGCAGGACGCGGATGGCGAGGTCATCATCGATGACCAGAATTCGCCGTCCCGTTCCGTCGATCTTCGTTCCAGTCATTTGCAATCGCTCGTGAAGTCCAACACTGCGAAAGACATACCGGGCTGAAGTATTGGCCCCCGGGTGGTCAGAATAAGAGAATTGATGTGCACAAGCAATGGGCACTTTTGAGCCAGATGCAAAGCCGGCGTATCGATGCCGCCCCTGGGTGCGGCGCGCCGGCCTGTCGATCGTCCTCGTAGCGGCCGGCATGACGGCGCTGCTCGTCGTCTTCGTCGTGGTCCGGCCGTCGGCCGCGTTCGGGTGGGCACGGGAACCGTTCGTCTGGGTTTACATCGGGACGCTCTGGCTCGGCGGCGTGAAGGTTCTGGCCGGGACGCGCCGTCCCATCGCGGAGCTGCTGGACGATCGCCTCGTTTTGCGTCCGCTGCATCAGCTCCGCGGCACCACGATTCCCTGGCCGTCCGTTCTCGGGACCGAGCAGATGACCGGCGGCGATCGGCTGATCGTCTACCATCAGACGGCCCGCGGCATGCGCTTCGTCGCCCTGAACCTGAACCTCGTGAAAGGACGCCGCGAATTCCTCGCCGCGCTCGACGCGAGATTGAGAGCGATGGGTTTCCGGGAGCGCATCGTGGAGCGGTCGAGGTATCTTTCGAGGAGAAAGGATGAAGGAGAAAGGATGAAGGATGAAGGATGAAGGATGAAGGCTCCCCGTCACTTCATCCTTCATCCTTCATCCTTCATCCTTTCTCATGACGTCCGAGATCGAGAAGCTGCGCAGGGAGCTGGAGCGCCACAACCGCCTCTACTACGAGGGGCGGCCGGAGATCGGCGATTTCGAGTTCGACCAGATGCTGCGGCGGCTCCAGGCGCTGGAGAAGGAGCATCCGGAGCTCGCCGATCCGAACTCGCCGACCGCGCGGGTCGGCGGCGAGCCGATGGCCGGCGACTTTCCGACCGTCGTTCACGATCCTCCCATGCTCTCGATCGAGAACGCCTACTCGCTCGACGAGATGCGGGCCTGGGATGAGCGCGTGCGGCGCGGGCTCGGGCGGGGGGAGGTGGAGTACGAAGCCGAGCTGAAGATCGACGGCGTCTCGATCGATCTGCTGTACGAGAAGGGGGCGCTCATGCGCGCGGCCACGCGCGGCGACGGCGTCCGGGGCGACGACGTCACGCCGAACGTCCGGACGGTCCGGTCGTTGCCGCTGCGGATCGACACCGACCTCAAGCGCCTCGGCGTGCGCGGGGAGATCTACATTTCCAAAACCGATTTCGCGAAGCTGAATGCCGAGGCGGAGGAGGCGGGGCAGCCGCCGCTTGCCAATCCGCGCAATGCGGCGGCCGGGTCGCTGCGTCAGAAGGATCCGAAGCTCGTCGCGCAGCGGCGCCTCAGCGCGTTCGTCTATCACATCGTCAAAGCGGACGGATTGCGCGTCGCGTCGCAGACGGGGGCGTACGAGCTCCTGCAGAAGCTCGGATTTCCGCTCAACCCGCAGCGCGCGCTCTGCCCCACGCTCGAGGAGGTGGAGCGCTTCATCGCCGCATGGCAGGAGACGCGCCACGATCTGCCGTTCGAGATCGACGGCATCGTGGTGAAGGTGAATCGCCGCGAGGAACAGCTCGAGCTGGGCGCGACGTCGAAGGCACCGCGGTGGGCCATTGCCTTCAAGTATCCGCCGGAGGCGGCGCGGACGGTCGTGCGGGCCATCGAGTTCTATGTCGGCAGAACGGGGACGGTGACGCCGGTGGCGGTGTTCGATCCCGTGCACATCGGCGGTACGAAGGTGACGAACGCCAGCCTCCACAACTTCGATGAGATCGGGCGGAAGGACGTGCGGATCGGCGACACGGTGTCGGTCGAAAAGGGCGGCGACATCATCCCGAAGGTCACCGAGGTGCTGAAGAAGAAGCGGCGTCGGGGAGCGAAACCGGTCAAGCCGCCGAAGGCCTGTCCGGTCTGCGGCGAGCCGCTGCACCGCTTCGAGGGAGAGGTCGCCATCCGCTGCATCAACCAGGGGTGCCCCGCCATCGTGACCGGGTCGATCCTGCACTTCGCGTCGCGCAAGGCGATGGACATCGAGGGGCTGGGAGAGAAAGCGGTGCAGCTCTTCATGGAGAAAGGTCTGATCACCGACTACGCGTCGCTGTACGAGCTGCAGCCGGCGGAGCTCGCGCAGCTCGACCGGTGGGGCGAGACGTCGGCGGCCCGGCTCATCGAGCAGATCGAGCGGTCGAAAACGAACGATCTCTCCCGTATCGTTTTCGCGCTGGGGATCCGGTTCGTCGGCGAGCGGGCCGCGAAGGTCCTGGCGGAACGCTTCCGCGCTGTCGACGCGCTGATGGCGGCGACGATGGAGGAGCTGCTGGACGTGCCGGAGATCGGCCCGAAGCTCGCCGAGTCGATCACGTTCTATTTCTCCGTCCCGGCGAACCGGGAACGGATCGCGAAGATGCAGCGGCTCGGAGTCGCGCCGCGCCACGTCGCCACCGCCACCGGCGACAAGCTGGCGGGGAAGAGCGTCGTCGTGACCGGCACACTCGTCCGCTTCTCGCGCGACGAGATCCACAAGCTCATCGAGCGCGAGGGAGGGAAGGCCTCGGCATCGGTCTCGTCGAAGACCGCCTATGTGGTGGCAGGCGAGGCGGCGGGATCGAAGCTGGAGAAGGCGAAGGCGCTCGGTGTGCCCGTTCTGAACGAGGACGAGTTCCTGGCGATGATCGGCTAGCGCCAGGCGTAAATGTCGACGCTCGCGCGCAGCCGGAGCCGGCCCGTCCACCGCTCGACATCGGCGGCGAGGCGGTCCCCGCGCAGGAGCTCCCGGATTTCTTCCCGCGCCTGATCGAGCGGAACGACGGGGAGGCGCCGTTCGCGGCGCTGTTGCGTCCACGTCGTCCGGTAGTACTGCTCGATCTCCTCGGATGGAACGAAGACGAGCGGCGCGAAGCGTTCCTGGATGTAGAGCTCGACCTGCAGCTGCCGCTTGATCAGTGTGCGGACGTCGTCGAGCGTGAGCTCCGCGCGGATCAGCACCTCTTCGAGCTCTTCCATCGACGCGAACCGGTTCTGGATCTGCTGCAGGCGCGCTTCGATGGAATCGAGCGGCACGTCGGGCGCGCCGAACCGCTCCACGTCGCGGAGGCGCAGGGCCTGCGCGATCAGCGCATCGAGGATGTCGCGCCGGTAGTCATCCTCGCTTTCCCCCGGATCGCGTGCGAAGAAGCGGATCGCGGCCATCTGTCCCACCTCGCTGACCGTGAGCACCTGCTGGTCGATGACGGCGGCGACCCGGTCGACCGTCACGCCAGAGACCGTCACAGCGGCGACCATCAGAATGACGAGGAACAGCTTTCTCATTGCAATCGTTAAACCTTGACACCCTCTGGCTCAATTTCTACAGTGGGTCTTGGCACTCGGATGTTGCGAGTGCTAACCGCCATGGTTCACAAGCTGGACATGCACGACGACGAACTCGACAGCAGGGCTCGCGAAGTCCTGCGGGAGATCATTCTGCAACACATCGCCAGCGGCGAGGCAATCAGCTCGCGCTCGCTGGCGAAGTGCGGCCGGTTTCCTCTCTCGCCGGCGAGCCTGCGGAACGTGATGGCCGATCTCGAGGACCTCGGCTATCTGCAGCAGCCGCATACGTCGGCGGGGCGGGTGCCGACCGATCGCGGCTATCGGTTCTTCATCGATCATCTGATGAGCACCGATCTGCTGAGCGAAGCGGAGCGGCACTCGATCGACGATCAGGTGGGGCACGTGAGCCAGATCGAGGACGTGCTGCAGTTGACGTCGAAGCTCCTGTCGAAGCTGAGCGATCAGGTGGGCGTCGTCTTCATGCCGACGCTGCTGCAGTTCGCGATCCGGAGCATCGACTTCGTGCTGGTGGCGGAGAACAAGATTCTCTGCGTCGTCGTCGGGACGAACGGCATGGTGGTGAACAAGGTGATCGAGACGCGCCTGACGTTCACGCGGGACGAGCTGGGGAAGATCGGCCGCTACCTCACCAGCGAATTCGGAGGGATGACGCTCGACGCCATCCGCCGCCGCCTCATCCGTCTGACGGAGGAGGAGCGGGCTCTGCACGACGAGCTGCTGCAGAAGACGATTGCTCTCGGCATCGAAGCGGTCAACGACGTCACGCCGGTCGAGCACGATCTGTACGTCGAGGGCGCCACCTCGATGATCCTGAAGCCGGAGTATTCCGACGCGCAATCGCTGCGCCGGACGTTCCTGGCTCTTCAGGAAAAAGAGAAACTCATCGAGATTCTGGAGTCGTTTCTGGGCGAAGATGGTCTGCAGGTCCTCATCGGGTCGGAGAGCAACTTCACGCAGGTTCACAATTTCAGCATCGTGGCGCGGCGGTACGGGCATCAGGCTTCACCGCTGGGGATGGTCGGCATCATCGGGCCGATGCGCATGGAGTACGCGCGCATCGCTCCGCTGGTCGACTATCTCGGCCGCGCGCTCAGCAGGAAGATTCAGGAAGAACAGGAGCGGGAACAGTGAGCGACGACAAGCCCGAGGAAGACGACCGGTACGTTCTCGAAGACACCGGCGAGAGCATCGAGGACATCGAGCACGAGATGGAGCTGGCGGCGCAGGTGGCCGACGATGCGGCGGACGCGCCTTCATCCGCCGACCTCGCGCGGGCGGAGCAGGCCCCCGACACCGCCGAGTGGAAGAACCGCTACATGCGGACGCTGGCCGACTTCGAGAACTTCCGCAAACGAATCGAGCGTGAAAAAGCCGAGTACTTCAAGTACGCGCTGGCGGGAACGTTCAAGGATTTCCTTCCGGTGCTCGACAACTTCGATCGCGCACTCGCCCATGCCGAAGAGGGAGACGACTTCCACAAGGGCGTCCTCCTCATCTACAAGCAGCTGTTCGACATTCTCAAGAAAGCGGGCCTCCGGCCGATCGAGGAACAGGGCGTGGCATTCGACCCGAACGTGCACGAGGCGGTGATCCGCGAGGAGAATCCCGAAGTGTCGAATCAGACTGTGATCGACGTCATGCAGAAGGGGTATTTCCTTCATGATCGCCTTCTCCGGCCGGCGCTGGTGAAGGTCGCCGTGGGCGGGCCGGAACGCGGCGATGATGTACAGTAGTCACTAAACTCCATGCCGAAAATCATCGGGATCGATCTCGGGACGACCAACTCGTGCGTCGCCGTCGTGGACGTGACGACGCCGCAGGTCATGCCGAACCGGGAGGGGAGCCGGACCACCCCTTCGGTGGTGGGATTCACCGAGGATGGGGAGCGGCTGGTCGGGCAGATCGCCAAACGGCAGGCCATCACCAATCCCTACAACACCATCTACGCCATCAAGCGTCTGATCGGACGCAAGTTCGAATCAGAGGAAGTCGGGCACGCCCGCAAGATCCTGCCGTATCAGATCGTCCCGGCCGCGAACAACGACGTGAAGGTGAAGATCCGCGACCGTGAGTACTCGCCCGAGGAGATCTCGGCCTTCGTTCTGATGGAGATCAAGAGCTTCGCCGAAGAGTTCCTCGGCGAGCCGATCACCGAGGCCATCATCACCGTACCGGCGTACTTCAATGACTCGCAGCGGCAGGCCACGCGCGACGCCGGCAAGATCGCCGGCCTCGACGTGCTGCGCATCATCAATGAGCCGACGGCGGCGGCGCTCGCTTACGGCCTCGACAACCGGCAGAACCAGATCATCGCCGTCTACGATCTCGGCGGCGGGACCTTCGACATCTCGATCCTGAAGCTGGAAGACGGTCTCTTCGAGGTGCTCTCCACCTCGGGCGACACCTACCTCGGCGGCGAGGACTTCGACAAGCGCGTCATGGACTGGCTGATCGAGAACTTCCGCCGCGACACCGGCATCGATCTGACCGACGACCGGATGGCGCTGCAGCGTCTCAAAGAGGCGGCCGAGCGGGCCAAGTGCGAGCTGTCGATCGCCGCGGAGACGCGCGTGACGCTGCCGTTCATCTCCGCCGACGCGTCGGGGCCGAAGCATCTGAACAGCGTGCTCGCGCGGCACGACTTCGAGCGCCTGGTCGAGGATCTGATCCAGAAGACGATCGATCCGGTGAACGACGCGCTGAAACAGGCCGGTCTCCGCCCGAACCAGGTCGACGAGGTCGTTCTGGTCGGCGGGCAGACCCGCATGCCTCGCGTCATCGAGGCCGTGCAGCAGGTCTTCGGGAAAGAGCCGAACCGGAACATCAATCCCGACGAGGTCGTGGCCGTCGGCGCCGCCATCCAGGGAGGCATTCTCCGCGGCGACATCAAGGACATGGTCCTGCTCGATGTCACGCCGCTGTCGCTCGGCATCGAGACGCACGGCGGGTTGTTCACGAAGCTCATCGAGCGGAATTCGACGATCCCGACCAAGAACTCACTGATCTTCACTACCGTCGCCGACAACCAGAACAAGGTGCAGGTTCACGTCCTCCAGGGCGAGCGTGAGTTCGCCCGCGAGAATAAATCGCTCGGTAAATTCGATCTGGTCGGCATTCCGCCGTCTCCTCGCGGCGTGCCGCAGATCGAGGTCACCTTCTCGATCGACTCCAACGGCATCGTGAGCGTCACCGCCCGCGATCAGGCCACCGCGCAGTCGACCGGCGTCCAGATCAACCCGGCCGGCGGATTGTCGAAGGACGAGATCCAGCGGCTCATCGACGAGGCCACGGAGTTCTCGCGCCACGACGCCGCACGGCGCGACACACGCATGATTCAGAACCGGCTCGAAGGAATGATCTACACGAACGAGAAAGTTTTCCGGGAGTTCGGCAAGCTTCTCGGCGAACAGGATCGTGACAGCGTGCAGGAAGCGATCGCCAGGGCGAAGGAAGCGTCGACCTCCGAAGAAAAACAGGTCCTCAACGATGCCATCCTCGCCCTGCAGACCGCATCGCGCATCCTGACCAGCGTGATGCTGTACAACCCCACGAAGATGGGGGCGCCTACCGATAGCAGCTCGTAGCAACGGGCTCTCAGCTCTCAGCTCTCGGCTCTCAGGATTTCGATCCTACGGTCTCCCGAGAGCTGAGAGCTGAGAGCTGAGAGCTCCAACCAACCAACCAACCAACCATGGCCACCGTAGACAAACGCGACTATTACGAAATCCTCGGCATCGAGCGATCGGCGAGCCTCGACGAGATCAAGAAGGCCTACCGGAAGCTCGCGCTCAAGTACCACCCCGACAAGAATCCCGGCAATCCGGAAGCGGAGGAGCGATTCAAGGAGGCGGCGGAGGCGTACGGCGTTCTCTCCGATGAGGAGAAGCGCGCCCGCTACGACCGCTACGGCCACTCCGGCATGTCGGGCATGGGGGGCTTCGACCCCAGCCAGTTCGCCGATTTCGGCGACATCCTCGGCGATCTCTTCGGCTTCGGCGACCTCTTCGGCGCAGGCCGGCGCCGCACCAACCGGCCCGCACGTGGCAACGATCTCCGCTACGACCTGCAGATCACGTTCGAGGAGGCTGTCTTCGGCAAGGAAGTCTCGATCGATGTACCGCGCGTCGTCGTCTGCGCGACGTGCAGCGGCTCGGGCGCGAAGCCGGGAACCTCTCCCGTAACCTGCACCGGCTGCGGCGGCCGCGGCCAGATCCGCTATTCGCAGGGCTTTTTCGCCGTGGCTCGCACGTGCCCGCAATGCGGCGGCGCTGGAAAGGTGATCAAGGACCCGTGCGTCAGCTGCTCCGGCTCGGGCCGGGTGCGGGAGACCAGGAACATCTCCGTCAGGATTCCGGCGGGCGTCGACGATGGGTCGCGCCTTCGGGTGGCCGGTGAAGGAGAAGGAGGCTGGAACGGCGGCCCGCCCGGCGATCTGTACGTCTTTCTCACGGTCGGCGGCCATCCGAAGTTCACCCGCCGCGACTACGACATCCATTCGGAGCACGTCATCAGCTTCACCGAGGCGGCGCTCGGAGCGGAGGCGAAGATCGATACGCTCGATGGGAAAGAGACCTTGAAGGTGCCGCCCGGCACGCAGCCGAACCAGGTCTTCCGGCTGCGGGCAAAGGGGGTACAGTTCCTCGACGGCAGCGGCCGCGGCGATCACTACGTGCACGTGGCCGTGAAGGTCCCTTCGTCGCTCAACGAACAGCAGCGGCGGCTTCTCGAAGAGCTGGCCGCGCTGGAAGGGGAGCACCCTCCCGAGCGGGGCGTCCTCGACAAGGTGAAGGAGTTCTTCAGCAACTGATCTCCGGCGACCGCCTTCCGACGATCGAAACCACCCGGCTCCGGCTCCGCTGGCTGACGGAGAGCGACGTGCCCGCGCTCTACGAGGTCTTCTCCGACGCGCAGGTGATGCAGTACTGGAGCAGTGCCCCGCTGCGCGATCTGACCGAGGCCGGCGCCCTGCTTCGCGAGATTCACGCTCATTTCGCGGCAGGGACGCTGCACCAGTGGGGGATCGCCCGCAGGAGCGACGATCGCGTGATCGGCACCTGCACGCTGGCGGCGATCGTTCGCGACCACAAGCGCGCGGAGATCGGCTTCGCCCTCGGAAGCGCTTTCTGGGGCGAGGGGTATGCGCGGGAAGCAGTCGGGGCGCTCCTGCGCCATGCGTTCGAGACGTTCGGCCTCCATCGGATCGAGGCGGACGTCGATCCCGCGAACGAGTCGTCGATTCGATGCCTCGAGCACTTCGGGTTCCGCCGCGAGGGTCATGCGCGGGAGCGGTGGCACATGAATGGCCGTATCTGCGACTCCCTCCTTTACGGCCTGCTGCGAAGGGAGTATCGGCGTTGAATCAGAGCCGCGGCAGGCACGCCAGATACAACCGCGAATACTGGTCACGCAGCGCGAACTCGCCGTCGATCTCGAACATACCGAACAACTCGAGGATGCCGTGATAGCCGGCGTGATAGGCGGCTCGGATCAGCGAGCGCCGCGTCGGCCAGAAGGAGCGAGGATTCGAGATCGCCGACCATTGCCGGTCGAGGATCGATCCTTCGGACGGCTCGGCGAACCAGCTTCCATCGTACGACTGCCCCCCCGCCGTGATCGTCACCATCTCCGAGAGCTGGCCGGCGTACGTGGCATGCCGCTGCGCCGCTTCGTCGGGCGCGACGTGCGTGTCGACGAACAGCAGGCCGTCGTCGGACGTGATCTCGCGCAGCGTCCGGAGGAAATCGAACGGGTCGTCGAGGTGGTAGAGGAGCCCGCAGCAGAGCACCGCATCGAAGCGGCCGTCCCGCTGCCGCGACAGCGTCTTCACGTCGCGGAGCTCGAAGCGGAGATTCTCGAGCGCGAAGTAACGGCGGATCAGATCGGCCTTTTCGAGGTTCTCCGCCCGTCCCTCGATCCCGATCACGTCCCATCCTTCCCGCGCCATCTCGAACGAGAGCCCTCCCTCGAGCGATCCGAGATCGAGAATCCGGATAGGCCGGTTCGACGGGCCGAATCTGCGGATCAGCTGCTTGATGGTCAGGGTACGGGGATCGTCGCCGATCAGCCCTCTCTCCCGTCCCAGCGTCGACTCCGTTTCCGTGAGCGGGATGTTGTGGCCGGTCCACTCCCGCCGGCGGACGTCGGCCAGCAGAGCTTCATCGGGCCGCCGCAGGACCGAGCGAATCTTCTCTTCCACCGCCTCAGGGTATCAAGGGAATGTCGAGCGGCCGTCGATCCTTCTGACTCTCCATTGAACACAGTCATTCGTGCATGGGCTCGGATGGCGGTGAACTCGCATACGGGGACCGAAAGGGAGGTGTTCATGCAGGAGACGGCACGTCAGGGCGACACGGTCAAGGTTCACTACAAAGGGCGGCTCGACGATGGATCGGAGTTCGATTCATCCACCGGACGCGACCCGATCGAATTCACGATCGGAGAGCAGCAGGTGATCCAGGGGTTCGAGCAGGCCGTGGTGGGCATGAGCCGGGGAGAGACGAAGGTCCAGTCCATTCCGGCGGACGAGGCCTACGGTACGCGCCAGGACGAGCTCGTTTTCGAAGTGCCGCGCTCCGCGGTTCAGCCGGGCATGGAACTCTCAGTCGGAGACATGGTGCAGGTGCACCTGCCGGACGGTGAGGCCGCCCCGATGCAGGTGGCGGAGTTGAATGACGATACGATGACCCTCGACGCAAACCATCCGCTGGCGGGGAAGAACCTCACGTTCGACCTCGAGCTCGTCGAAATCGTGCACTCCTGAGAGGGTGCCGAAGGAAAGAGATTGAATGTCTTCAAAAGTATTTGTCGGGAATCTTGATTTCAATACCACCAAGACGGAGGTGCAGACGCTGTTCGCCGAGGCAGGCGAGGTTCGCGACGTCTACCTGCCGACCGATCGCGAGAGCGGCCGGCCGCGCGGCTTCGCCTTCGTGGAGTTCGCCAGCGAGGAGCAGGCGGCCGCCGCGATCCAGAAGTTCAACGGCTACCAGCTCTCCGGCCGGACGCTCCGCGTGAACGCCGCGGAGGACCGTCCGCGCGGTGCCGGCGGCGGCCAGCGCAGCTTCGGCGCCGGCCGCGGGTACTCCGGTGGCGGCGGCTTCGGCGGCGGCGGCGGCGAGTACGAGGGGGGCGGCGGCGGCGGCGGCGGTTACGGCGGCGAGCGCTTCCCTCCCTCGAAGCCGAAGGGCAGCCGTCGCAACATCCGCGGCAAGAAGCGCAGCCTCTAAGTCGGCTGCGCCGCTTTGCTTCCCGCTCGTGTCGCGCGCCGCGAGATCGCGATCACCAGAATCGTGATCATCGCGGCGCCGATCAGCGGCAGGACCATTCCCGACCTCACGCCCGCCGCCTGCGAGATGTGGCCGAGCGCCCACGGGAAGAGCATCCCGCCGAGCAGCCCCACGGCGAAGAGCAGTCCGAAAATCGTCCCCGCGTTCCGCTGGTAGCGGTCCGCCGCCATGGCCAGCGTCGTCGGATAGATCGCCGCGAACGACAGCCCGACGATGACCGCACCGACGGCCAGCATCGTCATCGACTGCGATAACCAGAGCATCGCCGCCCCGGCCGCCGAGCCGATCGCGCTGATCAGAACGAGTCTCTCTTTACCGATCGTGCCTACGAACCGCGCGCTCACCAGCCGCCCCACCATCAGCGCAGCCCAGTAACCCGCCAGGATCCAGGTGGCCACCTGGGGAGAGGCCCCCGTCGAGCCGACGTAGGTCGACGTCCAGCCGCCGATCGCCGACTCGTTGCCGGACTGGAAGAACAGCAGAACCGCGAACAGCATCACGCCGGGATGCCGGCGCGAGGCGGCGATGGACGCGAAGATCGAGAAGCCGGCGCTCTCGCGCGGCGGAGGGAAGGGAAGCAGCACGTACGCGAGCGCGGAGGCGAAGGCCAGCGAAGCCGCGACGATGAGAAGCTGCGAGATCGACAACACGTTCGTGATCATCGCCGCCAGCAGCGGGATGAACAGCGCGCCGAACCCGAAGAACATGCCGAGGTAATTGAGCATCGCTCCACGCTCTTCGGCGTAGAGATCGGCGATCAGTGCGTTGGCGGCCGTGTTCAGGCCCCCGCCGCCGAAGCCGAGTGCCAGCGCCGCGAATGCCGCGGCCGGGAAGGAGCGCGCAACGGAGAACGCCACCAGCGCCGCCGTCACGATCGCCGCCGACGAGGCCAGCACGGTCTTGCTGCCGAAGTTGTCGAAGATCGGGCCGGTGATCAGCGTCGACACGAAGACCCCGAGAAACAGCATCAGGAAGATCTCCCCCTGCTGGGCGAGGTTCGCGTCGACGCGCTCCCGCATCTCCGGCAGCCCGAACAGGACGCCGAGCACGGCCAGCACGATTCCAAAGACGAACATACCGCCGCACGCCGCCCAGAAGAGGCGCCGCCGCGCGGAGGGAGCGAGCACCGCCGTATCGGCGCTCATCGGCGCAGCGCCTTCTCGTACGCCGCGAACACCCGCGGGTTGTTGTCGGGTGCAATGCCGGGCACGTTCGGCGAGACGAACACCGGCGGGCTGATCCCCCGCGCGCCGATCTGCGCCGCCACCTCCGCTACGATCGCGTTCGCGATCGTGACGAATGCCACGGTCGACCCGGCAGCCACCGGGGCCCTCCACCCGTCGATCGCCACCAGCGCGTCCTCGGCCCGTACGCAGTTGTCGATCACCACGTCGGCGACCTCCGACAGCTTCCGCCCGCTCGAGTGCGTGCTCCTACTCTTCTTCTGGTTGTCCATCGAGGTGACGGCCACGACCTCGAGGCCGCGCTCGCGCGCCTCCATGGCCACCTCGATCCCCACCGCGTTCAGTCCCCCGTGAGAGAAGACGACCATCACGTCGCCGCCGCGGATCGGCTCGTTCTCGAACAGGACCTTCGCGTATCCCTCCCGCCGTTCCAGCCACAGCAGCGATTTCGCGCCGCCCGATCCGAGGACGTTCTGCCACATCAGACGCGCGTCCATCAGCGGGCGGAAGACCGGGAAGCTTCCGTAGCGCGGAAAGACGTCCTGCACCGGCAGAACGGAATGGCCGCTGCCGAAGAGATGCACCAGGCCACCGCCGGCGACCGAATCGGCCATCAGCCCTGACGCCTCCCGGATGGAATGACTCTGCGTCTCCCAGATCCTCTCGAGGACCTGCATGATCTGCTCGCGGTATTGCTCCATGCTCATGAAGAGCGTTCCTCCCATTTGTCGAAGGCGACGCGCGCGGCTCCGAGGAGATTTGCGTCGCCTCCCAGCGTGCTGACGGTGATGGCGACCTGCGGTGCGGAGAGCGGCTGGCCGCGCTCGACTGCGGCGCGGCGGAGATCGTCGAGGAAGAGATCGGCGGCGGCGGTCAGCCCGCCCGTGAGGACCACTGCCTGCGGATCGAGCGTGTTGATGAGGTTCGCCACCGCCAGACCGAGCAGCCGTCCAGCCCTGGCGAACGCCTGGCGGGCCCGGGGATCGCCGCGCCGGGCGGCCTCTGCCAGCGCTACCGCCGTCGCGGCTCCCGACAGCCGCGCCACCGCCGGGCCCGCTGCCAGCGCCTCGAGCGATCCGGAGCTGAGCGTCTGATCGTTGCGCGCGTCGGTGACGACCAGCCATCCCGCGCAGCCGGAGAGCTCGTGCGCGCCGCGCAGAATGCGCCCGCCGCTGAGGATTCCTGCGCCGATGCCCGTGCCGATGATCAGGGCGACGACGTCGGTCCGTCCGCGTGCGGCGCCGCGCCACGCCTCACCGAGCACGGCCGCATTGCGATCACTCTCCACGGCCACGGGAACTTTCAACTTCCCTCCGAGCAGCCGCGCCAGCGGCATGCGATCCCAGCCGGGGAGATTCGGAGCCCAGACGGTGCCGTCGCGCCGGGCCAGCCCGGGGACTGCCACGGCGGCGGCAGCGTAGTCGTCCCCGGTCGCGCGGGCGAGGCGGACGATCTGGGCGAGCGGGGCGTCGGGCGTGGAGGTGTCGACCGGCTCTGTAATGCGGTTGCGGATGGCGCCGCGGGTCGTCACGACGGCGACGGCGACCTTCGTCCCGCCGAGGTCGACAGCGAGGACGGCTTGCGGCTTCCGGGGTCGGCGGCGCTTGCGGACCGGCATCGACGCGCCGATCATACCTTCAAAAGAAAACGGGACAGCCGAAGCTGTCCCGTTCCGTTGTTTCGAGCGGAATGCGCTCGTCAGATGATGTTGACGTTGGCGGCCTGCAGCCCTTTGGGGCCGCGGGTGATCTCGAACTCGACGTTCGCGCCCTCGGGCAGCGAGCGGAAGCCCTGGGCCTGAATCGCGCTGAAGTGGACGAATACGTCTTCACCACCCTCAGTCGTGATGAAGCCAAAGCCCTTGGCGTCGTTGAACCACTTCACGGTACCGGTCGTTCTCATCGGTTGTTTCTCCTTTCCGTGCTGCCAGGCGAGGAGAGTGAACCGAGTTCTGCGTCTCCGGTGTGGCAAACAGCTGAATCTGAGCCCCTAACCACCGCCCCGCTGCGCGAATTCCGCGTCCCCGGTTACACTACAGGTTGGTCAATCCACCCTCGAACAATGAGCTGGGACGTGTTCATTCAGGATCTCCCGCCGGAGGCGCGTTCCGTCCGCGACGTTCCCGACGAATTCGAGCCTCGCCCCCTCGGAAGCCGCGCGGAGGTCATCGGCCGCATCCGCGGGGCATTCCCCGACGCCGACTTCACCGACCCCACCTGGGGACGACTGCAGCGAGAGGGGTATTCGATCGACATCAGCATGGGCGATGACGGGGAGGTCTCCGGCATCACGCTGCACGTCCGCGGCTCGGACGACGCGGTGGGAGCGGTGGTGAAGCTGATCGACACGATCGGCGGCAGGGCGCTCGACAGCTGGACCGGCGAGCTCTTCGACCAGGCCATCGCCCTGCACTCCATCCGGCGCTGGCGTGCGTATCTCGAGGAGATCTGACTCCGGTCGCTGAAGACCGATGACGGAGTACGTTCTGGAGATTCGCTTTTCCTCATCCCCGGCGCTCGAGGAGCTCGTCGAGGCACGGCTGTTTCTGACCAGTTTCCTCGGCAGTGTGTCGAGCGAGTCGAGCGGTACGACGGTCACGGCGTTCTTCGATTCCGCTGAGGCGCGCGAGGCTGCCGTGGCGCTGTTCTCGAATCTGCCGGTCGAGCTGCGGCAGGCCGATCGCGACCCGATCGATTGGCTGGAGCACTACCAGCAGTCGCTCCACGCGATGGAGATCGGCGAGCGGTTCGTGGTGGCGCCCGACGCATCGCTGCTCCCAGCCGGCGGGCGCCGCATCGGCATCGTCGTACCGCAGGAGCAGGCGTTCGGGACCGGCTCGCACGAGTCGACGGCTCTCTGCATGACACTGCTGGAGACACTGGATCTCCAGGGCCGCCGCGGTCTCGACATCGGCTCCGGCTCCGGCATCCTCGCCATCGCCGCCCTCCGCCTCGGCGCCGCGAGGGTGATCGCCTTCGACGTCGATCCCGACACCTGCGCGGCGTTGCGCGACAACCGCGTCCGCAACGGCATTCCGCCCGAGCGCATGCCGCTGTTCATCGGATCGATGGAGGCCCTTCGCGGCGGGACGTTCGACTTCGTGCTGATGAACATCCTGCCGGACGTCATCGTGGAGCTGCTGCCGGACGTGGTTCCGCGCATGGCGGACGAGGCCCGCATGGTCGTCAGCGGAATCCTTCTCGCGGTGCATGGCGAGGTCGTCGACGCCGCGCGGCGGCACGGGCTGGCCGTCGTCGGTGAGCGGAGCCGTGGAGAGTGGTGGGCGGGAGCGCTTCAGCGCGTGCGGTAGAGCTCCATCACCCACTCGGGAACCTCAGGGTGGACGGGCGGCTTCTTTCCGTCATCGAGAGCCCAGCGCTGCAACCACGAGAGCCCGCGCGACCCGATATACGAATCGACGCGGCCGTAGGCCTTGTCGCGCAGCGCTCTCTCCATCGAGATCAGCTCGTAGCCGCGGCGGCGGGTCATCTCCGTGAGGCGATCGAGGTGATCGGCATTGAGCTGGTTGACGTGGAGCAGCAGGATCTGCGGCAGCTCGTAGCCGAGCGTGTCGCGGGAGAGCTTCTCGTAGAACGCGAAGATCGAATCCATGTAGCGGATGTAATCGCCGGCGATGTGTTTCGCGAGCCCCGCGTCGCGACGGCGGAGCGCCCCGGCGTAGGCGGCGGCGTAGATGTATTCGTCGTTGTCGATGGTGACGGGCGCGTTGACGTAGCCGCGCCGGCGGAGGAAGTCCTCGAAGGCGCGCTTCTTCCGGAGCTCGGTCCCGCTGCGAAGGAAGGGATAGCGGAAGTAGCGAAGGCGCTCGCCGCGGCGAGCCAGCAGAGGGGCGAGCGTTCTTTCGCCTGCGATGACGTCTTCCTGATACTCCTCGAGCGGCACCCTGTTGAAGTCGCGGTGCGAGTGAGTGTGATTGCCGAGCTCGAGGCCGGCGGCGAGCCAGATCTCGTACAGCCGTCCGATCCGGTGCCGCTGCCGCGCGCAGACGGCCGACTCGACCACCAGGCCGGTGGCGGGCATCTCGTTGCGGACGATGGCGCCGACCAGCGTGCGATTGAGCCGTTCGAGCTCTGCCACGTTGCAGGAGTCTGCGATCCGTCCCGGCAGGTCGTCGAAGGTGAAGGCGACGCGGCGCTGAGGAGCGGCATGGAGGACACCGCCGATGAACAGGACGATCGCGAGCCGGACGAGGAAGGGGGCTATTTCCTCTTCTCCAGCGGCACGTAGTCGCGCCGCGCCGGGCCGGTGAAGACCTGCCGCGGGCGGGCGATCTTCTGGTCGGGATCGCCGAGCATCTCCTGCCATTGCGACAGCCAGCCGGAGACGCGGGGGATGGCGAACAGCACCGTGAACATCTCCATGGGGATGCTCATGGCCTGGTAGATGAGCCCGGAGTAGAAGTCGACGTTCGGGTAGAGCTTCCGTTTGACGAAGTAGTCGTCCTCGAGCGCGATCCGCTCGAGCTCGAGAGCGATGTCCAGCAGGGGGTTCCTTCCGGTGACCTCGAAGACCTCGTCCGCCACCTGTTTGATGATCTTGGCGCGCGGGTCGTAGTTCTTGTAGACCCTGTGGCCGAAGCCCATCAGGCGAACGCCGTCGCCGGCCTTCGCCCGCTTGATGAACGAGGGCACGTTCTGCACCGACCCGATCTCGGTGAGCATGTGGATGACCGCTTCGTTCGCGCCGCCGTGCAGCGGACCGTACAGCGCCGCCGCCGCCGCGGCCACGGCCGAGTAAGGATCGACATGGGAGCTGCCGACGGCCCTCATGGCGTTGGTGGAACAGTTCTGCTCATGGTCGGCGTGGAGGATGAACAGCACATCGAGGGCGCGCTCCAGCGCCGGCTGCGGCGTGTACCTCACCTCGGTCATCTTGAACATCATGTTCAGGAAGTTGCCGGGGTAGGTCAGATCGTTGTCGGGATAGGAGTAAGGCATCCCCGTGGTGTGCCGGTAGTTGAATCCGGCGATCGTGATCACCTTCGCGATCAGCCGGACGATCTGTTTTTTTCGGACATCGGGGTCGGCGATCTCCTTCGCCTCCGGGTAGAACGTCCCGAGCGCCGCGATGCTGGAGATGAACCGCGCCATCGGGTGCGCGTTGTAGCGGAACGCGTCCAGCAGCGTGCGGAAGTTCTCGTTGATGATCGTGTGGTAAGTGACGTCGTGGCGCCACTCCTCGAGATCGTCCTTCGACGGCAGGTCGCCGTGCAGGAGAAGGTAGGCCGTCTCCAGGTATGTGCTCCGCTCGGCCAGCTGCTCGATTGGATAGCCGCGGTACTCGAGGATGCCCTTGTCGCCGTCGATGAACGTGATGGCGCTGCGGCAGGAGGCCGTGTTCATGAACGCCGGGTCGTAGGTCATCAGCCCGAAGTCGTCGTCGCCCGACTTGATCTGACGGAGGTCCGTGGCCCGGATCGTGCCGTCGGCGATCGGGAGCTCGTACGTCTTTCCGGTTCTGTTGTCGGTGACGGTGAGGCTCTCAGTGGCCAAAACTACCTCCGCGCGGTGCGCTGCGTTGCGGTCGCAATCTATCAAATGTCGCCATGCTGTGCAGCGAGGATTCCGGCGGCGGCAATGGCGGCGGTTTCGGAGCGCAGCCGGCGCGGGCCCAGCCGGAGGAATCTGCACTGCCGTTCGCGGGCGAGTCCGACCTCACTCTCCGACCATCCACCTTCCGGCCCGATGAGGATCGTGACGGATGTCGCCACCGAGAGTGTCCGTGCCTCTTCTCCCTCGGCGTCGAAGAGGATCCGCATGCCCTCGCGCCCGACCACCTCCGCGAACGGCGCCGGCGTCTCGATGGAAGGGAGGGCCGCCCTTCCGCTCTGCTTCACCGCCTCGAAAACGATCTTCTCCCACCGCTTCGCTTTTCCGCGGTAGCGCTCCGGACGCACTTCCACCCGGTCGGTGACGAGCGGGATGAACGAGCGAACTCCCAGCTCGGTCGCTTTCTGCAATACCAGCTCGAACTTCTCGAGCTGGATCACCGCCATGGCCAGCGTCACGTTCAGCGGCGACTCGCGAGGCGGAACGGGACCGGTGATCCGCACCCGGAGCGCGTCCCGCTGGATCTCGATCACCTCTCCCGCCGCCGCCGCCCCCCGCCCGTCGAACAGCTCCACCGGTTCCCCGGCGCGAACGCGGGCCACGCGCGCGGCGTGGTGATACTCGTCGCCGGCGATGGAGACTTCGCTGCCCGCGGTGAGCTCGGATGGGTAGTAGATTCTGTGGTCCATCAGTCCAGCACTGGTGCTGCCTCCCGTGCTCCGGCCAGCGCGCTCCTGATCGTTGGCAGGAGCAGCAGTCCCGGCAACCCGAGCGCCACGGTCAGCCAGAAATAGGTGCTCCAGCCGAGGGCGTCGGCGCCGAAGCCGCTGAACATGCCGGTCACCGTCCGTGACAGGCTGAAGACCGCGCTCAGCATCGCGAACTCCGTCGCGGCGTTGTCGCGGTCGCAGATGAACATCAGGAACGACAGGAAGGCTGCGGTTCCCAGACCGTTGCAGAACGACTCGACGATGGCGACGCCGTACATGGCCGGGCGCCCGGCCGTGTATTGCGCAACCGCGGCGTAGCCGACGTTGGAGAGCATCTGCGCGATGCCGAGCCAGAGCAGCCCGGCGTAGATGCCGTACCGCGCCACGAACCACCCGCCGGCGATCGCACCGGCGATCGTGAAAATCATGCCGAGCGTCGTCGTGACGGTGCCGATCTCGCCGGCCGAGAATCCGCGCATGGCCCAGAACTTCGGAACCATCAGAGTCAGCGCCGAGTCGCCGACGCGGTAGAGAAAGATCACGGCCAGAAACGCCATGGCGCGAGGCCTGGCCAGCCATCGCCACAGCCCGCGGAATGGATTCTCCCGGTGCTCGAGGGCCCTCTCTTCGTGCGGGATGAGCAGCATGAAGAAGATGAGCGCGATCGCGATCGCCGCCGCCGCCAGGAAGGTTGCGCGCCAGCCGATGAAGTCGGAGAGGAGCGCCAGCCCGCCGCCCGCCGCGATGATCGCCACCCGAAACGCCGTCACGCGCGCCGAGTTCACCGGCCCCAGGAGCTCGCGCGGCGTCATCCGGATCGTCTGCGCGTCGATGCCGATGTCCTGCGTGGCCGAGGCGAGAGCCAGGATGGAGGCCGCCACCCAGAACCCCGTGCTCGCCGGCGGCACGATCCCCAGCATCGCGATCGACGCGGCGAGGACGGCCAGCGAGCCCATGATCCATCGCCGGTACGTCCCGAACAGGTCGACGGCCGGCGCCCAGAAGAGCTTGAACGTCCACGCCAGGCCGATCGTGCTGAGGAGCCCCACGCCTGTCGCGGAAACGCCCTCGACGCTCAGGTAGACGGGGAGCGCGTAGTTGGCGATGCCGAACGGAAAGCCCTGCGAGAAGTAGAGTCCGGTGGCCAGGCCGGGGATGAACCAGCGCGCGCGTCGTTCCGTCATCTCAGAGGCTCGATCCTTGCTGCAGAGGCCGAGGCAGGAGGAAGTTGCATGCGAAGAGTATCTCTGGTTCTGTCCATCATGGTCCTGACCGCCGCCTGCGGATCGCTCGATTCCCTCGGCGATCTGGGAGGAATCCTGGGCAGCCCGTCATCGACCCAGCCGTCGGATGTCCGCGGGACTGTCAGCTCGATCGACACGGCGGCGCGCCGCCTCACCGTTGACGTTGCGTACGTGAACAACCTTCGCAACACGCAGAGCGGCCAGACGATCCACTGGAACGATCAGACGCGGGTTGAATATCAGGGGCAGACGTATCGTCCGGAGGACCTCGAGCGCGGGGACGAGATCTCGGTGCGCGGTTCCAACAACAACGGCCAGTACGTGGCGGAAGTGATCACCGTGACGCGCAACGTCCGGGGGTGAGGCGCCTACGGGGACGTGTAGATGGTGACCGGGAACCGCATCTCGCCGATCGGCGTGTCGTAGTAGGCATTGCCGCGCAGCTCGTAGCGGGCCCGGTCGCCCTGGATCACGCTGACGACCTCGTTCCAGAGGGAGCGGATGCTGTCGTAACCGACGCGCCCGCGCAGGTGAACGTCGCCGACGCCCCTGGCCGGAATCCGGACCTGCTGATTGGCGACGCTGTCGAGGATGCGCGAGTTGTTCACGAACAGGCTGAAGTCGAAGCGGTCGAGGCGCAGGTTGATGTCGTTCGGGTTGTCCACTGCGACGGTCATCTCGAAGTCGATCGTGGACGCCGAGAGCGGAAGGGCGATGCTGACCCGCGGCCTCACGTCGCGGAACGAATACCGCGGATTCTCGATGTTCAGCGCCTGGGCCACCGTGCTGCAGCCCGAGAGGAACAGCGTGATGGCGGCCAGGGTGAGGCACAACCCGGTGAGCAGCGCGGCCTGGAAGAGAGAGCGTTTCATGACGGGCGGTACAGTGCAAACGCCTCGCCCGCCGGGGGTGCTGTGCTATGGTCTGCCGGTTGCACCGCCCCCGGAGCCAGCGCTTGGTGAGGTGAAAAGTTGGGGACGACAGCGATCATCGCTGCTTACAACGAGGAAAAAACGCTTGCGGACGTTCTGCAGGCCCTGACCACGAATCCGCTGATCGACGAGGTCATCGTCGTCAGCGACGGCTCCACCGACGCCACGGTCGAGATCGCCCGGCAGTTCGATGTCACCACCGTCGCCCTCCGCCAGAACCACGGTAAGGGGTACGCGATGCGCATCGGCGTCGGCTGGGCCTCGCACGACGTCCTCTTCTTCGTCGACGGCGACATGTACAACGTCACCGTGGCGCACATCGACGCGCTCGTACAGCCGGTGCTGCGCGATGAGTGCGACATGAACATCGGCGTCCGCCATCGCGGCCCCGTCCTCGATTTCATGCACCTGAAGATGAAATGCGGCCCGGTGCTCTCCGGCATCCGCGTGATGAAGCGAGCCGTCTGGCAGACCGTCCCCGTCCAGTACATGGAGCGCTTCAAGATCGAAGCGGCGCTCAACCGCTTCTGTGCCCGCGCCGGCTATCGCCAGCAGCAGACCGTCATCCAGAACCTCGGCCACGTGATCAAGGAATCGAAGCGCGGGCTCGCCAACGGCCTCCGCAGCCGCTGGGAGATGAGCCGCGAAGTCTTCCTCCTGCTGATCGAGCTCTACGTCTTCGAGACAGGACACTGGTCCGTCCCCGAGGACCTCCCCGTCGCCGAATACGACCTCTTCGAGTAATTGGGGTCAGGCCTTCCCTTTTACCTTTCTCCACCGCCGGTGGAGAAAGGTAAAAGGGAAGGCCTGACCCCAATGGACCGCCTCACGCCGACGCTCGAGCCTGACCAGCAGGTGGTGATGTATCAGGACTGGAAACACCTCCTCTTTCTGCACTGGGAGGTGCCGGCCGCCGACCTGCAGCCGCTTCTCCCTCAGGGGCTGACCGTCGACCTCTTCGAGGGAAAGGCCTGGATCGGGCTGATCCCGTTCACGCTCACCGGAGTGCGCCCCATCCTGATGCCGCCGATGCCGGGCGTGTCGCACTTCGACGAGGTGAACGTGCGGACGTACGTCCATCGAAACGGCCGCGACCCCGGCGTCTGGTTCTTCAGTCTCGATGCCTCCAGCTCGCTGGCCGTCGAGGGAGCGAGGCTGGTGTACAAGCTGCCCTACTACAAGGCGGACATCGCCTTCACCGCCTCCGGCGATGCGCTGCCGCTGATCGAGTTCACCTCGCACCGCGACGACCGCCGCGGCGCCATGCCCGCGCATGCCCACATCCGCTACCGCCCCGAGGAGGGAGTCTCGGCTCCCGCGCGCCCCGGGACGCACGAGCACTTCCTGATCGAGCGCTACATCCTCTACGCGCAGGATTCGGATCATCAGCTCTGGCGCGCGCGCGTCCACCACGAGCCGTATCCGATCCAGCGCGCCGAACTGCTGGATGTCGAGGAGACACTGATCTGGTCCACGGGCATCCGCCGGCCGGCCAGCACGCCGCTCCGCCACTACGTGCGGGAAGTGCATGTGAAGATCTACCCCCCCGAGCGCATCCCATGACCAGACGACCGGTCATCGGGATCGGAGCCGACATCCACTGCGTCACCGGCGAGCGCGATCGCGCCTTCGCCTACACGACGTACATCGATTCGCTGCGCCGTGCCGGGGCGATTCCGCTGGTGATTCCGCCGCAGCCGGAGAACGCCGCCGATCTCGTCGCGGAGATCGACGGGCTCGTGCTCGCCGGCGGCTACGACTGCGATCCCGCTCTGTACGGCGAAGAGCGCCACGCCTCCCTCGAGCCGATGGACGCCCGCCGGCAGGAGAACGATCTGGCGCTGGCCCGAGCCGCGCGCGAGCGCGGCATCCCCACTCTCGGCATCTGCCTCGGGTTGCAGATGATGAACGTCGCCGCCGGCGGCTCGCTGGTCCAGGACATCGATACGCAGATGCAGACCGCGATCCGCCACGCCAGCCCTCCCGAGAACCGTGTCCGGCACGACGTCGACATCGAGCAGGGGACGCAGCTCGCGTCGATTCTTCACGAGGACCATCTGAACGTGAACTCGTCGCATCACCAGGCCATCCGGAACGTGGGGGAGGGTTTCCGCGTCACCGCCAGGGCGGCCGACGGCATCGTCGAGGGTCTCGAGGACCCGGAGCATCCGTTCTACGTCGGCGTGCAGTGGCACCCGGAGGACATGCCGGGGGAGGATTCGGCGTCGAAGCTCTTCGCCGCGCTCGTGGATGCGGCGCGCCGCTACGCCGGGGCGAAGCGGCGCACCGAAGTCAGCTTGTAGCGTCTCACCCGATCGGCGCTCCGGGCGGGATCTGCGGCGGCTGGATGGGGCGTTGCGGTTCCGCCGGCCGCTCCAGGAAGCGCTCGATCTCGGTTGCCAGCATCGTGTCGAACGCGCCCCCCGCCGCCGTGGCGCGAGTCCGCATGGCGCGCAGCGCGGCCGTCGCCTCAGCCCGCACCTGCGGCATCGGCGCAGTGGACGCCAGGCCCATCAGCTTCTGGCCGAGGACCCAGCGGATCGACCGGCGCACCTCGCGCTCATACGCGTTCGTTGCCGGCGCTTCGAAGACGAACGTGACCAGGCGCGCCGTGACTCCGTCGAGACCCGGCAGCGCCGGGTCGACGGCATGCTGCGCCACGAGGCGCGCCGCCCGCTGCGGTTGCAGAATGCCGCCGAAGGCGAGGTCCGCGGCGACGGACGCGGGAGTCAGCGGATCGAACGCCGATCCGGTATGGCGCGGGAAGAGCTCGCGGTGCACCCCGAACCCGTACGGCCGCGGCGGCAGCTTCTCGAGCAGCGAACGCGGCAGCGTCAGCTCGGCCGGCCGGAGCGTGGAGAGAATCGCTTCCAGCGCCGCGCGCTGCTGCGCGGCCGGCACGGCATCGACGGCGCTCCGGCCGTCACCCCGCATCGCGTACGTGTACGAGACGCCGCCCAGCGCGGAGGCCGCGGCGTCGAGCTGATAGCGATGATGCAGGTACAGCGGCACGAGCGCCTCTTCGAGCAGCGCCAGCGGCGTCCCCTCGCGGATGGCCCGCTCCCCGAATCGCGCCAGCGCCGCGCGGCGTACGCCCGCAACCCGCTGCAGTTCGGCGGCGGCGTCGGTTCCGTGTGCCCACTGATCGACGCGCGGATCGAGGTCGAGATCCTGGTTCGTCATGAAACGGAGATCCTCGGCCCACGCCGCCGCCAGGATCGCCTCGCGGTTCTCGTTCCTGCCATAACCCCATCGGACGGCCACCTTGTCCCACGCGCCGATGCCG
>DATLFC010000119.1:0-11397 GCA_035525015.1 Thermoanaerobaculia bacterium | reverse complement strand
CACCCGTCGCTGCTGCCGGCCTTCCCGGGCGTCGACGCGCAGGCCCAGGCGCTCGCACACGGGGTGAAGGTCACCGGCTGCACGGTGCACTTCGTCGACGAAGGCCTCGATGCCGGCCCGATCATCGTCCAGCGCTCCGTGCCCGTTCTCGACGACGACTCCGTCGAATCGTTGTCGACACGAATCCTCGAGCAGGAGCACGTGGCGTACGTGGAGGCGCTGCAATTGCTGGCGAGCGGGAGTTACACGATCGATGGCCGGCGGGTGATCAGGGCCTGAGGCCCGATTCTCAGAACGGCCAGAAGGCTTTCCACCACGGCTCTTTCGCCACGGCGGTGGCCGCCACGGCGGGGACGCGGGCGATCGTCTCGTTGCCGGAGGTCACCACGATCGTTCCGACCTGCTGCCCCTGCCGGACCGGCGCCGTGACCGTGCTGCCGGCGAACGACACCTTGACGTCCTTCTCTTCCCCCCGTTTGACCATCGCGGTGACATCCTGGGAGGCGACTGCCTGCACGCTCTCGGCCGAACCGTCGTTGACGGTTGCCTGCCCGACGAGCGATCCCTTCTTCACCGGCGTGACCATGTGGTGACCCTGAAAGGCTTCATTGAAAAGACGCCGCGCGATGCCGAACGAGCTTTGAGGGCCGGAGGGTGATCTCACACCGGTGACGACCGCGATGAGCTCCATGTCGCCCCGCTTCGCCGACGCCGTGATGCTGTAGCCGGCCGGACCGGAGTAACCGGTCTTGATGCCGGTGGCCTCCGGGTAGTACTCGGGGCGTTTCGGGTTGACGAGACGATTGGGGTTGTAGATGCGGGCCAGCGTTCCGTTGCGGAACTCCATCTCCGGGATCACGGCCAGCTGGCCCATGAAGGGGTGCTTCATCAGCTCAATGCCGAGCCTGGCCAGATCCTTCGGCGACATCACGTTTTCCTCTCCGGGCCGGTCGGCCGGAAGGCCGTGCGGATCGAAGAATTTCGATTGCGTGAGGCCGAGGTCCTGGGCGCGCCGGTTCATCATGTCGGCAAAGGCGTCGTTCGACCCGGCGATCTTCTCGGCGAGGGCCATGGCGGCGTCGTTCGCGGAGTGAACCATCGTGGCGATGACCAGGTTCTTGATCGGCCAGACGCTTGGCGAGCGAAGGTAGACCTGCGACCCTCCCATCCTCGATGCATGGGCGGAGACGGTGACGGGCGTGTCCCATTGCAGATTCCCGGCGGCGATCTCCTCGAGTGTGATGAGAAGCGTCATCATCTTCGCCATCGACGCGGTCGGCAGCGGCTCGTTCTCGTTCTCGGCGAGCAGCACGCGCCCGCTCTTCGGCTCAATCACATACGCCGACGTGTAGCCCTTGCCGGTCATGTCGACCGATGCGCCGCGGGCGGTGGCCGGACCTTCGTCGTCCTGCGCCAGAACCGGGATGGTGAGGAAAACCGCCAGGAGGAGAGCAACGCCACGTTTCATTCGATACTCCAGAAAAAGTCGATTTGATGCGCGCAATTGCATGGCGCATACCACTGAAGAGTTTTGAGAGGAAGGCCGCGGCGCGCTCAGCGCGCCACGGCCTTGGCGTTTTTCTTCGCGCCGCGCGAGGTGCGCGGAATCGAGCCGATGACCGTCCAGTCGTGCTTGTGCACGACGACCGGCTCCTTCGACTTCGGCCAGAGATCAACAGGGATGTAGTAGTAGCCGTCGCCCAGAACGCGGGATTTGATGGCCAGATCGCGCATGCTCTTGCACAACCCTTTCTTGCCGCGAATCGCGCTCCGCTCGACGACCACGCCGGTCGTCTCGCCGACTCCCTGATAGATGCTGATCTCCGCGCACAGAGAATTCACTAACGTCATCGGGACTCCTGTTCGTTACGAGCTCTTCTGAACACAGCGATCCTGGCCTGACTTCTAGCAAGTTCCGATCCAGCCAGCCATACAATCGCCCTCATGTCCGCCTCTGCCCCGCCGAAGCTGCGAAGCCTTCTGTACGACGCCCGCGACGTCGTCTGGTCGGCCCGCCGCCGCCTGCTGCTCGGGCTTCCTCTGATGGCCGTCAACCGCCTGGCGGGCATCGTCCTCCCCGGCACGACCAAGTTCCTCATCGACGAGGTCATCGCCAAAGGGCGCCACGACCTTCTCTGGACGATCGCCCTCGTCGCCGGCGCCGCATCCGCGGTGGCCGCCGTCACCGATTACGCGCTGGCGCAGCTCCTCGGCCTGGCCGCGCAGCGGGCCATCACCGATCTCCGGAAAAAGATCCAGCAGCACGTGCAGCGGCTCCCCGTCGCGTACTTCGACGCGACGAAGACGGGGGTGCTCGTCGCGCGGGTCATGCAGGATGCCGAGGGAATCCGCAATCTGGTCGGCACCGGTCTGATCCAGCTCGTCGGCGGATTGATCACGGCGATCATCGCTGTCGCCATCCTCTTCTACCTCAGCGCGAAGCTCGCGGCGATGATCCTCGGCGCGCTGGTGATCTTCGGCGCCATTCTCTACTGGGCTTTCAACACCGTCCGTCCGCTGTTCAAACTGCGGAGTGAACAGGCCGCGCAGCTCTCGGGCCGGCTGACGGAAGGCCTCGGCGGGATCCGGGTCGTGAAGGCATACCGCGCCGAGCGGCACGAGGCACGGATCTTCGCCGCCGGCGCCCACAAGCTCCTCCGCAGCGTGATCCAGACGATGCGCATCGTCTCGGGAGTCGGCGCGCTCTCGACGCTGCTGGTCGGCGTCGTCGGCGTGGTGGTGATGATCGTCGGGGGACGGGAGGTCCTCGACGGGCGGATGACGGTCGGCGACCTGATCTCCTTCACACTCTATCTGGCGCTCGTGGTGGGGCCGGTGGCGCAGGTCGTCTCGATCGGCACGCAGCTCTCCGAGGCGTTCGCCGGACTCGAACGGATGAGGGAAGTGCTCGGCGAGGAGCGCGAGGATGCCTCCGACGCCCGCAAGCCGTCCATCGGTACGATCCGTGGCGAGGTGGCGTTCGACCACGTGACATTCGAGTACACGGCAGGGGTGCCCGTCCTCTCCGACGTCACGTTCTCCGTTCCAGCCGGGACGTCGGTGGCGCTGGTCGGGCCGTCCGGCTCCGGAAAGAGCACGCTGATCTCGCTGGTGGCGGCGTTTCACCGGCCCACCTGGGGACGCATTCTCGTAGACGGTCGCGATCTGGCGGAGGTCCGCGTCGGCGAGTATCGGCGCGCGATCGGTCTGGTGCCGCAGGACTCGTTCCTCTTCGCCGACACGATCTTCGAGAACATCCGCCTCGGCAATCCGAAGGCGGAGCGCGCCGAGATCCTGCGCGCGGCGGCCATCGCCCACGTCGACGAGTTCGCGGAGCGGTTCTCCGGCGGCTACGAGACGCTGGTCGGCGAGCGCGGCGTGAAACTCAGCGGCGGGCAGAAGCAGCGCGTGGCCATCGCCCGCGCCATCGTCGCCGACCCGCGCATCCTGATTCTGGACGAAGCGACATCGTCGCTCGACAGCGAAAGCGAGGCGCTCATTCAGGACGGCCTGCAGGTCCTGATGAAGGGACGGACCACGTTCGTGATCGCGCACCGCCTCTCCACGATCCGCAACGCGGACCAGATCCTGGTGCTGGAGGAGGGGCGGATCATCGAGCGCGGCCAGCACGACGAGCTGATGGCAGCCGGCGGCCGATACCGCGCGCTTTACGAAAAGCAGTACGGCATCGCCATCAACAGGTTCGTCAATCCGGGCGAGGAGCTCGTCGACGTCGCGGAGATGTGAAGGGTCAGCCCTTCAGCTCGACGTTCCAGTACGCTTCGTCGAGAAAGTTCTTCCAGATCTCCGGATAGGCCCGCCCCTGCAGGCGGTGGAGAGGATGCCAGCGCGGCCGGGCAGGCTGCCGTTTGAGCTGGATGCCGGACTCGCTGAGGAGCTTGTTCCCCTTCCTCACGTTGCACGGCAGACAGGCGCAGACGACGTTGTCCCACGTCGACTTGCCGCCGCGCGAGATCGGCACGACATGGTCGAGCGACAGCTCGGAGGACGAGAACTTCCGGCCGCAGTACTGGCAGCGGTTCTGATCGCGCAGATAGATGTTGCCGCGCGAGAACTTCACCTCCTGGCGCGGAAGCCGGTCGAAGACCAGGAGCTGGACCACATGCGGGATCAGGATGTTGCGGCTCGGCGTCACCACGTAGTGGTCATCCGGCTGGACGGGGATGTCCATCCAGTTCTCGAAGTCGTAGGTCCGGTACTCGGAGTCGACCGCGCGGACCTGGCCCTTGTAGAGGAGCGTGAGGGCCCGCCGGACGGACGTGATCTGCACGGCCTGGAAAACCCTGTTCAGAACGAGGACGTGTCCGTCGAGCATGATGACTCACCCTCAAACACACGGCGGAACGTTCCTGTTTCCGTGGGAGGTTGGTGTGGGTCCGGCGGGCACCATAATACACGACGCAAAAGCGCGTCTCCGACGGCTGCCAAGTTGCAAAAAGCCCTGATTTCGTCCATAGTTAGGCGCCAAGACGAATCGAACCAGCTCTTTGGAGCGGCGCCGCCGAAAGGGGTCCTGACGCGGTGCGGCAAAAAGTCGTGAACGCTTCGCGCGCGCGTGCGGCGGGCGTATCGGGTGTGTTATCGGGAGGCATGTATGCGCGTTTTGTCACGGGTCGCTCTGGTCCTCGTCCTTTCGCTGGTCACCATTCCCATCGCAGCGAGTCATTTAGTGTCTGAGTGCGCCCTGACGCTCGTCGGATCGAGCGCGGCGACGTCCGATTTCGAGCTCTCCCCGCATGGCGCGTTCCGCGACGGGAGCGTTCTCTATGTCCTGCGCGGCCAGAAAGTCGCGGCCTATACGGCCGTCGACTTCGGCGAGCTGGTCCTGATCCAGGAGTCCACGCTCGAAGGTCTGGGGGCCCGCGAGTCGAAGGGGGGCGTGGCGTTCCAGAACGGCCGCATGTTCATCAGCGGCGAGTCGGGGCTGGAGATCTGGGATGTCCGCAACGTCGGTGCAGGCATCGGCGAGCCGGTGCGGGTCTCGCTGACCCCGGGGCTGCACTACCGCAGGATCGCCGTCCGCGGCAGCCTTCTGGCCGGCCTCTATCCGGGGACGGATCTTCCCTGTGCGCCGGGCGGCACACTGTTCTGCCACAACACGATCGACATCGTGGCGGTCTCGAACCTGGCGTCGCCGGTTCGCATCGCCATGATCTCCTCGCTCAGCGGCTTCGGGACGACGGCGTTCAACGACCTCGCCTTCAACCGCGAATACCTCTATGCGGCGACCGAGCACGGCATCGTCGGCTACAACCTGCTGGCGCCTACTTCGCCCAGCGTCCTGCTGGTCGAGAACGCCCAGATGCGCGGGAAGTTCCTGGTCAGCAACGGCAACGGCGTGCTCGGCGTCGGGAACGATCAGATCATTCACATGTACAACGTCAGCTCGAACGGCGTGCTGACACGGTTCACGACGCTGACGATTCCGTTCGGCGCCGGCATCGATCGCGCGAATCCGATCGCCTTCCACCCCCAGGCGTGGGTGGACTCGGAGAACGGCCGCGTCATCACCATGATCAACGAGATCGACCCGCTGACGCTGGAGCCGGCGCGGACGATCGCCTTCGACGTGTTCGACTACAGCGTCCCGATGTGGGAAGGGTCGTTCGAGCGCGGATACGAGGACCTCACCTTCATCAGTCCGGACGAGGTGAAGTACAACCCGTTGGCCGCCGGTACGAGCGTCTTCACCGTCGGGGAGCTGAGCGGCCTGCAGGTGTGGGCCGGATGCGGCGCGGCGTCGGGACGCATCGACTGGCACGGAACGCAGGGCATGAACTGCGGCGGCGCTGAGCTCCGCGGCTGGGTCAGCGGTCCGCAGCGCATCGACGAAGTCGAGATCTTCCTCGGCGGCGCGTCGCTCGGCATCGCTTCGCTGAACGGCACTCCGCGCAACGACGTCTCGTCGAAGCACCCGGTGCAGACGTGGCGCCTCGTCGCCAACCTCGATCAGACGCCGCGCGGCGAACACGTCCTTCGCGCCGTGGCAACGGACTTCGCTGGCGTGCGCCGGCAGTTCGCCGAACAGCGCGTCTTCTTCAACGGCCCGGGGCAGAACTGCACGAACCGGCGCCGGTCGGCGCGCTGATCGATCACCCTTCGCATTCGCAAAAGGGCCGGCGTCAGCCGGCCCTTTCCATTTCCTCCACGATCCGCAGCGCCGCGTCGCGGCGGTTCGCCGCTCCGGTGATCGGCCTCCCCACCACGATCGCGTCCGCGCCCGCCCGGATCGCGCCCGCAGGCGTGAGCGTCCGGCGCTGATCGCCTTCCGCGGCTCCCGCGGACCGGATGCCCGGCGTGACGATCGTCATCTCCGCGCCGCACGCCTCGCGAATCGCCTCGATCTCCAGCGGCGAGGCGACCACGCCGCGGATTCCCGCCTGCTGCGCGAGCGTCGCCAGGCGGACCGCGTTCTCCGCCGCCCGGCCATGGAAGCCCACCTGCCACAGCTCCTGGTCGGAGAGGCTGGTCAGAATCGTCACCGCCAGCACCAGCGTCGTTTCGCTGCGGGCCGCCCGCAGCATCGCCTCCCCACCGGCGGCGTGGACCGTCAGCATCGCCGCCCCGAGCGTCTCCGCTTCGTGCACGGCGTGCTGCACGGTGTTCGGGATGTCGTGCAGCTTCAGGTCGAGGAAGACCCGATGGCCGGCCGCAACGATGTCGCGGACGAGTCCCGGACCGTTCGCGACGAAGGCCTGCAGACCGATCTTGATGGCGCCGGCGGCGTCGCGCAGCTCGGCGGCGAGCCGGCGTATTTCGTCGGCGCTGGAGAGGTCGGCAGCAACGATGAGGCGGTCGCGCGCTTGCATCATCGGCGATGATAAATGGCCGTGGCAGATAAATGGACGGTTGCCCGCGCTCTCGACGAGATCGCCCGCTACATCGAGCTCAGCGACCCCAACCCTTTCCGCGCCCGCGCCTTCCAGCGCGCCGCCCGGGCCGTGGAGAATCTCGAGGGCGACATCACCGGCGTCGCTCGATCGGATGCGCTCTACAAGACACCGGGGATCGGGAAGGCCATCGGGCCCATCATCACCGAGCTCGTCGAGACCGGAGCGTCGCCGTACCTCGAGGAAATGCGGGCCCGCTATCCGCCGGGGATCTTCGATCTTCTCGGCGTCCCGGGACTCGGGTTGAAGAAGATCGGAGTGCTGCACCAGACCTTCGGCATCGGATCGCTCGACGAGCTGGAGCAGGCCGCGCGGGAGGGACGGCTGGCGAAGCTCCGCGGCTTCGGCGCAAAGACGGAGGCGAAGATCCTCGACGGGATCGAGAAGGCCCGCCGCCGCGAGTCGCTGTTCCTGCTGCCCACCGGGCTCGAGATCGGGGAAGCGATGCGCGAACGGCTGGCGGCGATCGACGAGGTCGACGACGCGGAAGTCGTCGGGAGCGTTCGTCGCCGGCTCGAGGTGATCCGCAATGTGAACCTCGCCGTCGCCACCCGCAACCGGGAAGCGGTCATCACCGCGCTGGCGGGAGTGCTCGACCAGTGGCAGCAGCTCGACGACGACACGTGGAAAGGAACCGTCCGCAACGAGATCGACGTCCTCTTCCACTTCTCCGATCCGAAAGACTTCGGCCGTACGGTTCTCCGTACCACGGGAGCGGTCGATTTCGTGGCCGCGTTCGAGGCGAAGGTGCCGGGCACCGGCACCGCCCGGACCGAGGAACAGCTGTTCGAGAAGGGGGGGATCGCGTTCGTCGAGCCGGAGCGACGCGAGACGGCCGACGATCTGCGCCGAAAAAAGCGGGGGCGTCTCGTCGAGCACAACGATCTTCGCGGCACCTTCCACGTCCACACCACCTACTCCGACGGGCGAAACACACTCCGCGAGATGCTGATGGCATCACGCGAGCGCGAGCTCGAGTACGTCGGGATCTCCGATCATTCGAAGGCGGCCTATTACGCGGGAGGGCTGACCGAGGACCGGCTGCGCGAGCAGCAGAGTGAGATTGCGCGGCAGGAGAAGGAGGTTGCCCCGCTCCGCGTCTTCCGCGGAAGCGAGGCCGACATCCTTCCCGACGGAAACATCGACTACGACAGGAAGACGCGGCGGAAGTTCGATTTCATCGTGGCCTCGATCCATTCGCGCTTCAACATGACGCCGGATGAGATGACCGAGCGGATCCTTAGGGCGCTCGACGATCCGGACGTCACGTTCCTGGGGCATCTCACCGGGAGGCGGCTCCTCTCGCGCGACGGCTACAGCATGGACTTCGACCGGGTGTTCGAGCGCGCTGCCGAACGCGGCGTGATCATGGAGATCAACGGCAACCCGCAGCGCCTCGATCTCGACTGGCGTCGCATCGGACGCGCTCTCGACCTCGGCGTCGTCTTCAGCATTCACCCCGACGCGCACTCCATTGCCGAGCTCTCGCACGTCATCAGCGGGACGTGGGTCGCGCGCAAAGCCGGCCTCTCGCCGAAGCACATCTTCAACACGCGGCCCGTCGAGGAGGTCGAGGAGTACCTGCGGCAACGGAAGACGACTGTGTCAGCGCCTTCTCCCCGCGCGAGCGGGGAGAAGGTGCCGCGGAGCGGCGGATGAGGGGTCGCGATCGAAACCCATCACCCGGCCTTCGGCCACCCTCTCCCCGCTCGCGCGGGGAGAGGGCTTCAATGCCGTGTCCCTTCTACCGTTTTGCCGACACGATGACGATCAAGGCCCGCTGGCTTTCCGGGTCGCGAGTCGCGCCGAAGACGAGCGTCTGCCCCACCTTCAGGTTCAGCGTCGTCTTGTAGAGCTGCGTCAGCTGATCGCCCTGCAGCCTGGCGAGCTTGAAGTCGACCAGGGGGATGGAGTCGGAGGCCGGATCGTACTCGCCGAAGCGGAAA
This sequence comes from Thermoanaerobaculia bacterium, assembly GCA_035525015.1. Classification (GTDB taxonomy): domain Bacteria; phylum Acidobacteriota; class Thermoanaerobaculia; order Gp7-AA8; family Gp7-AA8; genus DATLEX01. Next base: position 2,540 of record DATLFC010000119.1, on the reverse strand, counting down.
TCGGCGCGATAGCCGCGCTCCAGCTCGACGATCCCCGGCTCGCCCTCCCGGCCCGCCACATTGACCGCGCCGAGAGTGTCGAAGGAGTTGTAGCGCAGCATGGCGAGTTTCGGCGCCACGTCCCTGATCGCATCCGGAACGCGCCCGGCCTCGGAAAGGCGGGCCGCCGTCACGAGGCGGACGGTGAGCTTCACCGGCTGCGGCGCCGTGTCGAACTTCTGCAGCGCCGCCGAGATCGCCTTCAGGTTCTCGACGCGATCGGTGATCACGACCGAGTTCGTGGCCGGCTGGATGGCCACGGTCCCCTCGCTGCTCACGAGCGTCTTGATCGCCCCGGCGGCCTTTTCGGCGTGCTTGTGCTTGAACTGATAGGTCAGCACGGAGAGCGAGCCGTCCTCGGCGCGCAGCACGCCGGCGAGGGAGAAGAGCAGTACGAAGAGAAGAAGTCGTTTCGTCATAGATCCGCCGGAAGTGTGTCGTCGAACACCATGACCATCCTCACATCTTCCACACCCTCGGTCGGCACTTCAACGATCGTTGCGTTGAGAGAATCGTAAGCTTCCACTGCAGGGCGCGAGTCGAACGTCACCGGGCGCAGCGCGACGCGATGCACGATCATCGGTGCGGTTCCGGTCGCGCGCTCATACTGATAGATTGCCGCGCCTCCCACGATGCCGAGCGCGATCGTCGCCGCGATCGCCAGCCGGCGCGTCCACGATACGGGTCGCGGCGCCATCGTCGTCTCGGTCGTGCGGAGGCGCACTTCGCGCATCACGTCGTCGACGAATAGATCGATGCCGCCCGGAGGGATGAGCTCCGCGCCGCCCAGAGAACGGAACAGCATGTCGGGATCGCGCTCGATCGCCACGGCCAGGCAGCTCTCGCAGGCTCGCGCGTGTGCGAGCAGCCCGGCATCGTCCGTGGACGGTGCGAATCGCGACCGGAAACGATCGCAGGTCATGACCGGCCTCTCCATAACTGCGCATACTCGGGATAACGCTTCTCGAGCTGCGCCTGCATCAACTTTCGCGCGTTGAACAGGTGATTGCGCACCGTCGACTCCCGACAGCCGAGCACCTTTGCGATCTCAGATGAGGGAAGATCTTCCATCTCCTTCATGACGAAGATCGTTTTCTGTTTGGGTGACAGGACGGACGAGACGTGATCGAACACCGTCTCGATCTCCTTCCGCTGCACGGCCACTCCCTGCTCGGCGTCCGCGGTCGTTTTCACCAGCCTGAGGCTCGAGTTCACCGCGTTCTCCCTCGACTGCCGGTTGCGGATGAAATCGATGGCCACGTTCGTCACCATCCGGTACAGCCAGGTGTCGAACGCGTATGCCGTGTCGTACTTGTGCAGGTTCTCCCACAGTTTGATGAATACGAGCTGCGCGATGTCCTTGGCGTCCTCGGCGTTGCCGATGATCCGGTAGCAGAGCGCGTACACCCGGGAGGTCTTCCGGCGGACGAGCTGCTCGAACGCGTCCGCATCTCCACCGCGGATCGTCTCCACCAGGAGGCGATCGTCGGGTTGGACCGGTTCGTTCACAGGAGCCATCAGGCGTAGTTCCGCGCCCATTGTCTTCCAGATACGAGCGCGGTCGGGGAAACGTCTATCGACCTGCTAGAATTCGACGTATCGATGAGAGTTCTGGTTATCGGCCAGGGTGGTCGGGAGCACGCCCTCTGCTGGAAACTCAAGCAATCACCGTCAGTTAAAGAAATCTACGCCGCTCCCGGAAATGCCGGGATTGCGTCCGTGGCCGACTGCGTCCCGATCGGCGTCGCGGACATCATCGAGCTGGCCGATTTCGCCGAAAAACTGAAAATCGACCTCACCGTCGTCGGGCCCGAGCTCCCCCTGACCCTCGGCATCGTCGATGAGTTCCAGAAGCGCGACCTGGCCATCTTCGGCCCCACCCGCCGCGCCGCGGAGATCGAAGCCTCCAAGGTCTATTCGAAGGAATTCATGCGCAAGTACAACATCCCCACGGCTGAGGCGACCGCCTGCCAGTCGGTGGATGAGGCGCGTGCCGCTCTGAAGAAAAGCAAGTTCCCCGCGGTGATCAAGATCGACGGCCTCGCCGCCGGCAAGGGCGTGGTCGTGGTCCACTCGAAGAAGGAAGCGGACGAGTACCTCCGTGTCGTCTTCGAGGAGAAACGATTCGGCAACGCCGCCTCCCGCATCCTCATCGAGGAGTTTCTCGAAGGGGAGGAAGTCTCGTTCATGGTCATCACCGACGGGAAGCGGAGCGTGCCGCTCGCACCGGCGAAGGATTACAAGAAGGCCTTCGACGGCGATCAGGGGCCGAACACCGGCGGAATGGGCGCGCACTCGCCCTCGGTCGTTCTCAACGGCGAGACGGCAGCCGAGGTGATGAAGAAGATCATGATCCCGACGCTGCAGGGGATGGAGGCGGAGGGACGCACCTACAGCGGCGTTCTTTACGCCGGACTGATCCTGACCGCCAAAGGACCGAAGGTCCTCGAGTACAACTGCCGGTTCGGCGATCCCGAGACGCAGGTGCAGATGCTCCGGCT
>DATLFC010000116.1:0-7556 GCA_035525015.1 Thermoanaerobaculia bacterium | reverse complement strand
GCCAGCGGCCTGCTCTGGAAATCGGGCTGCGGTGACCGTTTCGAGGAGGCGTTCCTCGCCGGGACCGAGCCCGAAGAGCCGTGCCGCCGCCGCATCGACCGCGCACCGATCTTCGTCGAGTTCGAAGAGCCGCCGGTGATCACGCCCGAGCAGTCGCAGGAGTGGTCGATCGAGACGCCCGGCCTTGGTGACGTGCAGATCATCCTCGATCCCGCCGCGTCGCTTCCCGACCCTCGCGGCGACGACGATCCGGACGAGCTCGACGAAGAAGAGCGGGAAGCGACCGACCGCCAGCTCGAAGAAGCGATGCGCGAGGCCGCGCGCCGGCGCCCCGAGGTCCAGCTCCCCCCGATTCCCCCTCCCGAGCTGTCGCGCCGCGACGACGATGACGACGAGGACGACGACGACGAGGACGACGACGACGAGGATCGTGGCAGGGGCAAAGCAAGAGGAAAATCGAAGAACCCCGACTGATATCGGAGTGCGGCGGCAAGCCACCGCACTCCGATATGCTTACGTCCATGCGACGTATCCTTTTTGTTCTCACGTGTACTCTCGCTCTCTCCTGCGCGTCCGCGGCTCCGCAGCGCACCGACCTGGTCCTCGTCAACGGAAAGGTTTTCACCGCCGATGAGGCGAAGCCGTGGGCCGAGGCGGTGGCGATCCGCGATGACCGGATCCTCGCCGTCGGCACGACCGTGGAGATCCGCGCGATCGCCGACACGGCCACGCGCGTGATCGATCTGCGCGGCCGGACCATGGTGCCCGGCATCAACGATGCGCACGTGCACGAGCCGTGGAGCGTGCCGGGTACCGACATCGGCATCACGCCCGACGCGACCGTCGACGTCATGCTGGCCCGACTCGGCTCGGCGACGGCCAGGCACCCGTCGGGCACCTGGCTCACGGGAGAGGTGCCGGTGACGCTGCTCGATGACCCGCGTCTCCATCGCGACACGCTCGACGTCGCCGCGCCGCAGCATCCCGTCCGACTCGGAATACTCGGCGGCCATGCCGTTCTGCTCAACTCCGCGGCGTTGCGGGCCTGGAACGTCGGCGAGAACCAGACCGATCCGCGCGGCGGCTGGTACGGGCGCACCGACGGCCGGTTGAACGGCTGGGTCTACGAGCACGCCGCGTGGGCGAAGATGGGCGACCACGCCTCGAGGCAGTCGGATGAAACGCTCGTGGCGGCGATGAACCGCTTCGCCGCCGAGGCCGTTCGCCTCGGCATCACCACCGTGCAGTCGATGCCGCTCATTCCTGTTGACCGGCTGGCGCGGCTCGAGCCGCAGACCAGCGTAGGGTTGCGGTGGCGATGGATCGACTTGATGATGGCGCAGGTCGCGACCGAGCCGCGGCGCGCGGTCAAGTACATCCTCGACGGCACGCCGATCGAGCGCAATGCGGCGCTCCGCTCTCCCTACGCCGACCGCCCCTCGATGGAGGGACGGCTGAATTACAGCGTGGACGAGATCAGCCGCTTCGTCGAAGTCGCGGCGCGGTCACCTCATCAGCTTCTGGTCCACGTCGCAGGCGACGCCGGTCTCGAGGAGCTCTTCGCGGCCATGCGCAGGGCCAACGTCGACTGGAGCGGAAAGCGCGTGCGCATCGAACATGGCGACTTCCTCGGGAGGTATCTCCACGACGCGAAGGAGCTCGGCATCGTCCTGGTGCAGAACCCGTCGCACTTCATGCTTGCCGACCTGCTGCAGGCGCGCTACGGCGCGACGCGCCTGCGCGACTTCGGCGCGTTCCGCACGGCGATGGAACGCGACATCCCGGTGGCCATCGGCTCCGACGGCCCGATCAATCCCTGGCTGAACGTGATGTTCGCTGCGATGCACCCGGCCAATCCCGACCAGCGCGTCACGCGGGAGCGGGCCGTCATCGCCTACACCGCCGGCTCCGCCTACGCGGAGATGGAGGAAGACGAGAAGGGAACGATCGTCCCCGGCAAGCTCGCCGACCTCGCCGTCCTCTCGCAGGACATCTTCGCCGTTCCGCTCGAGGAGCTGCCGAAGACCCAGTCGGTGCTGACGATCATCGGCGGCCGGGTGGTGCACGACAACCGTTAAAGTGGGGTCAGGCCTTCCCTTTTACCTTTCTCCACTGCTCGTGGAGAAAGGTAAAAGGGAAGGCCTGACCCCGGTTCAGAACGAGAACCGCCTGCGCCGCCGGGCAGTTGACGAAGATGACCAGCGCGGCCAGCACCGCCGCGACGGCCAGCGCGGTGAAGACCCGCTTCTTCGCGCGTCGCGTGGTGTGCGACTGCCATTCGGCGTGAACCGCCGTCCGCACGCGCGCCGCCCGATCGGCATCGACGGCGGGGCCATTTCCCCCGGCGCGGCGGAGGGTCTCGATCAGTGCGGCCTCGTTCTGCACCGCGTGGCAGAGCGCCGTCTGCACCATTTCCTCCGCCGCCGCCCCGTCGCCTCCCGTCCGCGCCAGTGCGGCCTCGAAGAGCGGGGCGAACGCGGCGTCGAAGAACTGCGAGAATGACTCCTCGTCGCCGCGGAAGAGGCGTCCGACGAGGATGCGGTCCGATGGTTCCGTGGTCATGTGTTCCAGCGTACTATCGGAGCATGGCTACCATACCTGTCACTCTCCAGGCGCGGGGATCCTTCCGGACGGAAGTGACGGCCGGCCCCCATCAGTTCGTGCTCGACGAGCCGGTCTCCGCCGGCGGCGAGGGGAGCGGTCCCACTCCCTACGACATGCTCGCCGCCGCGCTCGGCGGTTGCACGGCCATGACGCTGCAGTTCTATGCGCGGCGCGAGAAGCTCCCCCTGGAAGGCGTCGACGTGACGGTGACGCACGATCGCCAACACGCCAGGGACTGCGCCGACTGCACGACGCAGGCGGGCTACATCCACCGCTTCCACCTCGAGCTGCGCGTCCACGGTCCGCTCAGCGAAGAGCAGCGCCAGCAACTGCTCTCCGTAGCCCGCCGCTGCCCCGTGGCCCGCACCCTCGGCTCCGAGATCAAAATCGACGAGGTCCTGGTGCCCTAACGGATCGGCACGCACTGCTGCACGGCGGGCGCGGGTCCCGGCGCGTCGACCGCGCGCAGTTCGCGGCGGAGCGCCTCCATCTTCTCCTTCAGCTCCCGCACTTTGCGCGGATTCGATGCGGCCAGGTTCTTCGTCTCATCGGGATCGCGCTGCAGGTCGTACAGCTCGTACTCGATCGGCGTTTCCCAGAACTCGATCAGCTTCCATCTCTCGGTGCGGATGCCGCGGTGTTTGCGGACGCAGTGGTCGTAGTCGGGGTATTCGTGAAACTCGTAGTAGAACCGGTCGCGCCAGTCGACGCTCTTGCCATCGAGGAGCGGCAGCACACTGCGGCCCTGCATCCATGACGGAACCGGGATGCCGGCGATCTCGAGCAGCGTTGGAGCAACGTCGACGTTCGTCACCATTGACGAGCTCACGGTGCCCGGTTTGATTCGTTCCGGCCAGCGGACGAGCAGCGGGACGCGGATGGAGGCCTCGTACATCAGCCGTTTGTCGTACAGGCCGTATTCGCCGAGGAAGAAGCCGTTGTCGGAGGAGAAGATGACGACGGTGTTCCTGGCGAGATCGAGCTCGTCGAGCAGGTCGAGCGCGCGGCCGGTGTTCTCGTCGACGCTCAGCAGCGTGCGATAGTAGTTCTTCACCAGCACTTCGTAGTTGCGGCGCTTCCGCTCTTCGCGCGGCAGTGCCGGGTCGACGCCGCGTTCGCGGAAGTCGGGCATGTCGGCGACGGCCATCCTGGCCCGCCGGAGGGCGTCGCTGTCGAGGCGGTCCTCATAGGTGCGGGGCAGCGGGATCTCGACATCCTCGAACACGTGCTCGAACCGTTTCGCCGGATACCAGTTGCGGTGCGGCGATTTGAAATTCAACAGCAGCAGGAAAGGACGATCGGCGGGCCGCGTCCGCAGGAACTCGATGGCCTGATCGCCGACCACGTCGTCGGAGTGGCCGCGCATCCGCAGATGGACCCGGTTGGCGGTCATGGGCGGATCGAACCACGGACCTCCGCCGCCGGGAAGGATGGCCCATTGATCGAACCCGGAGGGAGTGGAGCGGAGATGCCACTTGCCGACCAGACCGGTGTACCAGCCGGCATCGCGGAGCTCGTGGACGAACGTCCGCTGATCGTCGCGCAGTCCGCCCTGATTCCGATACGGCTCGCCGGAGCCGTTCGTCGGAACGCCGGTCAGGTGCGCATAAAGGCCGGTGAGAAACGTGGCCCGGCTCGGCGCGCAGAGTGAGTTGGTGACGAAGAATTCATCGAACCGCGCTCCTTCGATCCCGATCCGGTCGACGTGAGGCGTCTTCAGGATCGGGTTGCCGTAGATGCTCAGCGCGTCCTTCCGCTGATCATCGGTCATGATGAAGAGGATGTTCGGCGCAGAGCGAGCGAAAAGGCGCGCCGGCAGGAGCGATGCCGCGGCAATGGATTTGATCGCGCTTCGGCGGGAGAGCTTCGTCATTTTAGATTTTGGATGATCTAAAATCCAAAATCCAAAATGACGCTGATCGCCGCCATTCTCACTGCAACGTCCGGAATCACGACGTACTGTAATCCCATCGATCTCGATTACCAATACGACTTCCAGCACATGAACGCCGGGATCTCCTATCTCGCCGCGGCCGACCCGCGGCTACTGGCACTCGACTGATCTCATTCACTGGAACCACATCGTTCCCGACAAGTGGCCGGTGGAGGACATCGTCGCGCGATCTCCGGGGGACCCAGCTGCGCGCGGAGGGGTGGCCGGCAGGATCTATTAGGACACAGCCCCCGCCCCTTACACGAGAACGCCACCAGGACATCGCGCCGGCAGCGGCCGCAATGGAGCCGGGCGAACCCATTCTCGAAGATCCCGCAGTCCAGATACCGAGCCACCGCCCCGTCCACCATCCCGCGCCAGAAGCCGTAGGAATGCTCGAATCGATCCTCCCAGGCTTGTTTCACCGGCTCGTAGCGACTCTCGAGCAGACGATCAAGCGACATGGCGGCTGGGCAGGCGCGTCGTACGCCAGCGACGGCGCTGGGCACACCCGGAAAAATCGAAGGCCCTCAGCCGCAACGAGATCGCCCCACCCCGAGCCTCTGCTGTGAGCCGGCCACGATCCGCGCGTCTGTCAACTACGTTAAGCTGCACGAATCCAGCAACGGCAATGACCCTCGCCCCCGGCACCCGCCTCGGCCAATACGAGATCCTATCGCCACTCGGCGCGGGTGGGATGGGGGAGGTCTATCGCGTCCGCGATCTGCGACTCCACCGCCAGGTGGCCATCAAAGTCCTTCCCGCGGAGACGATGAACGATCCGGCCGCACGGCGACGGTTCGAGCAGGAAGCGCGATCGGTCGCCGCGCTGTCCCATCCCAACATCCTGGCCATCCATCATTTCGACACCCACGATGGAATCGGCTACTCGGTGACGGAGCTGCTCGAAGGCCAGACCCTTCGAGAGCGGCTGGTCGGGACGAAGCTGCCGTGGGCCAAAGCCGCTTCCATCGCCGCGGCGATCTGCGATGGAACGGCTGCAGCTCACCAGAAAGGGATCATCCACCGCGATCTCAAGCCTGCCAACATCTTTCTGACTGATGACGGGCAGGTCAAGATCCTCGATTTCGGACTGGCTCGAGCACGCCCGGCCATGGCCGTCTCCGCCGACGCAAGCACCGGCCTGAAAACGACGCCCGGCGCGGTGATGGGGACGCTCGGCTACATGTCACCCGAGCAGCTCCGTGGAGAGGCCGTCGACGTCACGACGGACATCTTCGCCATCGGCTGCATCCTTTATGAGGTGGTCAGCGGCCGGGCTCCATTCGCCCGCCCGAGCGGTATGGAGACCGCGGCGGCGATTCTGCACGAGGAACCTCCCGATCCCCAGGGAACAGAGGTCCCGCCGGCACTCCTGCGCATGATTCGACGGTGCCTGGAGAAGAACCGCAGCGAGCGATACCAGTCTGCCCGTGACCTCGGATTCGAGCTTCGCGCCCTTCTCACGGATTCGCATGCGCCGCCCGTCACGGCTCAGCGTCCGCGCATCCGCCGCCGCACGGCAACGATCATCGGGTCGGGTGTCGTTCTCCTGCTCATCGCCACGCTGACGTTGGAGCGGCCGTGGAAATCCCGAGGAGCAGCCCAGCCGGTCATCCGGTCGGTCGTCGTGATGCCGTTCGAGAACGGTACGCAAAATCCGGGGATGGAGTATCTGAGCGACGGGATCCCGGAAGGTTTGATCAACGCGTTGGCGCGGCTTCCCAACCTCCGCGTCGTGGCCCGAACGACCGCCTTCCGGTACAAAGGCAAGCAATTTGATCTTGCCGACATCCGCGATCAGCTCAAAGTGGACGCGGTCCTGTCCGGACGCGTGACAGCCCTCGGCGACGATCTGGTCGTTCAGACCGACCTGGTGGACACGGAATCGGGAACGCAGTTGTGGGGCGATCGTTTTCACGAGCAGAGCACCGATCTGGCCCAGGTGGAACAGCAGATCGTCCGCCGCATTTCCGAGACTCTGCGCATGAGATTGACGGCGGAGGAAGAGGCCCGCTTCCCCCGCCCCCCCACCCAAAACGTCGAAGCGTACAAGCTCTATCTGCAGGGGCGGTTCTTCTGGAACAAGCGAACACCCGAAGCGGTCATGAAAGCGAAAAGCTTGTTCGAGCAGGCAATCAAGCTCGATCCCGCCTTCGCCCTCGCCTACTCCGGCCTCTCCGACTCGTATCACATGCTCAGTGACACGTACCATGCCGTCCTCCCTCCCGGGGAAGGAAGCCTTCGCTCCGAAGAGGCTGCACGCACGGCACTGCGTCTCGACCCAACTCTGGCCGAAGCGCACGCCTCGCTCGGTCTCATCAAGATCGGCAGATTCCAGTGGAAGGCGGCCAAGAGAGACTTCGAACGGGCGATGGAGATCAATCCCAGTTACGCGGACGCTCTTCACTGGTATTCAACGGTGCTGCTCGCGGAAGGGCGCACTGACGAATCGTTGGCCGCCATTCGCAAGGCCGAGCTCATCGACCCACTCTCGCCACATATCGTGGCCAACGTGGCCTTGCGCTTGATCGTCAAGGGCCAGTACGCCATAGCGCTCGAGCAGGCCCAGAAGGGGCTGGAGCTCGATCCCACCTATTCCTGGTCGTACTTGTATATGGGAAACGCTTACGAGGCCCTGGGACAGCTCGAAAAAGCGGTGGAAGCGTATGAGCGGGGGGCAGAGACCCCCGGCAGGGGGATTCAACAACTCTGTCTTGTCGCTGCCCACGCCCTCAGCGGCAACCGCAGTGAGGCGAGGCGGCAGGCGCGGCTGATCGAGCGAGCGGCGGGCGGTGAGATCGCGAACACCTGGCCCGGATGCGCGTATGCGGTGATCGGCGACCGCGAGAAGGCGTTCCTTTGGCTCACGCGCGCCTTTGACCGGCGCGAGACTCAATTCCGCTTCATGATCCGTAGTCCGATGCTGAAGGGCCTGCGGGGCGACGCTCGTTACCACGACCTGATCCGGCGCCTGGAACGCGGCTTCGACGAATGACGCTCGTGATCAGTGGATCCC
>DATLFC010000103.1:0-3490 GCA_035525015.1 Thermoanaerobaculia bacterium | reverse complement strand
GCGAAGTACGTTGCGATGGGTGACGATGCTGGAGAGCTGGATCTCGCGTTTGAAGCGCTCGATGACGTTCGGATCGTCGATCTCGGGCCGGATCATCTTCAGCGCGACGTCGCGTTCCAGCTCGTTGTCGTGGACGCGGTAGACGGCACCCATCCCGCCGCGGCCGAGAAGCGTCACCACCCGATAACGGCTGCCGATCTCGAAGCCGGTCGGGAGCTCGCGCGACTCACGGCTCTTGCGCTGCCAGTCGCTGAGCCGCTTGCGTGACTCCCCCTTCTGCGCGGCCATGGTGTCCGCCTGCTCCAGCAGATCTTCGCCGCAGCTCGCACACACCGCGGCCTCCTCCGGGTTCGGACTGCTGCAGCGAGGGCAGATCATCTTCGCTACCGGCAACTTCCATCTTCAGAACGTGTACGAGATGCGCGTATAGAAGAACGTCCCGTTCATGCCGAACGGCGAGTGACTCGGATAGCGGAAGATGCCGTTGAACCCCTGGGCCGATCTGGGGATGTTCTCGTCGGGGAAGACATCGAAGATGTTCTCGGCGCCGAGCGCAAACCTGTAGTTTGCCCAGCGATACGACGCTTCGAGATCGGCCAGCCACTTCGCGCCATAGGTCTGGTGATCGACGGCGGCGATTGTGAAGCTGCAGTAATCGCCATAACGGCTCTGACGCGCGGTGACGTTCAGCGCCCCTCGATTCCAGCTCTCCATCAGGCGGATGTTGTCATGCGGCTGGCCGCATTCCACACGGCGCCGCTCGATCAGATCGAAGAGCACTTCGCCGAGGCCGGCCAGCTGAGGAGGCGTGGCCACGTCGCCGACGATGTTGGTTTCACTGTGACTGTAGGCGGCCGAGAGGTCGAGGCGCCCCCAGGCGCCAAGGCCTCGCTGGTAGTTGGTGACGACATCGAATCCGTTCGTCTCGGTATCGATGGCGTTGGTGAAGAACCGCGCGCCGGTGACGCCGAACTGGGAGATGAGGGGTAAAACCTGCGGCCCTGTGAAGTTGCCGGAGAAGACGATCCGGTCCTCGATCTCGATCCGGAAAAAGTCGGCCGTGACCTCCAGGTTGGCCAGCGGCTGCACCACCACGCCGACGCTGTAGTTGCGCGAGGTTTCCGGCTCCAGAGGCTTGGCGCCGAGGGCGCGCGCGATCGGGCTGCTCACCGGATAGGTCCCGACCTCGAAGGGCTCGAGCTCTCCGGTAGCGGGGTTGCGCAGGAAGTTCGTGCTGACGGCGGAGAAATAGGACTGGCTCAGCGACGGGGCCCGGAAGCCGGTGCTGGCCGAGCCGCGGAAGATGAGCGTCGGCATCGGCGAGTAGCGGGCGGTGAGCTTTCCGTTTGTCGTCGTCCCGAAGTCGCTGAAATCCTCGAACCGCCCCGCCACGCCGAGGCGAAGCGTTTCCAGAACATCCCCCTCCACATCGACGTAGACCGCGTTGCTGTTCCGCGACGTGTCGATCTCGTTGGAGGGACGGAAACCGGGGAAGACCTGCGCACCCGGCGCGGCGCGGCCGCCGAACTGATCGGGCATGCCGCCGTCGACGTACGAGGCCGGCTCGCCCGCCTTCATCTCGAAGCCATCGCGGCGGTGTTCGACGCCCGCGGCGACGTTCACCGGGCCGGCCAGACCGGCGCGGAACTGCCGCGACACGTCAGCGTTGACGCTGAGCAGATCGTCGGCCAGCGTGCCGGCATAGAACTTCGTCTGATTCGGCGGGATCGCCGGTCCGAGCGACGCATTGAGCGAATCGGTGACGTGGAAATCGAATTTGTTGTGACCGTATCCCGCGCTGACATCGTAGAACCAGGTGGCCAGCTCGCCGCGCAGGCCGGCCGTCAGCGAGTCGTCCGCGACGCGCGGCTCGATCAGCGGGAGGAATCCGAGAGGGTAGATCTCCGGATGATTTCTGGCGTCGAGAGCGCGCCGGTAGAAGCCGCCGTGCGACCCGTGCCGCACGCTGTAGCCGCCGAAGGCGTAGAGGATCTGCCTGCCGTCGTCGCTGAGCGGCAGATTCAGGTTGGCGAAGGCCATCCAGTCGCGCATGTACGAGTCGCCCCAGTGGTGGTTGGGCTGGGAGACGGGGTTGTTGCCGGCATCGCCAGGGCTGACCTGCGGGCGCGGATCGGGGCCGGCCCGGTTCGTCTCGTAACGGGTGCGGAACTCGGTCGTGGCGAAGATCGCCCCGCGGCCGAGCCTCCACCCCCCGCTCAAACTGGTGTCGATGACTTCTCCATCTCCATGCGTGGTCATCCCCGCTTTCACCGAGACCTTCAGCGGCTCGGCATCCGACTTCATGACCAGATTGATGACGCCGGCGATGGCATCCGATCCGTACTGCGCGGCCGCCCCTTCGCGCAGAATCTCGATCTCATGGATGGCCGAGGCGGGGATCGCGTTCAGATCGACGCCGCTCGATCCGCGTCCGATCGAGCTGTTGGCGTTGACCAGCGCGCTGGCATGACGGCGCTTGCCGTTCATCATCACCAGCAGCTGATCGGGGCCCAGTCCGCGCAGCGTAGCCGGACGGACGGTGTCGGTGCCGTCGGTGATGGTCGGTCGGGGAAAATTGAAGGAGGCGGCCATCTTCTGGATGATCTGATTGGTCTCCGTCGACGGCGTGGCGGCGATCTGCTCCGCGGTGATGACGTCGACCGGGACGGCCTTCTCCGTCTCGGCGCCGATGGCGCGCGAACCGACGGTGATCTCCTGTCCGAACGACACCCGCAACCTGAAGTCCTGCGTGGTGTCGCCGCGCGTCAGATCGACCGTCACTGTCCGCGACTGGAATCCCTGGAGCGCGGCCGTCACGCGAACGGACCCGCGCGCCGCTCCGCCCGGAACCGGGAGGACGTAAGCCCCCTGGGCATCGGTGACGGTGGAGGCATTCAGATCGGGCGCGGAGACCGTTACGCCCGGAAGCGCCGCGCCGTCGGCCTGTAACGTGACACGGCCTCGTATGGTTTGGGCGGACAGCGGTGCGGCAAATGCGAGGAGAAGAACGAGACCACGAGCAGCCAGGCGCATCATGAACCCCTTTCGATCAGACGGCGATTTGTCAGACTTGCGGTCCCAGATTGTAGTTCAGCGGCGAAGCGGATGCGCCTCGGTGTTGAACACGACGCCCTCGAAGTCGAGCGTGCCGGGCGGGGCGAAGAGGAGGTAGAGGTACTTCATCGTCTCGGCGAGAAAGTAGCTCGGCATCAGATCGCCCTTCTCCTTCGTCACCACGTCCTTCAGCGTCGTGTAGGCCCCGCCGACGCGGCAGTGCGCCCGCAGATCGCGCCAGAAGATGCGCCCCATGTCGCGGTAGCGCTCCTCACCGGTGAGCTGATGAAGCACGTAGGCCGATTCGATGATCTCCGGGCGCAGCGGATAGGCGGGGTGCACCACCCTCATGGCCTCGTAGTCGAAGACTTCCGGTTCGATGCCGTGAAGGCTCCACATCTCCAGGGCCGAGGCCTGCAGCCGCGCGGCGCGCGGA
>DATLFC010000072.1:0-30312 GCA_035525015.1 Thermoanaerobaculia bacterium | reverse complement strand
CGGAGCATCTCTTTCGAGAAGGAGGCGCTGGCCGCCGAGGAAACCGTATAATTCGGCAACCGCCTGCCGAGATGATTCAATTTCATTCGCTGGAAATCCCGCAGCTCGAGCGGTTTCTCGAGCGTCACAAGTCGGGTCTTGCTCTCGGCTCCGAGGTCGATCTCGATCTGGTGCTGCGCGCGGTCCTCCAGAAGTCGTACGAGTTCGTGCCGTCGGAATCGGGATCGATCCTTCTCGACGATCCGATCCGGAAGGTGGCCTCCCGTCAGGACAACGAGCTGGTCTTCATCGCCACGTTCGGCGATTCGAGCCGGGAGCTGATCGGGCAGCGGCTGTCGGCGCAGCATGGCATCGTCGGTCAGGTCTACCAGACCGGCACGCCGTATCTGTCGCCGGACGTCGACACCGACGAGCACTTCTACAAGACCATCGACGAGCAGCTCGGGCACAAGACGCATTCGGTCGTGGCCGTGCCGATCTACATCGGGAAACATGTGTGCGGCGTGCTGGAGCTGATCAACCGGCTCGATGGGAAGACCTTCACGCAGCGCGACATGACGCTGCTGGAGATCTTCGCCGGTTACACGTCCTTCACGATCCAGAACGCGCTCGACGCGAAGCGGGCCCACGAGCTGGCCAAGAAGGACGACCTGACCGGGCTGTACAACGACCGCTGGTTCAACGTCCGCCTGACCGAGACGCTGGCCATCGCGCGGGAGACGGGGAGGGAAGCGGTCCTGATCTTCATGGATCTCGACCAGTTCAAGATCATCAACGACTGCCATGGACATCTGGCGGGGAGTCAGGTGCTGCGCGAGGTGGGATTCATCCTCAAGCGCATCATCCAGCGCGGCGACGCCACGGTGGCCAGGTACGGCGGCGACGAGTTCGTGATGATTCTTCCGGAGACGCCGCTGGCGGTGGGGGTGCAGATCTGCGAGGAGATCCGGCGGGCCATCGCCGAGAATACGTTTCTGTCGCGGGAGTGGGGATACCACATGCCGCCGCTGCATCTGTCGGGCATCATCTCCGCAAGCATCGGCCTGGCGCAGCACATCCCGAACCCGCAGAGCACGTCGATCGATTCGGAGAAGAACGAGCTCGTGAAGCGGGCGGACGCGGCGATGTACCGCGCCAAGTCGCAGGGGAGGAACCAGGTCGTCGTCGATCAGGTGATCGGCGCGCGGTCCTAGACCTCAGGTCTCGGGGCGCAGGCCTCGGGTCTCAGCAACCTCGGACCTCGGCAGCATCTTGCTGTGATGTTCCGAGGCCCGAGCCCCGAGGCCCGAGGCCCGGAGACTTGAGGCCTGAGGCCCGAGGCCTGAGGTCACGGAGGTGCCCATTGGGCAGGATCACAGCTGAGTACATCTGGATCGACGGACAGAAACCGACGGCGAAGCTTCGTTCGAAGACGAAGATTCTCGATCATCCCGTCAAAACGCTGGCGGACGTGCCGGAGTGGGGTTACGACGGCTCGAGCACGTTCCAGGCGAGCGGTCACTTCAGTGACCTGCTGCTGCGGCCGGTGAAGTCCGTCCCCGATCCGCTGCACCGCGAGAACGACATCCTCGTGCTGTGCGAAGTGCTGAACCCCGATCAGTCGGTGCACTGGAGCAACACGCGGGCGCATCTGCGCCAGGTGGCCGAGAAGTACAAGGCCCACGACCCGTGGTTCGGGATCGAGCAGGAGTACACGCTCTTCGAGGGGAACAAACCGCTGGGATGGCCCGACCGCGGCTTCCCGGCGCCGCAGGGGGGTTACTACTGCGGAGTGGGCGTGGACGAGGTGTTCGGGCGGGAGGTCGTGGAGGCGCACGCGGATGCGTGTGTGCGGGCGGGGCTGCACATCGTCGGGACGAACGCCGAGGTGATGCCGGCGCAGTGGGAGTTCCAGATCGGGCCGGTGGGGCCGCTGGACATGGGCGACGAGCTGTGGCTCGCGCGGTGGCTGCTGTACCGGATCGGCGAGGAGTTCGGGGTGAGCGCGACGCTCTATCCGAAGCCGGTGAAGGGCGACTGGAACGGAGCGGGGGCGCACACGAACTTCTCCACGAAGGCGATGCGGGAAGACGGCGGCTTGAAGGTGATCGAGGCGGCGATGAAGAAGCTGGAGAAGCGCCACGACGATCACATCAAGGTGTACGGCGCGCACAACGAGGAGCGGCTGACGGGCCAGCACGAGACGGCGCCGATTCACAGCTTCCGTTACGGGGTGAGCGACCGCGGCGCGTCGGTGCGCATCCCGATGCTGACGCAGGAGCACGGCAAGGGCTATTTCGAAGACCGCCGCCCGGCGGCGAACATGGACCCGTACGAAGTCTGCGCGGTCCTGGTCGAAACGGTCTGCGCCCCCTGATTTTGCGACCAGAGCCCGGGACGGCGCGGAACCATCCGCGCCGCCCCGTTTGCGGTACAGGAATGATGCAGTTAACCACCAACCAAGGAGGAAGTGCATGTTCAAGAGGCTGGCCCCACTCGCTCTCGGTGTGCTCATGATCACGGTGCTCTCCTGCCAGACCACTGCGATGAATTCACAATCGGATGCGCGGGCACACCCGCTGCTCGGCAGTTGGGAGATGGTATCTGGCCGGTGGACGTTTCCCGACGGAACTGTCAGGACCGCCGACACTACGCAGCTCCGGTCGCTGAAGGTCGTCGGCCCCGGCCGCTTCGTCTTCATAACCAACCGGACCGATGGTATGTTCGTTCGCGCGGCGGGCGGTCGTTACACGATCAGCGGTAACACCTATTCCGAGCATCTTGATCAGGCGTCAGACGCAGACATGCGCAACGACACGTATACGTTCACATGGCGTGTTGACGGCGACACGTGGTTTCACACCGGTGAGCACGAGGGGTTGCGCCTGGAGGAAGTCTGGCGCCGCGTGCGCTGAAAACAAGGCGCCCGGAGGGAATCGCTAAGATGAGTCCCGGCTTCAAGGTCTGAATTCCCGTGCGGCTCTTCGTTCTCATCCTCCTCGCCGCGACTTCGCTCGGCGCGGAGCTGGTCCTCTACCGATCCGACGCTTTCGTCGTCAAAGATAGCTCCGTCGAGCAGGGGCCGTTCGTGGCCCGCGCCGTCGACAGAGACACGATCGTCACCAACTATCCGCGCGCGGCGCAGGAAGTGATGTTCAAGTTCAGCATCAACGGCGCCGACAACGAGTTTCCACCCGGCACCGATCACATGATCTACATCCGCCCGCGAGAGGGACGCATCGTCACGCCGGTTTACCGGTTCGGCGTCACCGACGTGCCGCTGATTCCGGAGCCGTCAGGCGGCCTTTCCAGCGAGGAGGGGCGCGCCGACGTCACCTTTCGCCTGGACATGCGCGAGGTGCTGGAAAGCTTCCGCACCACCGGAGCCTACGACCCTCCGAACGGTCCCCCGGTCCTCGCGGACGATTTCCGTGGGGTCTACATCGCCGGCAACCTGGCACCGCTCTCCTGGGACTTCAGCCTCTTCACTCCCGGATCGAAGTTCCAGCTGACCGATCCCGACGGCGACGGCATCTACAGCGTCACGCTTCCGTTTCAAGCGACCTACAACCGCCCCGTCGACGAACAAGGCGCAGCCTTCTGGAAGCGCAGCGCCGATCTCTCGAAGTTTCCGGAGTACACCTCGCCGCAGCCGCTCGTCGATGCGCTCTACCGTCTCTCGCTCGAGGAGCTGCTCCTCCTGACACGCGCCGACGGGGCGATCCTCGGCGGGGCGAAATGGCCCGACGTCTGGACGCGCGATCTGGCCTGGGGAGCGATCCTCGCCTTCGCGCCGCTCGTGCCGGAGCAGGTGAAGACCAGCCTCCTGCTCAAGGTCGACAGCGAGGGGCGAATCATTCAGGACACCGGCACGGGGGGCTCCTGGCCCGTCTCGACCGATCGGATGGCCTGGGCCGTGGCGGCGTGGGAACTGTACAAGGTCACCGGCGACGAGGAGTGGCTGCGGAGATCGTTCGAGATCATCCGCCGCTCGGCGGAAGCCGATCTGCACGCAGCCTTCGACCAGAAGACGGGACTCGTCTACGGCGAGTCGTCGTTCCTCGACTGGCGCGACCAGAGCTACCCCGCCTGGATGGATCCGAAGGACATCTACCGCTCGCAATCGCTCGGAACCAATGCTCTCCACTTCGCCGCGTGGGACATCCTCGGCAGAATGGCGCGGCAGCTGGGTGAGCCGGCGGCGCAATACGAGGGAGTGGCCCGGCGCATCCGCGACGGGATGAACACCTACCTCTGGCAATCGGACCGCGGCACCTACGGACAATATCGCTACGGGAGAAACCATCCCGTTCTCTCACCTCGCGCCGAAGGATTGGGGGAGGCGCTGGCCATCGTTCTCGGCGTGGCGGGTGAGGAGAAGAAGGTGCGGCTGGCGCGGCGCAATCCGGTCGTCGAGTTCGGAGTGCCGAGCTTCTGGCCCTACATCCCGAACGTGCCGCCGTACCACAACGCCGGCATCTGGCCGCAGGTGACGGGATTCTGGGTCTGGGCGGCGGCGGACGCGAAGAATGCCGTGGGGGTGGAGCATGGGCTGGCGTCGATCCATCGTGCCGCCGCGCTCTTTCTCACGAACAAGGAGAACATGGTCGCGTCGACTGGTCACTTCGAAGGAACGGAGCTGAACTCCGACCGGCTCGTCGGAAGTGTCGGGGCAACCCTCGGCACCGTGCACAGAGTTCTGCTGGGGCTGCGATTCCAACCCGATCGATTGAGTTTCGAGCCGTTCATTCCGGCGGCTTACGCCGGGACGCGGACCTTTCGGAGCCTTCGCTTCCGCAACGCCGTGCTCGACGTCACGATTCATGGTTTCGGTGACGCGGTGGCGCAGGCGAAGATGGACGGCAGGGTCGTCGAGCGCGCCGAGGTCGCGGCGACGCTGTCCGGCCAGCATACGATCGAGATCACGATGAACGGCTCGATCGGTCCGTCGACGATCCACCGCGTGGCCAACATCGATTCACCGGCCACGCCGGAGGCGGAGCTGAGAGGGCGGCGGTTGGCGTGGAAGCCTGTGAGCGGCGCGGTCAGCTACGTCGTGTATCGGAATGGAGAACGCTCGAGCGTCACCACGGCTACCTCCATCGAAGTGGCACCGGCAGCGAAGGAGCTGATCGAGTACCAGGTGCTGGCAATCGGGCCGCAGGGGCTGGAATCGTTTCTGAGCGAGCCGCTACGCGTCGTCACGATGGAGCATGTCGTGCGGCCGCCGTCAGCTCCCGTCCGGCTGACGACGAAGGAGAACGTCGACGTGCAGCTTCCGGTCGAGATCGTGCAGCCGGGCCTCTACAGCATCGACGTCCGCTACGCGAACGGCAGCGGTCCGGTGAACTCGAGCAACCGCGCCGCGATCCGCACGCTCCTCGTCGACGGCAGAAAGGCCGGCGTGCTGGTCATGCCGCAGCGCGGGACCGATCTCTGGACCGACTGGGGATTCAGCAGCATGGTCCACGTGCATTTGTCCGCGGGGAAACGCATCATGACGATCCGCTACACGCCGGCCGATCGCAACATGAGCGGCGAGATCAACGAGGCGCTGCTCGAGTCCGTCCGGCTCACGCTCGTTCAGCCGAGGTTCGCCGAGGCGTTCATGGCCGATGTGCCCGCCAGCCCCTTCTCGATGTCGGAGCCGGTCGGCTGCTGGAACACGCGGAGGCCGAACTCCGGCACGATCGCCAGCAGGTGGTCGAAAATGTCGGACTGGATCGCTTCGTACTCCCCCCAGGCCACGGTGTTGGTGAAGCAGTAGATCTCGATGGGAAGTCCGGCCGGACCGGGCGGCCGCTGGCGGACCATGAGCGTCAATCCCTGGTGGATCCGCGGATGATGGCGTAAGTACGCTTCCACGTAGGCGCGGAACGTACCGACGTTCGTGAGGCGCCGCGTGTTGACCGGCTCCTGTCCCTGTTCGGTCAGCGACGTGTTGAACGCCTCGAGCTCGGCCTGCTTGGCAGCCAGGTAGTCGCGAAGCAGCGAGACGCGGCTCATGCGCAGCCGCTCCTCCGGGGTCAGATAGCGGATCGCGGTCTGATCGAGATGAATGGCCCGTTTGATCCGCCGCCCTCCCGAGTCCTGCATGCCGCGCCAGTTGCGGTAGCTCTCGCTGATGAGGCGGTGCGTGGGGATGGTGGTGATGGTCTTGTCCCAGTTCTGCACCTTGACCGTGTGGAGGGCGATGTCGATGACGTCGCCGTCGGCGCCGAGCTGTGGCATCTCGATCCAGTCGCCGACGCGCAGCATGTCGTTGGTGGTGAGCTGGACGCTGGCCACGAGCGAAAGAATGGTGTCCTTGAACACCAGCATGAGCACGGCCGTCATGGCGCCGAAGCCGCTCAGCAGAAGCAGCGGCGAGCGTTCGATGAGCACCGCGATCATCAGCAGCGCCGAGATGACGAAGACGATGATCTGTGCGACCTGCAGATAGCCTTTGATCGGATGCGTGCGGGCCCGCTCGCTGGCCATGTAGATGTCGTTGATGGCGGCGAAGAGCGCCGAGATCGCCAGCGCGACGGTCAGGATCATGAACGCCAGCGCCACGTTGCGGATCACGATCACCGCGAAGAGCGGCAGCCCCGGCACGAACGGCACAGCCAGATAGATCACCAGGGCCGGAAGGAGGTTGGCGGCCCGGTGAATGGCCCTGCGCTGCACGATCGCGTCATCCCAGCGCGCGGTCGACGTGCGCACAAGGTGTGCCGCCAGCCGCACCAGAATCCTGTGCGCCAGCAGGTACGCCAGCCACGCCAGGAGGAGCACGGCCGTGACGTACGTCGTCGTGGCCAGCCACGGACGGTCGTCCAGCAGCGCGGTGAGCTCCGGGTATCCCTCCATCGCCGCCGAAGCGTATCAGGAGTCGATCACGCGATCCCGTCGCGAGCGCACCAATCACTCAGCACAATCAATGGTTTGGCTCGATCTTCGCGTGTCTGTTGTCTCATGGATCGCCGAAACGTCACGCACGCGCCTGCTTCGGAGCATGATCGCCGTCCGGGCGCAGGCCCTGATCCGCGACGCCCTGCTGCCCCGCCACCGTTCGTTCTCAGCGACTTAACCGTTCGATCCGGCAGCGATCCGCTGGTTTCCGCGATCGCCGGGCGGTCGACGACTTCGGTCTCTGCACCCCGAGTGAACGTGCCGGAATCTGGACGGGTGTCTGTTCCTCGCAGACTCACGAACGTCATCGTCGACGTCTCATGAGGCCATCGCGGACCATGCAGGACACGAAACATCACGCGATCATCGACGCGCTCCCGGCGGATATCGCGCTGCTGGACGCGCAGGGCATGATCGTGTCCGTCAACAGGACCTGGCGCCAATTTGCGGATGCGAATGCGATGCAGGACCCGGCCCGCGGCGTTGGCAGCAATTACCTGCGTATCTGCGACGAGGCGGCAGGTGAAGACTCGCCCGAGGCTGGCCCCGCCGCTGCCGGGATCCGTTCTGTGCTCGACGGCACGATCGAATCCTTCTCGCTCGAGTACCCCTGTCATTCGCCGAACGAACGACGCTGGTTCCTGCTGACCGTGACGCCGCTCGGCGATGGTGATCCGACCGGAGCGGTTGTGATGCATCTCGATATCACCGAGCGCAGACGGGCCGAGGCGAGTCTGCAGGAGAGCGAAGGACGTTACCGGGCGTTGGCGGACGGGTCCCCGGAGTCGATCGTGGTGAGTCAGGGCGGCAGAATTGTATTCGTCAATCCGTCTGCCGTGGCGATGTTCGGCGCAACCGCCGAGCATCAGTTGATCGGCAGATCGATCCTCGACCACGTAGATTCCGACTCTCTGCGGGACGCGAGGGAACGGGCGGAAGACAACTCCGCACATCGCGGCGTTCTTCCGATGATCGAGAAGAAATTCATCAGGCTCGATGGGACCATCATCAACGTCGAGGTTCAGGGACAAGAGATCACTTACAACGGCGCCGCCGCCGCTTTCCGTTCACTTCGTGACATCACAACACGCAAGCGTACCGAGAACGAGCTTCGCGCCAGCATTGAGAACTTCCATCAGCTCGCCGACAACATCGTCGATGCTTTCTGGATTCGTTCCGCGGACATGCGAAAACTGCATTACGTCAGCCCGGCCTTCGAGAAGATCTGGGGACGCCCTGTCGCCACTCTGTACGGGAATCCGCAGAAGTGGGCTGACTTCATCGTCGATGAAGACCGCGAGCGCGTCCGGGCGTCTTTTTCCGGCCTGACGCGAGACATGCCCACCATTGATGAAGAGTATCGGATCACCCGGCCCGACGGCGAGATCCGATGGGTTCGGTCGCGGGGAGTTCAGGTTCGAGACAGCGAAGGAAGACACGATCGAAACATCGGGATCGTCACCGACACCACGGACCGCAAGCGCTCCGAGATGGCCGTTCGACAGAGCCAGAAGCGGCTGCGCGAGATCTTTGACGGTTTGGGTCCCTCGATGTTCGTCGGGCTGCTGACGCCGGAAGGAATTCTGATCGAGGTCAACCGTGCGCCACTCGACGCAGCAGGTCTCACTGCCGAAGACGTCCTCGGGAAACACCTCGCGGATACTCCGTGGTGGACGCACTCAACCGAGACGCAACTCCAGTTGCGCGCCGCGATCGTCCGTGCGGCCGGCGGCGAAGCCTCACGCTACGACGTCCGTGCGCAGGCAGGGCCAGGGAACCTGATCGACCTCGACTTCTCGATCGAGCCGCTGCGGGACGATTCCGGGAAAGTCGTCTTCCTCATCCCGTCCGCCAGTGTGATCACCGAGCGTAAGGTGGCCGAGGACGCACTCCGTCAGGCGCAGAAGATGGAAGCGGTCGGGCAACTGGCCGCGGGGGTCGCGCATGAATTCAACAATCTGATGCAGGCGCTCATGTCGATGAGCGCGATCATCCGACTTCACGCCGGCGATGCCAAGGTCACGAGGATAGGAACGGAGATGGAGTTTCTGCTCAAGCGCGGAGCAGGGCTCACGCGACAGTTGCTCCTGTTCTCACGACATACCCCCATCGAAAAGCGCGATCTGGACGTTGGCGACGAAGTGCGGAAAGCGAGCGTCCTTCTGCGCCACCTCATGCCCGAGACCATCAGCACCGTGGTTGAGGTTTCGCCGGAGCCGTTATTCATCGCGGGGGACGACGGACAGATCCAGCAGGTACTCCTGAATCTCGCCATCAACGCCCGGGATGCAATGCCGATGGGCGGGACGCTGACACTGAGAGCCGGCCGGAACGGCAACGAGGTATTTCAGGAAGTCGAAGACACCGGTCACGGCATCGACGCGGAGACGTATGGTCAGCTCTTCGAGCCGTTCTTCACCACAAAGGAACAGGGCAAAGGAACGGGCCTCGGTCTGGCAGTCGCGCAGGGCATCGTCGAGCGTCACGGTGGTCGTTTCGAGGTCACCAGTACTCCCGGCCAGGGAAGCTGTTTCCGGGTGATCCTTCCGGCTCTGATGCGCGAAACAGAGCGTCCGCTCGACACGGTCGCGGGGCAGAAGGTGGCCAGTGGCGGCGGACGCCTCCTTCTCGTGGAGGATGACGCCTCTGTGCGTGCCGGCCTGGAAGCATTGCTCGGGATGATCGGGTACGAAGTGATCTCTGCCGGTAGCGCCGAGGAAGCAATCGCGCTCACGCTGGATCCGCCTCCGGCACTGCTGCTTTCGGACATTACGCTGCCTGGCATCTCCGGTCCGGAGCTGGTAGGGCACATGCTCGCGCGTTGGCCGGCGTTGAAGGTTGTGTTGATGTCGGGTTATCTCGACGAGTCCATGCAGATCAATGCCAGACGAGATCAGTGGCGATTTCTGCAGAAACCTTTCGAGTTCGACGATCTCGAGCGCGAGGTGCATGAAGCCATGGACGACGAACCGGCCATCGCCTCGACCGGGTAGATTGCAACCGGACGCGGCCGGAGGATGACGAGCCGTGTCGGTTCGTTTTTTGCAATTGATTCCATGACACCATGTCCGCAGACTCATCGATTCACCTCGTCATTCCTCCAAATACCGCGAGGGAGCAGTTGAGCGCCCTGGCGGCGGAGCTGGGAAGCCGGCGCGACGCGATTCTCGGCGCATGGCGCGCATCGGGCGATGCGACGTCTGAGCACACCGTAGCGTCATCGCTTTCTCGCACGCAATTCAACGATCACATTCCTACGGTTCTCGACTGTTTTGCGCACACCATTCAGGAATGGCCCGGCGAGCAGGATGCGTCTGCCGGCGCAGTTCAGGTGTCGGGCGTGTGCGATCACGGCCTGCAGAGATGGCAGCAGGGTTATCAACTGCGCGAGTTGATCCGGGAGTGGGGTTTCCTTCAGATGACCGTAGCCGAGGAATTGGAGCGATACGCCGCCAGTCATCCCGATCTCGATCCGAGCGTGATGGCGACGGCTCGCCGTGCGTGGCTGCAGTTGTGCTCGCATGGTGTGACTGAGAGTGCGACGCAGTACTGGCGCCTTCATCAGGCCGAGGCGGCCGGGCACGTCAATGACCTCGAGGGCGCGCTCTCAGCGCTCAAGGAGATGGAACATTCGCGTGCCGAAGCGTGGCGCACCGCTGCCCATGATCTTCGCGGCAGCGTCACGGTCGTGAAAGGTGCGGCCAACATGCTGAATGAGAGCGGCACCGAGCTTCCCGAACCCGTCCGGGCGGAGGTCGCTGAGATGTTCGGAAGAAGCGTCTCTTCGCTCCACGAGATGCTCAACGATCTGTTGAGTCTCGCGCGTCTCGAAGCTGGACACGAAGAGCGCGAGCTGACGACGTTCGATGCGGCCGTCCTGTTGCACGATATCTGCGTCGCGTCGCAGACCGCGGCCACCGATCGCGGTTTGTTTCTGAAGATGGATGGGCCGAATACCCTGTCCGTCGTGGGCGACAAGAACAAGGTGATGCGTATCCTTCAGAACCTCTTGCTCAATGCGGTGAAGTACACGCAGCGCGGCGGTGTATCCGTCACATGGGGAGAAGACAAAACGCGCGACACCGATCGCTGGACCTTCTCGATTCAGGATACCGGGCCGGGACTCGATGAGGCCACGGCCGCACCGCTCGCGCAGGAGCTCTCGAACGCGACCGAGGTAGCGAACGACGCGAGGGAGTCGAGCACCGATCGGCGGCGCGAGATCGCTTCTGCACCGACTGTCGCTTCCGAATCGGAGGCGCTGCACCCGAGCCAGCAACCGGGGGAGGGCGTCGGTCTGACGATCGTCAAACGGTTGTGCGAGATCCTCGACGCCGGTCTGGAACTGGCGACGAAACCGGGGCACGGTTCGACATTCCGCGTGATATTGCCTCGCAGTTACGACGCGTGACGCACCGGAATCACATCCGCGCCACGATGCGCTTGATACCGCAGTCGGCGCAGGTGATGATGCCGCCATGAGATCCGCGCTGGTCATCGTCGACGTCCAGAACGACTTCATCCCCGGCGGCGCGCTCCCGGCGCGGAACGGCGGCGAGGTCGTGCCGGTGATCAACCGCGTGATCCCGCGATTCGATCTCGTCATCGCCACGCAGGACTGGCACCCGCCCGATCACGGCAGCTTCGCCTCGAACCATCCGGGGCGCAAACCGGGAGAGGTCATCGACCTCCATGGTTTGGAGCAGGTCCTCTGGCCCGACCACTGCGTGCAGGGATCGAAGGGGGCGGAGCTTCATCCCGATCTCGATGTCTCCCGCGTGGAGAAGGTCATCCGCAAGGGGACCGATCCGGCGATCGACAGCTACAGCGCCTTCTTCGACAACGGCCGGAGAAAGGCGACCGGCCTCGACTCCTGCCTGCGCGGGCAGGGCGTGACCGATGTCCACCTGGCCGGGCTGGCGACCGACTACTGCGTCCTCTGGTCGGCGCGCGACGCGGTGAGCCTCGGCTTCCGGACTCACCTGATCGCCGACGGCTGCCGCGGCGTCGATCTCGAGCCGGGCGACTCCGACCGCGCCATCGAAGAGATGCGCGCGGCCGGCGTCGAGATCGTCACAAGTTGACTCGAGCAATCCGTCGAAATCAGCGGAGCGTCATCTTCGGCGCGCTCAGCAGGAATCCCGACGGGTACATATCGAAGCCTTCGACGTTGTTGCGCATGATGGCCACGTTGTCGCGGTGATAGAGCGAGATGTACGGCAGCTCCTGCGCCAGAATCCTCTGGATCTCCGTGTAGGCCTGCTTTCGCTTCTCGCGGTCGAACGTGGAGCGCCCCTCCTCGATCAGCTGATCGACCCGCTTGTTGATGTAGTAGCCGCGATTCTGCCCGACGGGGGCGAGGCTCGAGGAGTGGAAGATGGTGTGATAGAAGTCGGGATCCGACACGCCGGAGCGCCGCAGCGAGAACATCTGGAAGCGTCCGTTGCGCAGGTCCTCCATGAACGTGCTGAACTCGGTGCTCTGGATCTGCATGTCGATCCCCACCTCGCGCAGCATCTGCTGGATGATCTCGGCCTGCTGGTTCGCCTCGGCGTCGGCCGAGGTACGGAACACGAGCTGGAAGCGGGGGCGCGGCCCCTGCGGCCCGTCGGGATCGCGATGTCCGGCCTGATCGAGGAGCTGCATGGCGCGCTTCGGGTCGTAGGCGTGCGTGGGGAGGTTCTCCGCGCTCGCCCAGTGTCCCGGCGGGAAGATCGTCTCGGTCACCGAGCCGTAGCCGTGCAGCAGATCGCGCACGATCCGCTCCCGGTCGATGGCATGCGCGATCGCCTGCCGGACCTGAGGCTTGCGGAGGATGGGGTCACGCAGGTTGAAGGCGATGTACTGATAGGCGCCGCCGGGCGAGGTCTGGACCTTGAAGTCGGGGTTGTCCTTGAACTGGCTGACCTGGTCGAGCGGGATGCTGTTGATCACGAAGTGGATCGAGCCGCGCCGCAGCTCGAGCACGCGCGTGGTGGCGTCGGGAATGATCCGGACGGTCACGCGCGGGATATTCGGTTTGCCGTTCACCCACTGCTCGAATGCGTCGAGCGTGATCCGTTCATCGGTGCGGTACTCGGTGACCTTGTAGGCGCCGGCGAGGATCGGCGCCCTGGAGAATTTCTCCGCCTCCGCTCCCTGCGGGACGAGCATGTAGGGGAAGTTGTCGAAGATGCCGGCGTTCGGCTCCTTCAGCCGGACGATGAACGTACGATCGTCCGGCGCCTCGAATGACGCCACCGCCGCGTACCCTGACTTCTTCGGGCTGTTGAAGTTCTCGGACATCAGCGTATCGAACGTGTACTTGAAATCGCGCGCGGTGACGGGGCGGCCATCCTGGAACTTCGCATCCGGCTTGAGGTGGAAGATGATCGTCTGGTCGTCCGGCGTTTCCCACCGCTCGGCGATGTCGTCGGTGAAATCACCCGTCGGCGTCATGCGGATGAGGCCGCTGGCGGCCATGTCCCAGATGCGGCCGGAATGGGTATCGGTGCCGATGCGCGGGTCGAGATTCGTCGGTCCGCCGTCGAATGCGATGACCAACTCCTGCCCGTTGCCGGCAGCCGCGGCGCGCGGTTCGCGCCCGCCGCACGCGGCGAGCATCAGCAGAGTGGCGATCGCTACCAGGACCAGAAGACGTCGATTCATTCTGTGACTCCTTAATCTGATGGGTGAGGACACCCGCGCTCCACCCGGTTACAAGACGAGTGCCTGAGTCGCGTCGCGGCGTTGCTAGAATGCGCCGATGTTTTTGCTCCGCTTGATGTTGGCGGCATTCGTCCTCCTCCCCGCCGCCTCCTACGCCCAGCAGCGCGTGATCGTCCTCGGATTCGACGGGGTCGACGCCCGCCTCACCGAGCAGTGGATGGATGAGGGGAAACTGCCGAACCTGGCCCGGCTGCGGGAGGAGGGTACCTTCCGGCCGCTGCGCCCGACGATTCCCGCACAGACCCCGGTCTCGTGGTCCACCTTCACCACCGGCATCGACCCCGGCCGTACAGGGATCTTCGATTTCCTGCGCCGCGATCCGAAGACCTACCTGCCGGTCTTCGCGGCGTTCGATGAGACGACGAAGCCATTCCTGCTGGGGGCGCAGACACCGATCGCTGCCGCGGCGGCGATTTTTCTCGTCTTCGTGCTGGTCGCGGCGATCGTGCTCCGCTGGCGGCGGATCAAACTGGCCGTGACGTTCGTCGTGGCCGGGCTCGCCCTGGCGGCCGCCGCGTATTACGTGACGGCGAAGTTTCTTCCCGTGTCCACGCCGTCCGTCGTGAACCGGCGCCAGGGCATTCCGTTCTGGAAGGCGGCGGCGGACGCGGGGAAGAAGGGTCTGGTCGTTCACGTCCCGGTGACCTTCCCGGCGGAGGAGATCCACGAAGGGCACATGCTGTCGGGGCTGGGCGTACCGGACATCTCCGGCCGAGTGGGCAAGCCTTTCTACTTCACCTCGGAACTCGACTTTCAGCGAGGGGGAGCGAACGAGTTCTCCATCGAGGTCGTGCAGCTCGAGGACAACCGCGGCATCATCGCCACGGTGATCAAGGGTCCGCCGAACCGGCTGTTCGACGAGCCGCCGTACATCTCGATCCCGATGACGGTGACCGTGGCGAACGACCGCAACTCGGTCGACATCGAGGTCAGCGGAAAGCGCTTCACGCTGCGGTCGGGGGAATGGAGTGACTGGACCGAGTTCGTCTTTCCGTTCAACTGGCTCATCAAGCTGCGAGGGGTGAGCCGCTTCCACCTGATCTCCTCCCAGCCCGAAGTGAAGCTCTACCTGTCGCCGATCAATTTCGATCCGCGCAAACTCCCGCCGGGGTTTCACATCTCGACGCCGGTGTCGTGGGCGCGGGAGCTGGCGGAGCGGCACGGGCTGTACAAGACGATCGGGTGGCAGATCGACACCTGGGCGATCTCCGAGGGGTTCGCGACCGAGCAGATCTTCTGGGACGACATGAACTGGACGGTGGCGCAGTCGCGGAAGATGTTCTCCTCGTTCCTGGAAGGCGACGAGGATCTGATCGTCCAGTGCTTCGAGTTTCCGGACCGCGTCGGGCACGTCTTCTGGCGTTTCGTCGATCCGCAACATCCGGCCTACGACGCGGCGCTCGCGGCGAAGTGGGGGAACGCGCTCCTGGAGACGTACCAGCTGATGGACGCCATCGTCGGCGACGCGATGGCGGCCGCGCAGACGAAGAACGCGGCGCTGATCGTCCTCTCCGATCACGGCTTCGCCAGCTTCCGGAAGGCGGTGAACTACAACACGTGGCTCGTCACGAACGGCTACATGACGCTCAAGAGCGGCGTGGAAGTGAAGGATCGGAACGTCGAGATGCTGTTCGACCAGGGACAATTCTGGGAAAACGTCGACTGGTCGAAGACGCGCGCGTACGCGATGGGCCTCGGCGAGATGTACATCAATGTGAAGGGGCGGGAGGCGCAGGGGATCGTGGAGCCGGGGAGCGAATACGAAACGCTGAAGCGGGAGCTGCAGGAGACGCTCGTGCTGATGACGGATCCCGAGGATGGGGCGCGCCCAGTGCGCCGCGTCCTGGCGCGCGAGGAGATCTACCGCGAGTTCGATCCGAACGTGATCCCGGACCTCTTCATCACGAACAACGACGGCTACCGCGTCTCGTGGCAGACGTCGCTGGGCGGAATCCAGAAGGAGATGATCGAGCCGAACAAGCAGGTGTGGAGCGGCGACCACTGCTCCGTCGACCCCGAGATCGTGAAAGGAATCTTCTTCTACAACCGCAGGCTGGCCACCGACCGCGAGCCGTACATCGCGGATGTGTATCCGACGGTGCTGGGGTTGTTGGGAGTGAAAGCGCCGTATGAGCTGGATGGTGTGGAGTTGCGGTAGCAGCTCTCAGCTCTAAGCTCTAAGCTCTAAGGAGGCACAAATGAGCGATTCCTTCCGAGATCTCATTGCATGGCAGAAAGGGATGGCACTTGCGGAAGAGGTTTATCGCGTGTCCGACGATTTTCCACGGCGCGAAATGTACGGATTAACGCGGCAGGTGCGTGACGCGGCCGTCTCGGTCCCGAGCAACATCGCGGAAGGAAAGGGCCGTCAGACCAAGAAAGACTACCTCCAGTTTCTCTTTCGTGCGCGGGGATCATTGTACGAAGCGCAGACCCAACTGGAGCTCGCCCGCAACCTGAGAATGCTCGCTGAAGATTCCTTTCAGATGGTTGGCGCAAGAGCCGCCGAGGCCGGTCGTGTTCTCAATGGTCTCATCCGCGGTGTTCAGCGCCAACTGAACCCTTAGACCTTACAGCTTAGAGCTTAGAGCTCCACGCCAAGCAATGGACTACAAAAAACTCCTGACCCAGGTCGAGCGGATCCTCGAGCACATCGAGACCACCGAGTCGAAGGGCGTGAACGTCGAGCTGCTGGCGGAGACGATCGCATCCAATCTCGGGGCGCCTCTCGGGATCAGCGGGGGGCGGATCTTCGAGATCCGGGACGACGACAGCACGTACGAGCTGATCGGCAGGTTCGGGGAGAAACGGGAGGCGGTCCTGGGGATCGCCGTGCCGAAGAACTACAAGCCGATCGAGCTGGCGCTCGAGAACGGCGTGGTGGTGATGGATCCGACCGATCCGTCCGTCGATCCGGTGCTCGAGAAGCGGCTGGGAGCGCGGCGGTTCGCCGCGATCGCCGTCGGCGATGAGGAGTACATCATCAGCTTCGATGTGTCGCCCGATCTGAGCCGCGAGGATATTCTCTTCTCGCTGAACCTGATCCGCTACGCCATCAACCAGAAGCTTCGCGCCGAACGGTACGAGGCGCTGATGGCGGAAGCGCAGCGGATCCAGGCCTCGATCCTGCCGCAGCGCGTTCCGCAGTACGAGGGCTTCGACATCTGGGGGAAGACCGTACCGGCCGAGATCGTCGGCGGCGACTTCTACGATTTCATCCCGGTGTCGGACAACATCCTCGGACTGGCCATCGCCGACGCCTCGGGGCACGGCCTGCCGGCGGCGCTGGTCGTGCGCGACGTCTACATGGGGCTGCGCATGGCCACCGACCGCGACTTCAAGATCATCCGCACGCTGGAGAAGCTGAACCACATCATCCACCGCAGCCGCCTGACCACGAAATTCGTGTCGCTGTTCTACGGCGAGCTGGAGACGGGCGGTGTGATCATTTACTGCAACGCCGGCCACAATTGGCCGTTCGTCATGCGCCGCAACGGAAAGGACGTGGAGTACCTCCGCAACGGCGGTCCGGTCCTGGGACCAACACCCGACGCCACGTACACGCGCGGCTTCGTGAAGCTCGAAGCGGGGGATCTGCTGTGCATGTACTCGGACGGAATCGTGGAGGCGCACGATGCGAAGGAGCGGGAGTTCGGCATGGAGCGTCTGCAGCGCGTGGTGCGGGCGCACCGCGAAGCGAGCGCGGCGGAGATCGGCCAGCAGGTCTTCCGGAGTGTGGCAAAGTTCGGCCGCGAAGGGGAGGATGACAAGACGGTGGTGATCGTGAAGGCGGTGTCCGGCTGATGGCGGATGTTCTCTGGTTCAACGGAAGGTTCACCACGACGGACGAGCGGGTGCTCGGCGTCGAGGACCGCGGATTCCAGTTCGGCGATGCGGTGTACGAGGTATTCAAGTTCACCGGCAAGCGCCCCATTTTTCTCGAGGACCACTACCGGCGGATGCAGCGCGGCCTGGCGGAGATCGAGATCGCCTCGCCCTGGAGCGAAGACGCGTTCCGAACCATGGCGGGGGAACTGCTCGAGCGGACGGCCTTCGACGAGGGGATCGTCTACGTGCAGGTCTCGCGCGGGGAGATGCCGAGATCGCATTTCTATCCGGACGAGATGGAGCCGACGGCGCTCGCCTATTCGCGGCGCTTCGTCTTTCCCGACCAGAC
The DNA here is from genome assembly GCA_035525015.1 of Thermoanaerobaculia bacterium. Classification (GTDB taxonomy): domain Bacteria; phylum Acidobacteriota; class Thermoanaerobaculia; order Gp7-AA8; family Gp7-AA8; genus DATLEX01. The sequence goes on along the minus strand of DATLFC010000072.1, from coordinate 12,557 downwards.
GAAGAAGGAACGCGGCGTTCGCGTCATCACCACCGCCGACCAGCGCTGGCTGCACTGCGATGTGAAGTCGGTGAACCTGCTGGCGAACGCGCTGGCGAAGAAGAAGGCGCAGCGCGCGGATGCGGAGGAGGCGCTGCTGCTCGCGGACGGGGTGGTGCGGGAAGGGGCAAGCTCGAGCTTCTTCGTCGTGCGCGGCGGCCGGCTGGTCACGCATCCGCTCGACGAGCACATCCTGCCGGGGGTGGTGCGCAGTCGCACAATCGGCCTCGCGCTGGCCGCGAAGATCCGCGTCGACGAGCGGCCGCTGCGTGAAGCGGAGCTCTTCGATCCCGACGAGGCGTTCCTCACCAGCACGACCCTCGGCATCATGCCGGTGACGAAGATCGACGACCACGTCATCGGCAACAGCCGCCGCGGCGAGATCACCGCGCAGCTGCAGCAGATGCTCGACGAGCTGGAGCGGTAAGCGCGCTCACGCCGGCAAGGTGGCCCGTGCCCCACCGCGGCGGTGGGGTTGAACGCCCAGCCCATGGACGGCGATCGAAACGAACCATCCGGAGACGGCGATCACCGCGATGAGCAGAAGCTGGATGGCGCGATCGGTCAGCGACGCCGCGCCCCAGGTCTGCACGAAATGGATCGCGAACAGAACCAGGCCGGCCGCGGCGTAGACCACGCCCAGAATGCCGACGACAATGTTTCCCAGCCGGGACCGGATCTCGACGCGCATGGTCTCTCTCTCCCTTGCGTATCGAGCAATATAAACCCCAGCGGCCTTTTCGTCATCGGAGATCAGCCCGAGCGGCCTCCCAGCTCGCGTCGCGGGTGAGGTCGATCTCGAGGATGGCCAGGGCGATCAGGAGCGCGATGGCGGCGGGCCAGACGAAGCGCCGCTCCTGGCGGGCCACGGCCAGGAGGGCGGCGATGGCGAAGGCGAAGAGCGGCACGCTGATCCGCGCCACGGAGCCGATGAACGGCGCGTTTGCGGCCGAGATCGCGGAGAGCGCTCCCACCGTCGCGGCGAGCAGGGCAACGAGATTGGCCAGCGGTGCGCCCGGCGCATCGTAGCGCTTCATGAACCAGAGCCCGCCGACGACGGCGATGAGCGCGGCCAGGGCCAGTGCCGGCGTGACAGAAGAGCCGAGGAGCCGGGCGCGCCAGAGGCCCAGGATCAGCTGAGCGCAGATGGCGGCCAGAAAGACGATCCTCATGGTACATACCCTACCTCGTGCGCACGACGATCGAGACCCCGCAGACGCTTCTCGACGCGCTGGCCACGGCATTTCCCGACTCGTCGAAGACGACGCTGCGCCAGATGCTGCAGAACGGCCGGGTGGTCGTGAACGGCGAGCCGGAGAAGAACGCCCGCCGTGAGCTGGAGCAGGGCGACATCGTCGACGTCTCGCCGAAGGGGTCGAAGCTCGAGCTTCCTCCAGGCCTGGCGATCCTCCACGAAGACGACGACGTGATCGTCGTCCTGAAGTCGCACGGCCTCCTCACGGTGGCCACGGAGCGGGAGAAGGAGTCGACGGCGCAGGCCTATCTGAACGACTATCTGCGCGAGAAAGGGGAGGGACGCATCCACGTCGTGCACCGGCTCGACCGTGAGACGTCGGGCGTTCTGCTCTTCGCGAAGAATTTCGAGTCGCGGGAGAAGCTCAAGGACAGGTTCGCGGCGCATGAAATCGACCGCGTCTACGTGGCGGTCATCGAAGGAGAGATCGATCCGCCGCGCGGCACGATCCGCTCGAACCTGCTCGAGCGGAAGGATCTGCGGATGGTCAGCGTGCCGGCGCACGTCGACGCGAAGCTGGCCGTGACGCATTACCGGACCATCGAAACGCGAGGTCCGTACTCGATGCTCGAGGTGACGCTGGAGACCGGCCGCAAGAATCAGATCCGCGCCCACCTGTCGGAGGCGCGGCATCCGGTGATCGGAGACCAGCTCTACGGCAGCACGCAGAATCCGATCGGACGCCTGGGGCTGCACGCGAGGCTGCTCGGGTTCGAGCACCCGGCGACGGGAAAACGGATGGTGTTCACGACGGCGATTCCGGAGGCGTTTCGGAAGCTGTTTCGGTGAAAGGCGTTGGGCGTTGGTCGTTGGTCGGGCCACCCGGCCGGGTCGCGTCACGGGCAACGAACAACGACCAACGACCAACGACCAACGAACTCAGACGAAGCTGACCGCGATCGTCGTTCCCTCTTCGCGGTAGATCGTATCGACGAAGCGGATCGTGTTCGTCTTGAGCGACATGAAGAGGGACGAGGTGCGGACGCCGCCGCCGAAGAAGCGGACGCCGCGCAGGAGGTCGCCGTCGGTCACGCCCGTGGCCGAGAAGATGATGTCGTTCCCCGAGGCGAGCTCCTCGGTCGAGTAGAGCTTGTTGCCGTCGGTGAATCCCATGGCAGTCAGGCGCTCCTGCTGCCACCGCTCGAGCGGCTTGAGGCGCCCCTGCATGCGGCCGCCGAGGCAGCGCATGGCCGCGGCGGTGATGACACCTTCGGGAGCGCCGCCGACGCCCATCGAGCCATGCACGCCGGTGCCGCGCACCGCGGCGGAGATGCCGGCGGAGAGATCGCCGTCGGAGATCAGCTTGATGCGCGCGCCTGCTTCGCGGACCTGGGCGATGAGGTCGTGATGGCGCTCGCGGTCGAGCACGACGATGGTCAGCTCGTTGACGTCGCGCTTGAAGGCCTCCGCCATCCGGCCGAGGTTCTCGAGCACGCTGTAATCGAGGCTGACATCGGTGGCGGCGGTGGCGCCGACGACCAGCTTGTCCATGTAGATGTCCGGCGCGTTCAGCAGCCCCCCTTTTTCGGACGCGGCCAGAACGGCGATCGCGTTCGCCGCGCCGGTCGCGCAGAGGTTCGTTCCCTCCAGCGGGTCGACGGCGATGTCGACCTCCGGATAGATCTCTCCCTCGTTCCATCCGCGGCCGAGCGGCTCCCCGACGTAGAGCATCGGTGCCTTGTCGCGCTCTCCCTCACCGATGACGATCGTACCGCGCATCTTGAGCTTCCCCAGCTCCGCGCGCATCGACTCCACGGCCATCTGATCGGAATGCTTGCGCTTCCCATAACCCATCGTGCGGGCGGCCGCGATGGCCGCTCTTTCAGTGACGCGCAGAAATCCGATCTCGAGACTCGATTCCATGTCTTTCCTTCGACTCTATTTTCGGGCTGCTTCGGCTGCCCGTCGCTCCGTCGCTTCCTTCTCCGCCTGTGCCGACATCGGCGGGTTGTACGCCGGGATGCCGGTGACCGCCTCGCCGATGATGAGGTTGTGAATGTCGTGCGTTCCCTCGTAGGTCTTCACCGACTCGAGGTTGAGCATGTGCCGGATCACCGGGTACTCGTCGGATACCCCGTTGGCGCCGAGGATGTCGCGCGCCATGCGGGAGCACTCCAGGGCGATGTTGACGTTGTTCATCTTCCCCATCGAGACGTGGTGCGGTTTCAGCTTCCCCTCGTCCTTGAGTCGTCCCATCTGCAGCGCCAGCAGCTGCCCCTTCGTGATCTCGGTGATCATCCAGGCCAGCTTGTTCTGCACGAGCTGATGCGAGGCGATCGGCTGTCCGCCGAACTGGATGCGCGACTTCGAGTACTCGACCGCCGTGTTGTAGACGGCCATCGCCGCGCCCAGGCCTCCCCACGCGATTCCGTAGCGCGCCTGCGTCAGGCAGGAGAGGGGATACTTGATCCCGTTCGTCTCCGACAGCACGTTTTCGGCGGGGATACGGCAGTCTTCGAAGAAGAGCTGCGAGGTCACCGAGGCGCGGAGCGAGAACTTGCCCATGTGATTGGCGGTCGTGTAGCCGGGCGTCCCTTTTTCGACGAGGAAGCCGCGGATGACGCCGTCGGCCTTCGCCCACACCACGGCCACGTCGGCGATCGATCCGCTCGTGATCCACGCCTTGGCGCCGTTGAGGACCCAGGAGCCGCCTTCCTTCCGCGCGTACGTGCGCATGCCGCCCGGATTCGATCCGAAGTCGGGCTCGGTCAGGCCGAAGCAACCGATGGCCTCCCCCGACGCGAGCTTCGGGATCCACTTGTCCTTCTGTTCCTTCGAGCCGTAGGCGTAGATCGGGAACATGACCAGGCCCGACTGCACCGAGACGAACGAGCGGAGACCCGAATCTCCGCGCTCGAGCTCCTGCATGATGAGCCCGTAGGCGACATTGTTGAGTCCGGGAAGGCCGTATTCGTCGATCGTCGAGCCGAACAGCCCCATCTCCGCCATCTTCGGAACCAGGTGCGCGGGGAACTTCTCCTCGCGGTTGGCGTGCTCGATGATCGGGAGCACTTCATCGTCGACGAAGTCACGGACGGTCTGCCGCACCATCAGCTCTTCCTCGGAGAAGAGCGAATCGATTCCCATGTAGTCGACGCCGGGGAAAGTAGCCATGATTGCAGGTCCTTATGTTTCCATTCGAAGGCGGATGATAACGAAGTGCGCTACTCTATCGCGAATGTCCGCTCGCTCCGTCGTGGTTCTGGCCATCCTGTTTGCGTCGTGCGCGACCAGGGACGTCGCTGAAGAGCGCGTTCGTCTCGGCGATCTCCACCGGCAGCGGTTCGAGGCGATGGTGGTCCGCGATTTCGACGCGCTGAACGAGCTGCTGACCGAGGATGTCGTTTACGTCCATTCCGACGGGGCTGTGGAGGCGAAGCAGCAGTTCCTCGACCGCCTCCGCAGCGAGCGCATCAAGTATCGAGCCATCAAGGCGCCCGACCCGGCGATCCGCATGTACGGCGATTCCGCCGTCGTGACCGGTCGCGGCTCGTTTTCCGTGACCGTCAATCGCAACGACAGCGACGTGGAGCTGCTCTACACGGCGGTCTACCGCCGCGGCGGGGTCCGCGGCTGGCAGCTCGTGTCGTGGCAGTCGACCGCGGTTCCCTGACGGAGCAGAATTCAGAGGGCTCGTCTGGCCGTGTAGACGATGTGCGCGTGGGGGTACCAGGCGTCGACGCGCTGCCACTCGAACGCGGTGAAGCCGGTGCGCCGCATCCGCTCTCCGATCTGCTCTCGCGTGTCGATGTAGAAGCCTTCGCCGATCGTCAGGCCGAAGAAGCGGTCCATGACCGTCTCCTGCATCCGGTTCCACTGCCACTTGAGGCGATGCGACGGGTCGAGGTCCTTCAGCACGAAGAGGCCGCCCGGCGTCAGCCGCTCGTAGACGCGCCGGAACAGCGCGTCGCGCTCCTCCGGCGGCATGCGGTAGATGACGTCGTAGATCACGATGACGTCGAATGTGCCGCGGATGCAGTCGTCGAAGCCGCAGACGAAGCGGATCTTCGGATGGCGGAACGCGATCAGCGTCTTGCGCAGGTCGGGCTCGACGGCGATCACCCGGCCGGCCCGCTCCTCGACGATCAGGCGCGGATACGTCCCATGGCCCGATCCGATGTCGAGGACTCGTGAGCCGGGCGGAATGACATCGAGCGTGCGGAGAAACGGCGCGGTGAGGAAGCGCCCGAGGATGTGGATGCGCTGGCCGGGAGGATGGTGGCGGAACGTCTGGTGGAGGAGCCGGAGAGCGCGGACGCAGCCGAGCGGCATGAGGCCGCGGATTATAGTGGCCGCGAGTGAAGCATCTGGCCCTTGCAACCGCCGGGTTCGCGGTCGTGCTCTTTTTCTCGATGCCGGCCAGTCCGTGGGAGTTCGACGAGCCGCTCTTTTTTCAGGGCCTGCACCGCTACGACCCGCTGTCGCACCATCCGCCGCCGCCCGGCTATCCGGTCTTCATGGGCGTGGGGAAGTTCGTGAGGATGGTCGCTCCATCCGACTTCGCCGCGCTCCGGGCCATCAGCATCGCCGGATCGCTGATCGGCTTCGTGATGCTCGCGCTGGCGTTCCGGAACATGAGCGGCGAGATGGCGGCCGGCATCGCCGGCGCGCTCCTCTTCTATTTTTCTCCGTCCATGCTGGTGCACGCCACGCTGCCGATCTCCGAGCCGGGGGCGCTGGCGCTGCTGGCGGCCGCGCTCTACCTCGGGACGCGCACCTCGTCGCCGGCCTCGTTCGCGGCGATCGCGGCGCTCGCCGTCGGGTGGCGCATGCAGTTCGCGATCTTCGTCGTCCCGCTGCTGCTGGTGCGCGTGGCGATGATGCGCCGGTGGCGCGATCGCGGGACCGCGCTTCTCGCGTTCACCTTCGTCTGCCTGGCCTGGCTCATTCCGCTCGCTGCTGCGGTCGGCGGGATCGAGGAGCTGGCGGAGTTCGAGACGGGGCAGGGACGATATCTCGCCGAGCACGACGCCGGCCAGTCGCGCGGCGGGTGGACCCCCGCCATGATCGCGCTGCGGTTCGTCGCCCATCCGTGGGGTGTGAAGGTGGCGTCGGCCCCGCTGCTGCTGGCCGCGGCGATCGGATTCGTGATGGCCGTCCGGAGACGGCATTGGCTGGCGCTGCCGATGACGCTGGCCGGCGCGGTCTACGTCGCGTTCGCACTCCGGGTCATGGATCCCGCCGACGGCGCGCGATACGCGATCCCGTTCGTCCTGGTAACCGCGTTCTTCGCCGCGGTGGGGGTGGCGTTCCTCTCCTCGCGATTCTCGATCCCGCCGCTGGCGCTTCCGCTGCTGTTCTGCGCCGGCTCGCTGGTGTACGTCAGCTCGCTGCTGTACCAGCGCAGCCGGAGTGCCTCACCGCCGGTGCAGGCCGCCGAGCATGCGCGGCGGGTGTATCCGCCGAACGCGGTCGCGGTTTACGAGCTGCCGCTCTGGCCGCACGCCACGTATTACCTTCGCGATCATCAGCCGATGCGGCTGGACGACGCCCTGCGGCGATTCCATGACCGTCCCGACGTGCCGCTGTTTCTGTACGCCGACGGCGCTTCGCGCGAAAGAGGTGCGGCGACGTTTGCGTGGGCGGCGAGCGACGCCTACTCGAAGCTCACGCGAAATCACTATCGCGTGGCCAGCATCGCGCCGATTCCGCCCGAGTCGCGGTACCGTCCGGTGCGCGGGATCTACGGTCCGGAGCGCGAGCCGGAAGGGCTGGCCTGGCGGTGGCTGGCGCCGCTCGCCGAGCTGCAGCTGCCGCGCGGCGAGGCTCGCATCGTCACCATTCACAGCGGGCTTCCCGCCGATTCGCTCATCGAGGCGAACGAGCTCACGGTGGAAGCCGATGGCGCGCCGCGCGGTACGCATCGCGTCGAGCGGGGAGGCGTGACGGCAATCGAGATCCCCGTGCCGCCCGGCGCGCCGCTGCTGGTGTTGCGCTCGGCGCGGTCGTTCGTTCCGGCGGAGGTGCCGGGCTCTCTCAGCCGCGATCCCCGCCGGCTGGCGGTGAAGCTGTATGGTCTCGCGACGCGAGCCGCCGCCGCACCCGCGGAGCCGCCAGCCGCGTCGCCACGATGAGGATGGCGAAGAGGACCCCGGCGGCGAGGGCGCGGAGCAGCACCTCGCGCGGCTCCATGACGCCCTGCACGAGCGCGTCGACGAAGTAGCCGAAGATGTACGCCGACGGAATCATGCCGATCAGCGTCGCCACGACATACTGCCAGAGGCGCAGCGAGGAGAGACCGGCCACGTAATTGAGGAGCGTGTACGGAAGGATCGGCACGACGCGGAGAACGAGGAGCAGCGTGAATCCCTCGCGCTCGAGGATGCGCGCCATGGAGGCATGCTTCGCCAGGCGGGCGGCGATCGGCTCGCGCAGCGCGCCGCGCGCGATGAGGAACGGGAAGATCGCTCCGAACGTCGCCGCGAAGAGCTCGATGGTTGCGCCGCGCAGCCAGCCCCAGACCAGGACCGCCACGACGCCGAGGGCCTGCGTGGGGATGAACAGCACATCGAAAATCGCGTAGATCACGAAGAACGCCGGGATGGACCACCAGGCATCGCGCGACGCGCGTGCCGCGGCGAGCAGGGAACGGGCGTCGATCATCTGCCGCAGCGGTGAGAGGTAGAGCGCCACACCGGCGAATGCGAGGGCGGCGATGATGGCCGCGCCGCGCCAGAGACGTCGATCGGTCATCGCATCGCAGTCTATACTTCGATCACGCAGAACCGGTCGGGCACTCCCATCATCGCGGCGGCATTCGTGGTGGGCGCGATCCGCCTCGCCACGGCACCGCGCGGCTTCTGGCATGCGGACGAGATCCGCCTCGCCGCGGGACTCCTCACGTTCGACGGCGGAGGGGCTCCGCTGGTCGTCGCGCTGGCTCGCCTGATCAATGTCTTCGTCCGCGACCCGTTCGTCACGCTCGTGGCGCTGTCGGTGATCGCCTCCGTCGCCGGCGCGATTCTCTTCGGGCTCGCGGCGTCCCATCTCCTCGGTAACTCGTGGGCGGCCGCGGCGAGTCTCCTCGTCGCGTTCCTTGCGCCGGCGATGCTCGTGTTCGGCCCGCTGCCGGACGGCACCAGCGTCGCCGTCGCGTGCATGGCCGCGGCGTGCTGGTTCCTGATGAAGCGAAGGTTCGGCTGTTTCGCGGTCGCGGCGGCGGGTGTGCTCGCCGCGCAGCCGTGGCTGGACAGCGTGCAGTTCCGCCCCGAGCTCGTCGTCCGTTTTGCGGCGCACCCATGGGGTGACAAGTTTCTGTCGCTGCCGATCCTCGCCGCCGCGCTGTTCGGCGCCGTCCGTCTCCGCCAGCCGCTGCTCGTCGCCTTCGGCGCGGCTTACGGAATGCTCTGCGTGTTGCTGGCGCCGGCGCTCGACGGAGTCCGTCCGGTCATCCCTCTGCTGCTCATCGTGGCCTTGTTCGCCGTCGCTCCGGTCGCTCGCCGGCCGGCGATCGCGATGGCATCGTCGTTCGTGTTCCTCCTGGCCTCCGTTGCGTACGCGTGGCCGGTGGTGGCCGAACGGCGGCAGCACCAGTCGCCGGCGGTGGCGGCGCTGCGATCCGTCTCGCCGGACGCCGTCGTCATTGCCGCACCCGATCTCGTGCCGTTCGGCTCATTCCGCGGCGCGCCGCGGATCGTCACCCCGGAAAGGCTCGACGAGGTGCCCGATGGCGACTTGCTCGTGCACGGCCGGTCGCCGGTCCCTGGTGCGCGGATCTTCGGGTCGTCGCCGTCCGCCGCCGGGCGGAAGCTGCGCGGCGACCGTTTCCATGTCGTTTCCCTCGTGCCGCGCCCGCGTTATGCGGCGCGACGCGGCGTTTATGCGGTGGAGAGCTCGCCGGAGCGCGGTGAGTGGCGCTGGCTGGCCAGGCAGGCGGTGATCGATCTGCCGCAGCGAACGGCTGAAGCGGTCGAGCTCCGATTCCGCCTCCCCGTCGATTCGCCGGTCGAGCGAAACCGCCTCTCGGTCGGTGAGGCGACGGTCGAGATCCTCCGAGGCGGCACCGCGGAACTGCTCGTTCCCGCGGTGAGCCGCCTGGTGATCCACGCCGACCGCACCTTCACCCCGCCCGACGGCCGCGAGCTCTCGGTCCAGCTCATTGGGGTCAGGCCTTCCCTTTTACCTTTCTCTACGACCGGTAGTGCCGTGGTAAAAACGCCGCAGAGCACCACACCTGGTGGAGAAAGGTAAAAGGGAAGGCCTGACCCCAAAACCATCCATTTCGCTGGTGGTGCCGATGTTCAATGAGGAGGCGAACATCGAGCACGCGATCGGGTACGCGGTCGACGCGCTCGCGCAGCATGCGCGGGAGTACGAGATCATCATCGTCGACGACGCCTCGAACGACCAGTCGCCGGAGATCGTCCGGCGTGCCGTCGACGGCAATCCGCGGATCCGGCTGATCCGCCACGACTTCAACCAGAAGCTCGGCGCCTCGCTGCGCACGGGATTCAGTGCCGCGCAGCACGAGCTGATCCTCTACATGGACGCCGATCTCCCGTTCGATCCCGACGTGCTCGGCCGCGCCATCCGGGCCATGCGCGTGACGCGCGCCGACGTGATCGCCGGCTATCGCTTCGACCGCACCACGGAAGGGGTGAAGCGGACGATCTACTCGATCCTCTACAACTGGCTGATCCGCATCCTCTTCCGCATCAGCATCCGCGACGTGAACTTCTCGTTCAAGCTGATGCGGCGCGAGGTGCTGGATGCGGTGAAGCTGCGATCGGAAGGATCGCTCGTCGATGCGGAGCTGGTGGTGAAGGCACGCAACCGCGGCTTCGTCGTGCAGCAGATCGGCCTCGACTACTTTCCACGGGTTCACGGCACGTCGCATCTCTCGTCGCCGGCGGTCATCCTGAAGATCTTCCGCGAGCTGGTGTCGCTGTATCCGGAGATGAGGAAACGTGAAGCGGCTGATCGTCACCGCTGACGACGTCGGGCTGCATCGCGGGATGACGGAAGGGGCCATCCGGGCGCACCGCGACGGGATCGTGACCGCCTGCTCGATCTCCGCGAACGGCCGCGATCTCGACGATGCCGTGGCGCGGCTGCGCGATCTGCCGTCGCTCGAAGCGGGCATTCACCTGACGCTCGTCGAGGAGCGTGCGCTGACCACCGGCCGGCCGATGCCGCGCGGCTACATCCGGTTCCTCCTGTCGAGAAAACGGGTCGAGCCCGAGCTCCGGGCGCAGATCGAGCGGGTGCTCGCAACCGGCCTTCGCATCACGCACCTCAACGGCCACCAGCACCTCCACCAGTGGCCCTCCGTGCTCTCGGTGGTGGAGCGCCTCGCCCGCGAATACAAAATTGGCTACATACGCCGCGTGCATGATTACGGCGGTCACGCGAGCGTGGCCCGCCGCGCAGCCGTTGCGATTCTGAGCTCGATGGGCCGCGGGACCAACGACCGTACGATCGGCGTGCTGGAAGCGGGGCACCTTCGCGACATCGAGCCGCTGCTCGACTTCGTGGAGGGAACCACCGAGCTGGTGACGCACCCCGGGATCGGCGTCGATGGCTACGGGCACTGGGACTACGACTGGGAGGCCGAGACCCGCGCGCTCTGCGATCCGCGGCTGCGCGAGTCGATCGCCGCCCGCGGCATCGTGCTGATCAGACCGTCTGCATCATGACCGCCGCGTCATTGTAGAATCCGCGCCGTTTTGAGAACGAAGAAGATCGCAGTGGTTCCCGGCGACGGGATCGGCCCCGAAGTCATCGACGCGGGGATGCGCATCCTGGAGCGTATCAACGACGAGCGCCGCCTCGGCCTGGAGTTCGTCCGCTTCGGCTGGAACGCCGACGAGTACCTCCGCAGCGGCATCTCCATGCCGCCCGGCGCCATGGACGACATCCGCGACAACTACGCCGCCGTCTACCTCGGCGCGTTCGGGGATCCGCGCGTCCCCGACATGCAGCACGCCGCCGACATTCTCCTCGGCATGCGCTTCCAGCTCGACCTCTACGTCAACTATCGCCCCGTCAAACTGCTCGACAGGCGGCTTTCACCGCTGCGCGACGAGAAGAGGATCGACTTCGTCATTTTCCGCGAGAACACGGAAGGCGCGTATGTCGGCATGGGCGGTACGTTCAAGAAGGGGACGCCGGAGGAGTTCGCGATCCAGGAAGACGTCTCCACGCGCAAGGGGGTGGAGCGGATCATCCGTTACGCGTTCGACTTCGCGAAGAAGATGAATCGCAGGTCGGTCTGCATGTCGGACAAGAACAACGTCATGCGATTCGGCGGCGACCTCTGGATGCGGACCTTCGAGGAGGTGGCGGCGGAATACCCGGACATCGAGCACTTCCACATGTTCGTCGATGCGCTGACGATGCAGATGGTGCGGGCGCCGGAGATGTTCGAGGTGATCGTCACCAACAACATGTTCGGCGACATCATCACGGACCTCGGCGCGGCGCTGCAGGGAGGCCTCGGCGTCGCGGCGTCGGGGAACATCCATCCGGGCCGCGTCTCGCTCTTCGAGCCGATCCACGGAAGTGCGCCGAAGTACACGGGGAAAGACGTTGCCAATCCGATCGGCGCCATCCTCACGGCGGCGATGATGCTCGAGTACCTCGATCACGCGGAGGAAGCGGCCATCATCGAGCGCGCCGTCGTCGGCGCGATCGAAGCAGGGGAGACGACGCGCGATCTCGGCGGCTCGCTGGGAACGAAGGCGGCCGGAGACGCGGTGGAGAAGAGGCTGTCATTCCGAGCGTAGCGAGGAATCCGGCGGGCGGCGGCGCGCTGATCGCGCCACCGCACCCCCAGATTCCTCGCTCTCGCTCGGAATGACACTTACCAGTTCAGACTGACGAAGGCGAGGGCGCGGCGCGCCATCATGTCGCCGCCGAACGCTTCCCAGTGTTCGTTGTCGGTCGCGTTGCTGATGTCGACGCCGACGCCGAGCAACTCGTTGATGCGGTAGTTCGCGGTGACGTTGATGACGTCGTACTGCGGAACGGTGCCGACGAAGACGCCGGCTGCCCAGTCGAACTCGTCGACCCAGCGATAGGTGGCTTTGGCGTCGAACTTCGTGCCGCGCCACGCCACGCCGAGGTTCCACTTATCGCTCGGCGCGTTCGGGAGCAGCCGGTCGCCGAGCAGTTGCGACTTCACGTCGAAGTCGAAGTGCGAGTAGTTGAAGTCGACGATCCAGTTGTTGGTGACGTAGTAGTTCACGGCGATCTCGGCGCCGTTCGTGTCGACGACGCCGGCGTTGGTGTAGGAAAGGACGAGTGCCGGCTGTCCGTTGAGCGT
>DATLFC010000063.1:0-3218 GCA_035525015.1 Thermoanaerobaculia bacterium | reverse complement strand
AATCGTCGATGAGGGACCGCATCGCCCTGCAGTTGCGGGAGCATGCCGGCACGCTCTTCCCCTTCTTCATGACGACGGTGACCGCTGTTGCCGGCGTGCTGCTCGTACTGTTCCTGGTCATCTACCTCGCCGCGGATCCCTCTCTCTACCGCGACGGCATGCTGCGCCTGCTGCCGCGGGACCGCCGCCAGCGCGCCGCGGAGGTCGGCGACGAAGTCGCTTCGACGCTGCTGCGATGGCTCGGCGCCCAGGGTGTGAGCATGCTCGTCATCGGAGCGATTACCACGGTCGCGCTCCTCCTGCTCGACGTGAAGGCGGCGGTGGCACTGGGGATTCTGGCCGGCGTCTCCGAGTTCATTCCGGTGTTCGGACCGATCCTCAGCGCCATTCCGGCGATCGGCATCGCCTTCGTCGATTCGCCCACCAAGGCGCTGTACGTTCTCATCGCCTACGTCGCCATCCAGCAGGTGGAGAGCAACATCGTGGCTCCGCTCATCATGAAGCGGGGTGTCGACGTCCCACCGGTGGTGACCATCCTGGCCGGGACGATCATGACCATTCTCTTCGGGTTTCTCGGTCTGCTGGTCGCGGTTCCCGTCGCCGCCGCCATCCTCACCATCGCCCAGGAGCTCACTCCGCCGCTGGAGCCGGGTGAAGAAGAGGGCTGACGACTCCTCGCGTTGTTCCCGCTCGGAGCGGTCATAATGGCCGCCGAGGATGCAACGCTCCCTCGCGTTGAAACGCGATTACTACGAGGACGTGCAGCTCCTGCACAGCGGCGTGGCCCGCTTCTGGTTCGTGGTTCTTCTGGCGGCCCTCGTGCTCCTTCCGTTCGTGGCCACCAGCTATCAGATCTACGCCGTGAACCTGATGGCGGTGAACGTCATCGTGGCTCTCGGCTTGAACATCCTGGTCGGATATACCGGCCAGATCTCTCTCGGCCACGCCGGCTTCGTGGCCATCGGCGCCTACGCCACGGTGATTCTGGCCACGCGAGCCGCGGTGCCGTATCCGCTCGCGCTCATCGTGGCGGGCCTCGTGGCGGCGGCCATCGGGCTCCTTCTCGGTCTTCCCGCGCTGCGTCTGGAGGGGCCGTATCTGGCCATCGCCACGCTCGGATTCGGGATGGCCGTCACGATTCTCATCGGCCGCATGGCCTTCTTCGGCGGGCACATGGGTCTGGTCGTGCCGCAGCCGTGGGGCGATCGCGGCATCTACGCGATGACGATGACCGCGACCGTGATCCTGGCCGTCGCCGCCCGCAATCTGATGCGCAGCCGCGTCGGCCGCGCTTTCCAGGCCGTCCGTGACAGCGACATCGCCGCGGCCATGGCCGGCGTCGACGTGGCGAGGTACAAGACGCTCAGCTTCGCGGTCAGCGCCTTCTACGCCGGCGTGGCCGGAGGACTGTGGGCGGCGGTGCTCGGCTTCATCAATCCGGGGATGTTCACCTTCGTCCTCTCCGTGCTCTACCTGGCCATGGTGGTGGTCGGCGGGCTGGGGACGATCCTCGGCCCGATCGCCGGCGCCGTCGTGCTGACGTGGCTGAACCTGCAGGGCTCCTCGATCCAGCGCCTGCCGCTGGCCGGACCGGCGCTGGAAGCCTTCTCCGAGCGCTTCATGACGGTCAGCGGTCTGCCGAACATCACCTGGATCGTCACGGGACTCGTGCTCATCTTCATCGTCACGCTCGAGCCGCTCGGCCTCTACGGCCTCTGGCTGCGGACAAAGATCTACTGGAGGACCTGGCCATTCTGACTTTTTGGAGTGCGGCGGCTTGCCGCCGCTTTGGGAGGCGGCAGCTTGCTGCCGCCGGGGCGCGGCGGCAAACCGCCGCACTCCGAAAGGGGATTTGATGTTTGAGCAGGTGATCGTCAACGGACTGGCGTTCGGGAGCATCTACGCGCTCATCGCGCTGGCGATGGCCATCGTCTACAAGAGCTCGTCCGTGCCGAACTTCGCGCAAGGAGAGATGGCGATGATCACGACCTTCATCGCCTGGACCGTCATGACCGCGCACGGCGCCTCGTTCTGGATCGCCCTGGCGGCGTCGCTGCTCACGGCGGCGGCGATCGGGATGTTCCTCGAGTTCGCGTTCATCCGGAGGGCGAAACAGCCGACCGTCCTGAACCTCATCATCATCACGCTCGGCTTTCAGATGATCCTCTATGGATTGGCGGGATGGCGCTTCGGCGCCGAGCAGCGCCGGCTCTCGCTTCCCGTCTCCGAGCGCGAGGTGGTCCGGATCGGCGAAGTGGCGATCAGCCACCTGACGCTGCTGACGATGGGGACCGCGGCGCTTCTGATGCTGGCCATCTACCTCTTCTTCGGTTTCACGAGATGGGGAGCCGCGCTGCGGGCCACGCAGCAGAACCGCATCGCGGCGCGCGTGCACGGTGTTCCCGTCGACCGGCTTCTCGGCGTCTCGTTCGCGATCAGCGCCGTCGTCGGCGCGATCGCCGGGATGCTCATCGCCCCGATCACCACGCTCGACCCGACGATGATGTGGGACCCGCTGCTCAAGGGCTTCGCCGCCGCGGTGCTCGGCGGCCTCACGTCGCTGCCGGGCGTCGTCGTCGGCGGGTTGCTCCTCGGCGTCATCGAGAATCTCTTCGGCGCCTACGTGTCACTCGAATTCAAGTCGATCGTCGCCTTTCTCGTCATCGTCCTCGTCCTCTGCGTCCGTCCGTCCGGCCTCTTCGGCCGGCATTACGTGAGGAAGGTCTGATGCTGTCGGTGACGGGACTGACGCATCGATTCGGCGGTCTCACCGCGCTCGACGATCTGACGTTCGTCGTGGAGGAAGGGACGATCTACTCGATCATCGGACCGAACGGCGCCGGAAAGTCGACGCTCTTCAACTGCATCTGCGGCATCTACAGGCCCGACCAGGGCGCGGTCCGCTTCCGGGACGAAGAGATCACCGGACGGAAACCGCATCAGGTGGCGCGGCGCGGCATCGCCCGGACGTTCCAGAATCTCGAGCTCTTCCGTCACATGTCGACGATGGAGAACCTGATGCTGGGACGCCACCTCCACATGCGCTCCGGCATCTGGAGCGGCGCGACGATGCTCCACCGCCGCTCGCGCGCCGCGCGCGAGGAGGTCGAGCATCGCGAGCGCGTCGAGGAGATCATCGATCTGCTCGATCTCCACGCCGCGCGCGATCGCTACATCTGGCAGCTTCCCTACGGCACGCAAAAGCTCGTCGAGCTGGG
>DATLFC010000046.1:0-2218 GCA_035525015.1 Thermoanaerobaculia bacterium | reverse complement strand
CATGCCGTAGTAGTTGTGCTGCGGCTGCAGGATCCGGTGCGGATAATCCTCGCCGAGCCCCTTCTCCAGCGCGTAGCTCCACGCCGCGTCGGTCTCGACGGCGAGCAGCACGTCGGGCGCCCGCCCCTTCACCACGGCGAGAAGGCGATCGCGCTCCTCGTTCTCCATCAGCACGTTCGAGATCAGCAGCGCCAGCACGTTGTCGCGATCGGCCGCGTCCGCCGGTTGCACCTGCTTCCGGAAGAGGGGGGTATACGGAAAAATCTTGTACACCTGCCATGCGATCGCCGCCGCGGCGGCCACGAGCATCGCCACTTCCACGGCCGTCCCACGGAAGAAGAAAACCAGCCACGCCACCGCGCCGGCGGCCGTCGTGACGGCCAGCTGCACGCGCGGAAAATCCCAGAACCGGAAGAGCCAGTGGGGATGCCGCACGAGACTGAGCAGCGTCCCCGCCACCGGAATCACGACGGCGAGAATGGCCAGCAGGCGCGCCAGTCCGTGCATGGTCACGTCAGGACCGCCGCGACAGGTATCGGCGCGTCTCCGCGACGATCACGCCGCTCAGCAGCAGGAGGCCGATGAGATTCGGCAGCGCCATCAGCCCGTTCATCACGTCGGAGACGGTCCAGACGAAATCGAGGCTGTAGATCGCGCCGAAGAACGAGGCGATTACGAAGAGAATCCGGTACGGGAAATTCGACCACTCGCCGAGGAGATACTCGATCGACTTCTCGCCGTAATAGCTCCAGCCGAGAATCGTCGAGAAGGCGAACATGGCCAGGCTGATCGCGACGACCCAGCCCCCCCAGTTGCCGGGCAGCCCCTGGCGGAACGCCAGCTGCGTCAGCGCCGCGCCGTTCTCGCCCGAGGTCCAGGCGCCGGTGGAGATGATGGCCACGCCGGTGAACGTGCAGACGACGATGGTGTCGATGAACGTCTGGGTCATGGAGACGAAAGCCTGCCGCGCCGGCTCGCGGGTCTGTGCCGCGGCGGCGGCGATTCCCGCCGATCCGAGACCCGATTCGTTCGAGAAGATCCCGCGGGCCACACCGTACCGGATCCCCATCATGATCGACGCGCCGGCGAAGCCGCCGGCGGCGCCGGTCGGCGTGAAGGCGTTGGTGAAGATCAGCCGGAACGCCTCCGGCACCATCCGGATGTTGAGGATGATGATGATCCCCGATCCGATCATGTAGACCACGATCATGATCGGGACGAAGAAGCCGGTGAAGCGGCCGATCGATTTGATTCCGCCGAGGATGACCAGTCCGGCCAGCACCGCGATCGTCAGTCCGGTGATCCACGTCGGCACGCCGAACGAGGTGTTGATGGCCTGGGCGACGGAGTTCGACTGCACCATATTGCCGATGCCGAACGCCGCGACCGACGCGAACAGCGCGAAGAGAAACGCCAGCACGGCGCCGAGCGGTTTCCAGCGGATGCCGTCGCGGAGGTAGTACATCGGCCCGCCGGCCTGTTCCCCCGACGGATCGGTGATCCGGTACTTCACCGACAGGAGCGCCTCGGAGTACTTCGTCGCCATGCCGACCAGCCCCGTCATCCACATCCAGAAGAGGGCGCCGGGGCCGCCGAGCGCGATCGCCGTGGCGACGCCGACGATGTTGCCGGTGCCGACCGTCGCCGCCAGCGCCGTCATCAGCGCCTGGAAATGGCTGATGTCCCCTTCTCCCTCCGCCCCCTCCTCATGGCGGACGACGAGCGCCAGCCAGAGCGAGCGTCCCAGCTCGCGGAACTGCAGCCCGCGCAGGACGATCGTCAGGTAGAGACCGGTGAAGAGAAGAAGAGGAATGAGTACGTACGGACCCCAGACGAAACTCGAAGCAGCGCTCGCCCACTCGTGCAGTTGGTCCATGCGGTGCGGAAGTATAGGTTAGCTCTCAGCTCTCAGCTCTCAGCTGTTAGAACCTGGGCGGGCCTTAGAGCTTAGAGCTGAGAGCTGAACCCGCCCGACGAACGAAATCTCAAAACCAGTGTTCTACTCTGTCAGAGGAACCAAGCTATGACGGTCGAGGCCGAAGGGCGGCTGCTGCAGAGCGGGAGAGGGAGTCTCACGGAGGCGTTCGGCGCGACCGAGTGGAGCCTGCTGTCGGCGACGGCGCTCATCTGGGGATCATCGTTCCTGCTGATCGAGGTCGCTCTGCGGGCCTTCCAGCCGGGCGTCGTGGCGCTCGGCCGGGTCGTGCTCGGCGCGGCG
>DATLFC010000025.1:0-6408 GCA_035525015.1 Thermoanaerobaculia bacterium | reverse complement strand
AGGGAAGGGACGGTCCCGATCGGCGTCACCGGCTTCTCGACCAGCGACGACGACTGATCAGAGGAGCTCGAACTCGCGCTCCGTCACCCGCCGGCCGTTGATGATCACTTCCGCGCGATGGCCGCCTTCCGTCCAACCGGCCGTATCGCCGGTCGAAAATGCGGCGAAGCGCGTTCCCACGGGAACCTCCAGCGCATCGCGGCGGAGAACCTGACCAGCGGGATCGAGCCAGCGGACCTCGATCTGCTGATCGATGCTGGCGCCGGAGACATTCACCGAAAGGTAGATCTCGCCGCCGCGCCGGAACGTGCTGCCGGTGGAGTCACGCCGCACCGCCCCCTCATCGGTGACGGTCGTACCGAGGGCGAAAAGGTCGAGTGAGGTCGCGGTCGCCGGCTGCGGCGGTACCTGCTGCTGAGCCTGATTGCGGTCCGCCACGCAGGCGACGCACAGGAACATCGCAAGTACTGCAGGGACAAGGGATCGGGTCAAAAAGGGGCCTCCTGGGTACGCTGCTCCCAATAACTGCAGAATCCATGCACGTTCCCTGGATGGGCACACGTCGCCCCTCGTTTCGCGCCCCCGTCACTTGATCGAGAACCGCCGCCGCCGGATCACCAGCTCCCCCTTCTCGTTCCTCCCCACGATCTCGTGCGTCGCGCCGGGAGGGAGCTTCCCCTCCTCGTCCGGCTCGGCAGCCTCTCCCCGCTCGACCAGGTCACGCTCGAACTTCTTCTTCTTCGAAGCCTTCTTTTTCTTCATCAGTCGAACATCCTACGCCGCAACACCAGCTCGCCGTTCTCGCGCACCAGGATGTGAGTCTTGCGGATGTACGGCTGCCAGACCATGGCGTCGGCGTTTCCGGCCGCGGCGCCGAGATCGAGCCGGCCGCGGCACACCAGGTCCTCGAAGAAGCATTCGGCCGCCCGCACATCGGGAGCCATCACCACCACCGGTTCGGAGATCCCGTAGCGTCGCCGCCGGATGACGCAGCGCCCGACCTTCCGCCGCGTGAGCGGTTTGGCCCGAGAGTCGAGCGGCAGGATTCCGCGCCGGACGAAGGCCCCCTGCACCACGTCGCGGTACTTTTTCCGGTACCGCTTTTCGTCCGCCTTCACGCAATACGCCGCGATCGAGCGGAAGTAATCGGGGATGATCGGCGCCGCCAGAATCGCTTCGACGAGGATCTGCCCGGCATCGCGCGACGCTTCCAGCAGCTCCTTCTCTTCTCCGTTCTTCTCCCCCGCCACGATGAACATCCCGGCCAGCATCTCCACGAATGCCGCCGTGAAGACGCGGGAGAAGGAGTGCGGCTCGGAGGAGAGCAGAGTAACCGGCGCGGTCGGCGGCAGCGTCTCCGGATCGCGATAGAAAAACGAATTGACCGCGTTGCGCAGGCAGTCGGGCTCGGCCGAGGCGGGGTCGAAGTGGCGGACCGCCCATCCCATCTGTTCGGCGAGCCGCGACACGCGCGACGAGCGATAGACGCGGTGACCGGTGTCGCGCAGCACCGCTTCGCGCAGCGACGGCAGCTGCAGGCCCGAGACCACGGCGGAGATGTCGCCGAACGACTCGTGCAGCGCCGCCGCCTCGATGGTCGCCGTATCCCACAGCTCCGGACGGATGGCGTCGAGCATGGCGTGCCCCAGCTCGTGCGTGACGATGTCGGGGCTCTCTCCCGAATAGACGCTCCTTCCGGCCACGACATCGTGGAAGAACGACAGCCCGGCGTCGTAGCCGTACCCGCCGCGTGCGTAATAGGCGTTGAGATCGACCCCGGCATCGAGGTGCACCGGCAGGGGGCTTCCGGTCTGCCATTTCGTTCTCTTCGGCACCAGCGGCTGCCAGTAGAGGACAGCGCGCGCGAGCGCGTCGGCGGCCGCCCAGTGCCGGAACTCCGCCGTGTCGGTACCGTACTCGCCGGGCTGCGGCGCGGTGCCGGAGATCCTGACGGGAAGCGGCATCTTCCCCAGGATTGCCGGCGCGCGCGGTTCCGGCCTGTGCCCGTCGACGGATGCGGGATCGTCGTCCCACGCCAGTATGTTCTTCGGCGCCATCACACCTTCCCCTGCCCGACGAGCGAGGTGGCGATCCGGACGGCGTCCCGGATTCTGTCGAGCACCCCCTCCGCCTTCTTCAGCTTCTGGAGCGATGCGTCGATCTCCTTCTGCGCAACGCCGAGCTGCTCGTACAGCTCTCGGACACGCGCCGAATTCGTATCGAAGATGCGGTTCCGCGCGTCGAGGTAGTTCCGCTGCGCCTGCGCCCAATCGTCGCTGAGCTGCTTCGCCTCGGCGAACGTCTCGCATCGCCTCGCCAGCTCGTCGGCGTGATCGTCGATCGTGCGGAACTGCTTCCGCAGCGCACGGTAGATCTGCAGATCAGTCATGCGCCTCCAGCAGTGTCCGCAGGGCGCGGGCCACGCCATCGGTCTCGCTCTGCGACTGCGCCTCGAACGTGGTGGCGCGCGCATCGATGATCTCCTTGATTCCGGCGATCATCCGCTCGTCGTCGAACGGAACCTTCGAGGCAGGCCATTCGAGGTTGAACGACGACAGCACGCGGTCGACGAGCGCGACGCTGACCACTTCCTTCGCCTCCACGAGCTCCTTCGCCACCTGCCTGTAGTTGCCGGCGCGGTCGCGGACGATGTCGCGATAGAGCTCGCGCTCGGCCCGGAACAGCTCGTCCACCCCGGCCGTCGCCGCCGCCAGCAGACGTCCCGCGCTCCGGAGCTCCCGTTTCTGTTTCCAGTCGGCGATGACCTTGATCAGGCGGTCGGCGATGTCACCGCGGCGGTCGAGCGGCGACTCCGCGACCTCGCGAAGCTGCTCGTCGAGGGAATCGATCGCCGCGACGATCTCGCCCCCGGTGTCGTATTTCGCCAGCCTGCCGTAAGCCTCGTACACATTGCCGAGGCGGCGCGCCAGGCGCGCTCGCGAGCGCAAGGCGCGGTACTGCGCCTCGAACTCCCTGCGCGCATCCACGTCCGCCGGCGGAAGGCGAAGGAAGCCGCGACGGAACGCCGTCAGCTCCCAGTGGTCGATCGTGTCGCGCGCGAGCGAGTCGTAGTACACCGCCAGCCGCTCCCCCGTTTCCGCCCCCCGCACGGCCAGCGCCACCGCATCCGCGCGCCATGTGCTCCGACACGACGTCAGCGTCGCCACCAGGAGCGCGACGAAGACCACGCGCACGGAAGAGGCCGCCATTACTCTGGAGTGACGGGGGGAGCCTCCTCCCTACCGGGGCTCGGGCCTCGGAACAGAATGCTGCAGCAGGTCACGCCGGCTTCGGCCTTTTCCAGCTCCTGGTAGTCGATCGTTTCGACGGCGAGGCCTCGGTGCTGCAGCATCCGCCTCGTTTCCGGATAGGAGGACGAGATCAGGAGCGCGCCGGCGAGGCACAGGACGTTTGCCGCTCCCGGCTCGGTCTCCGGCACGGCTATCACTTCGAGACCGGGGAAGCTCTCTCGATCGACGCAGCGCGGATTGACGAGGAGCGTTCCATCGCCGACGGCGGTCGCGGCACTCTTGAGATGAAGGCATTCGCGCAACGGCACGGCCGTCACTTCGTAGCCATGCGGCGTCACGATCTCCCGAAGCTGCTCGACAGCGAGGTCGTTCGTGCGCGTCGATTGCCCCACGAAGATGCTCCGCCCGATCGTGAGCACGTCGCCGCCGTCGATCGTGGCCGGCTCCTCGATCCGGTGGAGCGGCCGGTAGTCGTGCAGGAGGCGCGCGACGCTATCCGTCTCGCCCCGCCGCGACTCCGCGCCGGGCCGGGTGATGATGGCGATCTCGTCGAGAACGACGGCGGCGTCCTCGACGAAGACCCCGTCGGGATGCTCCGGCGCCGGATCCGCGCGAACGATTCGCGCACCATGACGATCGAGCCATTGCTCGTACCGTTCGTGCTGTGCGGACGCCCGGGCGGCGTCGATCGGCTCCCGATCGTGGCAGGTCAGCTCGCATTCGACGATGCGGGGACTGACGGCGCGGGTGATGGCAATCACCGCAGGCCTTCGGCCACGTACAGGTCGTTCAGGGTCTGCAGAGCGTTGTAGGCGTAGGCGTTGCCGTTCGGGGTGATCAGCACCGGCGCGATGCGGTAGACGCCGGCCGGATCATCCGGCGCGAACACACGCCATTCGTCGCGCCCCCCATCGGTGAGATGGACGCGGACGACGCGCGCCGGCATCTCCGTCGGATCGTAGACGTAGAGCCAACGTCCGTCGCCGCTCCACTGGATCGGGATCTCGCCCTTGCGGGCGCCGCGGACGGGCGTGGCGCGCAGCGACCCATCCAGCGGGTAGAGCACGATCGACTCGGCGCGGTTCATCCCCGCCACGTAACGCCCGTTGGGCGCCACGGCGAACGGGCGCGCCGCGCCTCCTCCCCAGATGTTCTCGGGCGAGAGCGGCGTGATGGTCTCCATCTCCGTGTCGACGAGAAGGAGCCGGTACTGCCCCTGAGGTTGTGCACCCGCCACGACCGCGCGGCGCGAGTCCGGCAGCCAGTCGGCGCCGAGATCGAAACTCCCCTCCACCTTCAACTCCCGCTGCGCGCCGGCGCCGGTCGGCACCACGATCAGTTTTCCGCCGGCGTGGCAGAGGACGCGCTCGCCGTTGGACGAAAGGGCGCTGCCGTAGCCTTCACCGATGCGCACCGGCGCATCGGCGCCGTGACGCCAGAGATAGATGGAGCTTCGCGCTCCTCCCCCTTCGCGCGTCTCGTTGAAAAGGAGCGTGCGGCCGTCCCTCGACAGATCCGAGCCGATCGACCAGTCGAGCCACGACATATTGCGTTCCCTCGGCGCTCCGGGCGGCATGTAGTGCAGCGCCGCGCGCCACGTCCCGTTCGCGATCAGGATGCGGCCGGCACTCGACATGTCGAACAGCTTCATCGAGCCGGTCAGCCGGCTGACCAGCCGCCGGTCGCCGCTGAGCGTGACGGCCCACAGCGCCGGCGGCGCGGAGGTCTCGGTACCGGTGACCCAGATGTGAGCGCCGTCGGGCGCCCACGCCAGCCCGTTCGCGCCGCGCGCCCATCCGCGCGCGATCGCCTCCGGCTCACCCTTCTCGATCACCACCACGTCGGTCGCGCCGCCGTGCGGCTCGAGAAATGCCAGCGTCTGCCCGTCGGGGGCGACGCGGATGTCGCGGATGTAATGCGGCGTCTCGTATCTCGTCTCGCCGATCGGATACTCGATGCGGAACCGCGGCCCCACCGCGCGGATGACGGCCACCTTCGTTCCGTCCGGTGAGAAATCGGCGTGAAGGATGTCCGTGGCGATCTCGCGCGGCGCACCGCCGCTGATCGGCACGCGGGCCAGCGTGCCGAGGCCGGTCAGCCGGTCGCGGCGGAGAAGCACGGCCACTTCGGCCGATCGCGAGACGGACAGCACCTCCGCATCGCGCAGCCCCAGCGGCCGCGCGTCGGGGCTGTGCCGGCTTGCGACGAAGACATCGGAGGGTGTGCCGTCCCACGCCGCGCTGTAGACGATCGTCTCGCCGTCCGGCGTGAAGCGTGCCGAGCGCACTTCGCCGCGCCGGAACGTGATGCGGCGGAACGCCGTCTGCTCGCCGGCAGTCCGTTCGCGGTTCGCGAAATACCATCCGGCAAACGCCGCCCCGGCGATCGACACCAGGAAGAGAATCACGATCAGCCGCGTCGAGACCTGCCGCGGCTGCGCGATCGTCTGCAGACGCGGGCGCGGCTGCGGCCGGATGCCGCTCGGATGCGGCACCGCGCCGGGCATCGTCGTGGTCCTCGACAGCGTCTGTTCGCCGAGCGGCGCCGGCGGCGCGGGCGGCGCCGGCTTCGGCTGGTTCCGTCCCGTCAGCGTCGACTCACCCGAACGCATCGTCGTCAGCACTTCGAGATTGAAGGCGAGATCGCGCGCCGACTGGAAGCGCTGATTGCGATCCTTCTCCAGGCAGCGCTGTACGAGCCGCTCGAACGCCGGAGGAAGATTCGGAACGAGATCGCCGAGCTCCGGCGGATCCTCTTTCAGGATCGCGTTCAGCGTCTCGATGGCCGTGTTCCTGTTGAACGCGCGGTTGCCCGTCAACATCTCGTAGATGATCGCGCCGAGAGCGAAGATGTCCGACCGCGGGTCGACGTCTTCGCCGCGGACCTGCTCCGGCGACATGTACCCGACCGTACCGATGACCATCCCCGGCTCCGTGGCGTTGATGCGGAACAGCGGTCCGTCGCCCGAGGCGGTCGGCGAAAGTTTGGCGATGCCGAAGTCGAGGATCTTCACCCGGCCGTCTTTCGTCCCGAAGACGTTCTCCGGCTTGAGGTCGCGATGGACAATGCCCTTCTCGTGCGCGGCGGCCAGCCCCTGGGCGATGCCGAGGGCCAGCTCCGCGCAGCGGCGGGAAACGATGGGACCGCGCTTGAGCCG
>DATLFC010000019.1:0-4831 GCA_035525015.1 Thermoanaerobaculia bacterium | reverse complement strand
TCCAGCTCTTCCTTCAGCTGCGGAATGCTGCGGAGAATCTCCTCCGATTCGGGACGGATCTCGAGATCGATATCGATCGTCGAGGCCCGCCACTCCAGCAGCACCGCGCTCGAGCCGCCGGTCAGATAGATGCGGGCCGCGGTCGAAGAGCGTCGTCCCAGCTCGCGCATGAACCGGAGGAGCCGCTCGCGATCGACTAAGCGGCGCATTCGGCTGCGCGCTCGAAGCTGACGAGCTGCCGGATCATGGCGTTGTATCGCGAATGTGCCGAGTCGGAGTCTTCGCTCGCCAGAAGCGCGTACAGCCGGTGCTCGGGGTCGGACGGCAGGCGGTCGGGCAGAGTGATCCCTGCGCGCCGCAAACGTTCTGCACCAATGGCAACCAGGATCGCCTCGGCCGTCTCACGACCGGCCGTCAGATCCTCGAGTCCCTGCAGGATCAGCTCATGACCGGGAAGCGATCGGAGGTCCATTCCCATTCAGTATAAAGCGTGGGAGCCGAGCTCCTGCGCTCACGTGCCGCTCCACGCGCTGAACTCCGGCGGCAGGAGCGCCTCGATCTCCGTCGCGCTCATGCCGTAGAGGTCGTAGTTCATGTCGAGCTGCTGCGCGACCGCGATCAGGCGCCGCAGGCTGCCGGGTTGATCGTCGCTCGCGGCGCCGCGCTTCGGACGCCGCGTCCGCGCGTTCCAGTACAGCCGGTCGGCGAGCTCGATGAGGCCGCGATTCGTCAGCAGGTCGCGGCGATAGCCGAGATCGAAGATGAACCGGCCGTGCTGATGAACCGGCGGATGCAGCAGCACCCGCGCGGGTTCACCATGCAGTCTGTACAGCGTGTACGCGCCGCCGAGGAGGTGGCGTTCCGGACGTTTGTCGCTGGGGATGTAGTGGTAGTCCTCGCGCGGGCGGCGTTTGCCGTCGGGACGCATCGGCGCGAGCTGCTCGAAGAAAAAGAGCGCGAGCCACGACCAGAGCCCCACGTCGGACGCCGGCCCCGGTCCCTCGATCGGCTCCAGCACCTCGGTCAGGTATGCGGCGGCGTCGAGTTTCGTGCGCAGTTTTCGCTGGGAGATGTCGATCCGCGGTCTCACCGCCATCGAATAGTCGTCGACGTAGAGCAGCGCCGGACTGGCCTGGAACTCCACGCCGGCGCGGATGTCGGCCAGGTAATCGCGAAACTTCCGGATGCCTGTCGCATTCAGCTTCCGGAGTGCCGTCAAGCGTTCTCCTCGCCCAGGCGCATCTTGTCCGCCGTCCGATGCTGTCCGCAGAACGCGACCACGACCTCCTCGATCCACGCCTCTCGTTCATCGCGATCGGCGGGAACGGGATCGGCGATCATCTGCCGCGCCCATCGCACCCACAGCTCCGGCGCGTCGTCTCCTTCGTCGTTTTCGTCCCACCGCTCGACGAGGAGGAAGTGCGTGAGGATCTCGCGCACGGCGGCGGGATAGACGAGCGCGAAGAACGCCGGATCGTGACGCGCCAGCCGTTCGATCGAATCGATGCGGGTGTTGAGCTCGAGCACCGGCTGGCCCGCCTCATAGTGAATGCGCCAGACCTGATCGCCGAGGTCGTCGAAGTTCACGGGGAGGAGAGCGATGCGCGAGGCCGACGCTCCTTCATCGCACGACACGGTGATGTCGTTCGACGCCGCCAGGATGCGCCGCGCTCCGCGGGCAGGGTCGACGACCTTGATGCGGAATCGCACGATCCGATCGGAGTCGATCTCCGTCAGCCTCCGATCCTCGGGAATGGCGAGTGCTCCGATCGGACCGCAATCGAAGCGCATGTACGACGTCCGGTATTGCGCCTCGATGAGAACGCGGGCGTCGGAAGCGACGCGCAGCGCGGCCAGATCGAGCTTCGCATCGAAGGAGAGCGTTCCGTCGTCCGCGCGCCGCAGCTCGATGCGGATCGCCGAGCTCGGGATCTTCAGCCGCTCAGTGAAGTTCAGCTTCCGGAGCATCGCCTTCGTTCCTCGAGACGCGCACGACGAGGTCGCGGCGTGTGTCGAATCCGGTGACCGTCAGCTCGAATGCGGGATCGCGCGGCGCGAAGTCGACGCGATTCTCGCGCGCGATCAGCACATCCGCTTTGTCGGCGCGCACGGCAACGCGGCCGCGCCCGATCGAGAAATCGAGCGGGCTGTATTTGCGGAACGGATCGCCGCTGCGGGTGCGGTACGCCACCTGGGCGGTGAAGCGTTCGGCATTCCCGTTCGTGTCCAGTCCCTGAATCGTGAATCCGCCGTGGATGCGCAGAATGCGCAGCGACGGCTGACGCGGCTGGGCCGCGATCGGCGCGCGCTCCATCTCGCCCTGTGCGCCGGGATCGCGTCCCGCTCCGCCGAGCATCGCATCGCCGGACGGCAGCGTGACGGAGAAGATCTCGGCAAGAAGGTTCTGCGACCGTCCGGCGGGCGGCGCGCTGAGCATGAGGGCGAGCTGCGCGATCGAGTTCTTCACATACCGCAGCGTGGAGGCGCCGTGTTCGTACAGCGCGCGCACGCGATCGTTCCGTTCCGACCAGTCGGAGTGCGCCGGATTTTCGGCATCGCCGAGGAATGTGGCGATCGGCTCGTCGTCGGCGATGACCATCCCGCGCACCGGCTTCTCCCGCGGGCTCCGCACCTCCGGGATCGTGATGCCGCGGCGGATGAAGTGATGATCGCCGCGGCTGAGCGTCTCATCGCGCTCGAGCACGACACGAAAGAACGACGGAGTACGGCTGCGTTTGCGCTTGATCGACACGTTCACCCGAAACGCAAGCTTGTCTCCGCGCTCGAATCGCTCCGTCATTCCGACCCCGAGCGAACGCGAGGGGGAGGAATCCGGGCGGGCGGCGGCACCATCCCCCCATTTCGGCGCCCCATCCGGCTCCGGAATCTCAATCCACTCCTCATCGGGAAGCGCAATCGACCATCTCGCAAGTGCACAGAGTTTCCCCAGCGAAGGATCCGCCGCTTCCCGTTCGATGGTCCGCCCCGTGATCGTTTCCGTGCGCCCGTTCTCTTCGACAGTCACCGCGAGGTCGCCGCGCGTGATCGGGTAAAAGTACTGCCGGATGACCGAGGCGATGATCGATTCGAGGCGGAGGTCGTCTTCGCGGTAGAAGGGGATCACGATCGAGAGTCCCGGCTCATCGCGCTGCAGCCCGAAGTCTTCGCTGAAGCGGGCGATGGCGTCGTGGTCGTCGATGGCGTGCGGGAAGTGATCGCGTCCGACGTTGGCGAAGAAGCCGTAGGGAGCGAAGCGCCTCCCCTCGACGATGTGCACCTTCAGCACGGCCTGACCGAGGAGGAGGAGGCGGCTGTCGTCGGCGCGGCGGGTGAGGCCGAAGAGCGTGTGCATGCGCGAGGAGACGGAGAAGACCGCTTTGCCGAGTCCCCAGCGCCCGCGATCGAGCTCGCCTTTGCCGGTGCGCCCGACGTTGCGCCAGAAGTAGTAGAAGTCGTTGCGTTCGCCGCGCGTGTCGTCGATCTCCGGATCTTCCCCCGGATCGCCGATGAGGCCGCGCGTCCCGGAGTCCTCGACGATGAGGAAGGGCATGGCCTCGAACTGCGGCAACGTCAGGTGCGGTTCGAGTCCTCTGAGGTACGTCTGGGCAACCTCGGGGGGCAGCGCATGATCGCCATGGGCCAGCCGGATCCGCACGCGGACGGTGGAATGCCCGCGCCGCGCGTCGAGCGAGTTCTGAATGGCCTCCCGCACCAGGGCATCGGCGAGGTCCTGCGCCTTGAAGAACTCGTCGTGAACGGGATCGACGTTGATCTCCCCGCGCGCCATCTCGCGGAAGTGCCAGTGGGGAAGGGAAGGCATGGGAATGAGGGAAGTTTAGCAGCGGAAGAGGGTCGGATCAGCGCTCGTCATGCAAGTGAATCGCTCGCATGACGATTGGCTTCGCCCAATCAGGCGTGTCCGCGAGATCGCCGGCTGGCGGCGCGATGATGATTCCCCGGCGAGAGTGAACCAGAAGAAGCGGCTCGGGAATCGTGCCCCGATTCGAGCGTCAGCGCATCTCCCATGAGCAAATCGTACCTCGGTCTACCGAGCGTGGATTGGCAGGGCCCATTCGCCGAGGATCCCTTCGGTTCCGCAGTCGCAGAAGAAGAAGGCGGTATCGCCTTCGAGCATCCGCCCCGATCGCATGCCCCGAGGGGTCCCTCGGGGAAACCGAAAAGCATTAGGGTTGTCGACACAGGGTGAGCTGAGCGATCGTCATGTTGGCCGGCGCGGAAACGAGAGGATCATGCAAACACGAGCGCCCGAGCGGGAACCTTCACTGCGTTGGAACCTTCAAACGTGCGGCGAGGCAGTGTGACCACTCCATATTCACCACTGCGATCGACGACCTCGACAGGAATAGCCTGCCGAGGGTCGCTCCCCGAAAAGCTCTTCACCGAGTCGGCAGGCATGAAAAACGAGGGAGTGGCGCCTTCAGCGGTCGTGATCGAGATGGCCACCTCGTTTTCGAACATTCCCGGCGCTACTTCGCAGCGAAGCCATGCTGTCATGGTGGCCCTCGCCAGGATGGTACTACGCCGGCTCCTCGCACCCTCAGGCTGGAGCCGACGCTGAGGAACGACTGAAGCGTGGCTCATAACTGCTTCTGCCTCATAGTCTTACGCTGCTGATGCGCCCCGTCACACTGATGAGGCTGACCAGACTGTACAGTCCTCCAGGGTGCAGGAGGAGGCCAACATGCGTCTCATTGTCTTGTCGATTGTGGTGACCGCGGCAATCGCTTCCGCCGCAGCTGGCGCAACCAGTGAGTATGCGTCGGCGTCAGGCGTGTTCCCGAACCAGATCTGTCCGGCGTGGGAGCGCTTC
>DATLFC010000009.1:0-29248 GCA_035525015.1 Thermoanaerobaculia bacterium | reverse complement strand
TAGTTCCTCGTCTCGGGAAACGGAATCGATTCGAGGAGCTCGTCGAGCGGC
This sequence comes from Thermoanaerobaculia bacterium, assembly GCA_035525015.1. Taxonomy (GTDB): domain Bacteria; phylum Acidobacteriota; class Thermoanaerobaculia; order Gp7-AA8; family Gp7-AA8; genus DATLEX01. The sequence goes on along the minus strand of DATLFC010000009.1, from coordinate 29,197 downwards.
TTGCCGGGAGACGTGCGGCGCCAGCGGGCGACGTTGCCCTGGCCGCCGTTGTACGAGGCGACGGCGAGATAGACGTTGCCGTCGAAGGTGTTGATCAACGTCTTCAGGTAGAAGGTACCGAGGCGGACGTTGACCTCCGGATTCTCGAGGCGTTTCTCGCCGAAGGGGATCCGCAGCCGGCCGGCCAGCTCCTTTCCCGTGGGCGGCATGATCTGCATCAGTCCCGTCGCCCCGACGCGCGATCGCGCTTCCGGGTTGTAGTAGCTCTCCTGAAGGATCAGCCCCATCACCAGGTGCGGATCGATCCCGTTGGTCCGCGCGTTCTCGCGGATCAGATCCTCGTACTCCACCGGGTAGTACATCCTGAGAAAGTGACTGGGGACCGAGTCCTGTTCGACGCTGGCCAGCTTCGGGAAGGCGCGGCGGATGGCCAGATACATCAGAAGCGGATTGCCGCTGTGGTGATAGAGGTCGGCGAGCAGCGCATCGGCGTGGCGCTGGTTCTCGCGCGTCATGTTCTTCTGAATCTCCAGCCGCGCGTCGCTGAAGGCGGAGAGCGCCGTCAGCTCCGAGGCCAGGCGAAGCTCGCCGGGCATCTCCTTCTCCGCGATCTCGCGCCAGTCGGGGCGCTCCTGGGTGAGCGGATTCGAGCGGACCTCCTGGCGCGTCGCGCCGCGCGACACGGCGTGCATCGCGTAGAGATCCGCGTACGGCGCCGACGCCAGGCGCTGGTAGATGGCGGAGGCGTGCTCCTTTTCGCCCTGCCGCTCGATCGTTCTCGCAAACCAGTACTCGCTCTGCCGGCGAATGTTCACCGACGAATAGGTGTCGGCGATGAAGCGGAAGTTGGCGCGGGCTGCCGCGAGCTCGCCGCGCTGGTATGCCGACCACCCCTTGTCCCAGAAGTACTGCAGCGCCGGATCGGCGAGCTCGTCGAGCGCGATCACCTGAGGGACGAGCTCCTGCACGTAGTCGTCCTGGTTTTTCTCGAGCGCCAGCTCGATGATCGCCTTGAGCACCTCCAGCCGCACCGGGTCCGCCAAAGACAGCTGGAGCAGGTCGCGCAGGCGCTCGGAATGCAGCGCCACGTAACGGTCCTTCTTCTCTTTCTTCGCCAGATCGACGAGCTTGACCGTCTTCCGGACGTTCGCGTACTTCGGCCGCGTGACGGTCCGCTGCTTCTTCCCCTTGCCGACGCGGACCTTCACCGAGCCGACTCTCTTCTTCTCGGTCACCGTCCTGGTGACGGTCGGATCGATCGCCGCGGCGAGAATCTTGTAGTTCTTCGCCTGGTGGTACAGCGCCGGGATCGCGTACCTGTAGGAGGTGCCGGTCACCGCATCGAGGACCTCGTTGGAATCCTCGAAACGCCGGAGATGATGCAGGGCCAGTCCTCGATTCAGGCGGATCGGAAGGCGGAGGGACTGGGGAGCGTCCGGCTCGAGCGCGGTCAGCTCCGCCAGCGCGTTCTTCGGATCGCCGTCACGCATGAGCGAAACGGCGCGCTCGAGCCGCTCCTCCGGCGTGAGCGAAAGAGGCTGCGGCTCCGGCGTCGCGGTGAGACTGCGAAGCACGGCGATGGCTGCTCCCGCCTGCGGTGAGCGCGGGCTGCGCAGCGTGATGAGCCGGGCGGCGTCGAAGACCGAGACGATGTCTCCAGCCGCGAACCGCGCCTCCAGTTCCTGCCATCGGGCGGTACCGGCGACCGCGGGCGCATCGGTCTCGGTCGCGAGCTTCTGGTAAACGCCGGCCGCCGCGCGCACGGCTCCACTCTCGAGGTGAAGGCTCGCCAGGTTGAATGCGGCCTCGGTTCGGTGCACCAGGTCGGGGTCGCGCGCCCACAGCCGGCCGAGCGTGCGGCGCGCGGCGACCTCATCGCCGGAGAGCTGATGCGCTTTGGCGAGATAGTAGAGACGGTACTCTTCGACGGCACGCGATCCGAAATCGAACGACGAAAGATGCCGGACTGCTTCCGGCCCCTCATTCCGCTGCACGGCGTTCACGCCCGCGACAAACGGCGCTCGAAGCTTCTCCAGGTCGGGAGGCGCGTCCGGCTCGTCGGGCACCGCGGCGGCCGGTTTCACGGCGGCGGAGTAGTAGGCGTAGTAGGCGCCCACCAGCAGCAGACCGATGACCGCCGGCAAGCCGGCTGCGATCAGGACCCACCTGCGCCTCAGCGCTCGAAGTACCACGATGTGGGTTTTGCGAACGGACTGCCAGTCCGCCGCCCCTCCGGTTAAAGGCCGAGAAGAGAGGCGTTGCCGTCAGCCAGGACGCGGACGAGCTCGTCGTAGAAATAGTTCGATGACTTCCGTACGTCCTCGGCGATTCGCTCGTCGTACATCTGCCGGCTGCGGTCGATGTCTTCCTTGAGGCGCTCGTAAAGGTCGCGGTTCTTCCGTCCCTGGTCGACCTTCGGCTCGTTATAGAGCTTGATCTCGGAAACGAGAAGCCGGGCGAAGCGGCGCGCCTCGTCGTGTCTCTTCGTCTCCTCGCTCGCCGGCGCGGAGGAGGCGCCTCGCTGCATCCCGGCCGGCGGAACGAACTGCGTGCTGGGGCGATCCTCGCCGCCGGCTGCCGGCGGCGCGAACGCGGTGGTGGCCTTCTGCTGCTGTGCTCCGGTCGCCGCGGCGCCGACCATCTCCCGCATCTGCGCGGCGTTGAACGCCACCGTGGCATCGGACTTCTGCGGAACAGGCGGCGGCGCCGGTGCAGGAGCTGGACGTGGCTGCGCGGGAGCGGCCGCGGCCGGACGAGGCGCGGCGGGAGCGGCACCCGCGTCAGCGGTGAGCGTCGGCGAGGGGATCTTCTTGCGGATGGCGAGGGTGTCGACGAGAAGCCCCGTCATGAACACGAGCAGTTCGAGCGCGTTCCGATCGAGTTTCCCTTTCTCAGCGCCGACGGCGTCGATGTAGATCGCGGCGGAGACCTTGTCCTTGATCACCATCGGAATGAGCAGCGCGCGGGCCGGCGCGGAGACGCCGAGGCGCCCCGCCAGGTTCGCCCCGTCCCACTCGATGACGTGCTCCTGTTTGAGAAGCTCGTCGAGCTGCGGGATGAGGCCCGGCGCGGCATTGAAACGTTTGATCGACTCGTCGTTTCCGCCGTGCGCGGAAAAGCCGGCACCCTTCCATCCGCTGAACGTCTCGCCGCGAAGAATGAGAAGCGCAGCGCGCGAGCCGAACTGCAGCGCCTGTTCGAGCAGCGAGTTCAGAACGTCGACCTGCGACTTGCCCTGTTCGATCGTCTGAACGGCGCGCTTCAGCGTCGTTGCGTCCGATCCCGCCGGTGCGGAGGCGGCGCCCGATCCTTCGAGCTCACTGATGGCCTTCTGAATCTGCGGCAGGAAGGAGAGGGAGTTGACGTCCGCCTGCACGCTCTGGAGAACGGCCTTGAGCTGCTGATCGACGGCTTCACGAATGTCCTCCACCGATGAGCGAATCTCACCCACCAGTTTTTCGACAGTGTCGCGTACCTGCGCATCGATCGAGCTAGCGACCTGCTCGCCCTTCCCGGCCATAAATCCTCCGCGTGCTGTAGCTTGCCTCAGCCCGGCGATTATAGAACAAAGGCAGTGTGCTACCTTTTCCCCGATGCGTCCGTCCCTCGCGGTTCTCGCGCTGCTCGCTCTCGCTTCGTGCGCCCCCGACACGCCCGAGCCCGACCACCAGGCCGAGTGGCGCGAGGTACTGCAGCAGAAGCCGGCCGCGATCGCCGCGCAGGCGTCGACCGAGCACAAGCAGGCCTATGCCGATTCGCTGGCCTCCTTCGTGCGGCGGCATCCGAATCACGGCCGGGCCCGCGAGGTCTATCACCGGGTCCAGATCGAATTCGCCGACGAGCTGATGGCGCTCGGACGGTATCAGGATGCCCTGCGCTTCTATCGCGCCGTGCTCGAGCGCGACCCCGGCAATCCCGAGGCCGAGGAGGGCGTCAGCCGTGCTGCCGAGCGGCTGGCCGTGAGCCGCGAGAAGCTGGAGCAGCTCGAGAAGGGGATGTCGCACCGCGACGTGGCGGAGCTGCTCGGCAGGCCCATCCCCGGCTGGACCGTGAAGAAGGAGCATCGCGACGTCACGGTGGAGGCCTGGTACTACCGCACAACGGCGGGTGGAGTGGCCGGGGTCTACTTCCGCGAGGGGCGCGTCATCGGCGCGGAGCTGAACTCCGAGGCGCCGCTCGGCCTCTGATCTGAAATCAACGAACGCTGAAACTGTTTTCGGTAGACGGGGCAACGAATGCCGCTTTACGAATACCAGTGCCAGCAGTGCAGCGAGCGCGTCGAGATCCTGCAGCGGTGGTCGGATCCGCCGTACGCGCACTGCCCGAAATGCGGCGGCGAGATGAAGAAGCTCCAGTCCTCACCGGCCATTCAGTTCAAGGGCTCCGGCTTCTACAAGACCGATTACGCCAGCGGGGGCCGGAACCAGTCGAAGAGCGATTCGAAGAACGATACGAAGAGTGAGTCTTCGGGCCCGGCGTCGAAACCGGACGGCGGTTCGTCGGGGAAATCATCGAGCGAATGAGTGCAGAGGTGCGCGGGCTCGAGCGGCGTGCGGATGTCGTCCTGGAGGACGTGTTCCGCGCGTTGTTCGAAGAGATCGATCTGGACAAGGTGCGGGAAGAGGTTGCCGGGCTTCGCGGCAGCGCCGAGCACGGCTACGATCCGCTCGATCACGCCAGGGCGGTGGCCCGCCGCACCGGCATCCGCTGCGCGGCGGCCGGCGCCGTGACCGGTCTTCATCCCGTCGGTGTGCTGACCCTCGGCGCGCTCGGAGCCGAAGTGGGGTATCTGGTCTATCAGCAGCTCCGCATGGTGCTGGCGATCGCGGTGATCTACGGACACGAGCCGTCGGACCGCGAGCGGTTTTCGGAGGCACTCTCCTGCCTCGCCTTTTCGTCGAGCGCAGGCATCGGCTCCCGCATCATCCGCGGCCGCCTGACTCGATTCATTCCGGTGGTCGGAGCGATCTCCGCCGGTGCGCTCAATTACGCCGCCGTGCAGACTGTCGCGCGCGCGGCGATCCGCCATTACGACTCCCGGGTCGATCCCGTTCTCGCCGCCGAGATCTGGGCCGAAGGCGACCGCGAGCACGCCTGATCAACCTCTGTTTTCCAATCCCGCCGGTGCCAATCGAAGTTGTAACGGATGTCTCGGAATGCCTGCCAGAGGCCCGGCGTTTCCCGCCCTGAACCGACGATGCCGAAATCTGAACTGGAACCAGCCCTGGAGCCGCGCTCCGCATTCGTCGAGCGCCGCCGGCTCCGCCGCATCCGGATGATCGTCGAGCTGACGCACAACCTCATCAGCAGCGACATGACCGTGTCGCATCGCGAAGCGCGGTGCCTCGTCGACTGCGCTCGGAAAGCGATCCTCGAGCTCCATCCCGGGTTCGAGAAGCGCTTCGAGCGTGTGGTCCGCCCGCACTTCGAGCGCGTCCTTCAGGAGCGGTGGCCGGAAGAAGAGCTCCACTACGCGCCGGTCGGCGAAACCGTCAACTAAACAGGATCGCTCGCAGGCACCGGCGCCGGAATCTCCGGCGGCTGCGGGGGAACCGGCGGCGCCGGAGGCTCGACGTGCTGGACGCGGACGTTCCCGTTCACCGTGGTGATCTGCAGCTCGTACCGTCCGCCGTTGACTTCGCCCGATACGCGCCGGCGGCCGGGATGCGAGTGGATGTTGAGTGGGAACGACGCTTCGAAGTCGCCGTTGACCTGCGAGAGATCACAGGTGAATGAGGCCGTGGTGGGCAGCACCGCAACGACGCCGCCGTTCACCGTCTTCAGGCGGGCGCCGTGGAAGTCGTTCAGGAACGTCGCGCGGATGCGGCCGTTGACCGTCTGCGCCTGAAAACTCTCCGCGCTCAGCACCTCGGAATCGATCTGGCCGTTGACGCTCCTGAGATTCGCGTCGCCCAGCGTTCCCCGCGTCGCGATGCGGCCGTTGACGGTGGTGAGATCGAGCGCGACCTCCTTCGGTACGCGGAGCGAGTAGTCGATCTCGATTCTCGAGCCGGCGGTGAAAGGAAACGCACCGCGCACGATCCGTTTCTTCTGAACGATGCGCAGCGTTCCGTCTTCGATGTGCGACTCGAAATAGCCGCGATTCTCGGCCTCCGTCGGCGCGATCCCTCGCGCCTTCACCTCGGCGACCAGCGTCACCTCGCTGATGTCGGAGGCCTCCACGCGAAGATCCCCATTGACTCCGCGCACCTCGACCCTTTCAATTCCGGCAGCGGCCCATTGACGGTTCACCGTGACCCTGTGACGCTCGCCGGCGATGCAGCCCGGCAGGAGCAGCACCGCCGCCAGGAAGGATAGAGTTCGGGATCGAGTCTTCATCGGAAGCACCATGCGGAGATACGGGCCCCTCCGCCGTGAGTTTCAGGTTATCTGATAAAAATAACTATGAGCAACCTTTCCCAGACCACCCTCCTCCGGGTGGCCGCCTTCCTGGTGGACGCGCTTTCGACCTCCCTCGTGCTGATCTTGCCGGCATCGGCGATCAGCTACGCCATGGCCTGGATCGGAGGCTCGGGACGTGCGCTCGAGATCGTCTGGTGGGCGGCGCTGGCGATCCTCATCCTGGCCATTCTCTTCCGGGACGGCTTCCGCGGCCGTTCGCTCGGCAAGCAGATTCTGGGCCTCCGCACCATCACCCCTCGCGGCGAGGGATGCGGCTACGGCCGATCGCTGGTCCGGAACATTCCGCTCGTCATTCCGGTGTGGAACCTGCTCGAGCTCCTCCTGGTCCTGCTCGGGAAGTCGCGCACCGGCGATCGGATCGCGCGCACTACCGTAGCCGAGGAGTAGGGTCGCGGGTGAAGGAGAAACGGCGTTCGGCGAGCCCGCGAGCGAAGTCTTCCGCCCGGGAGAGGCGCACGTCGAACGCGAAGCGGTTCGTCTCGCCATACTGCTCGCCCTCCAGGACGACCGCGGGGGGATCGACGAGGCGGTATGCGAGGTTGAGCATCGGGAAGGGGACCACGACCTCGAACCGCTCGTAGACGTAACGCTCCGCGAGAGCGGCCGACGAGAGGAGGCGGGACGAGGTGTCGCGATAGGCGCGCGTCAACCCGCCCGAGCCGAGCTTCACGCCGCCGTACCACCGCACGACGACGACGCCTGCGTCGTACAACTCCGCCCCGGCGATCGCCGACAGGATCGGCTTGCCGGCCGTTCCCGATGGCTCGCCGGCGTCGGAGCTTCGCTCCCGCCCCTCTCCGCCGCTGAAGAGTCGAAAGGCCCAGCAGTGGCGCGTGGCGTCGAAATGCCGTTTCTGAATCTGCGCCAGCGAGGCGAAGAACGACTCATCGCCGGAAGCTGGAAAAGCGAGGCCGAGAAACTCGGATCGCTCGATCTTCTGCCGGAGCTCGGCCGGCGCGGCCAGCGTGCGGAAGTGATCAACGAGCATTGCGGTAAGCCGATACGTAGCGGTTGCCGCGGAGCAGAAATCGCAGCGGCCAGGCCGCCGCTTCGCCCGAGCCTTCGATTCCGATGCGCGGCGTCACGACGACGTCGTCGCCACCGATCTCCATGTCGCGCGCGGTGATGTAGATACGCTCTCCATCGAGGCGGTCTCCGTCGATCGCTCGATCGACCTCCATGGCCATGCAGAGTTTTCCGGGACCGTTCGTCAGATCGGAATCGCGCTTCGCCTTCGGCCGGCGCTTCCGCATCGCCTCGATCCCCTCGAGCGGTTCCACGGCGCGAATCAGCACCGCCTCGGCGGTGCCGGCTTCCTGCGTCACGACGTTCAGACACCAGTGCATGCCGTATGTGAAGTAGACGTAGGCGTGGCCGCCGTGCAGGTACATCGACGCATTGCGCGCCGAGCGAAGGCCGCGGCGCGCGTGGCTGGCCGGATCGTTCGCGCCGAGATACGCCTCGGTCTCGACGATGCGCGCGGCCAGGAGCGTCCGTCCGATCCGCCGCCACAATACGCATCCGAGTAGACCGCGCGCGACGGTGACCGTGTCGTGCAGATAGAAATCGGGCGGGAGCTTCTGCTCTTTCACCGCGGGTTTTTCCGGTGGTCGAGCTGGTCCTCGGTGACGTGACGCCCGATGATCCGCAGCAGCTCGTCGAGAACCGGGCGCGGTGCGCCGACGATGTTTCCCCGTCCGAACCAGCGATCGCCGCCGGAGAAGTCGGTGACGATGCCTCCAGCCTCGTGCACGAGAAGCGACCCGGCAGCGATGTCCCACGCCGCCAGATGCATCTCGAAGAAACCGTCGAAGATGCCGGCGGCGGTGTAGGCGAGATCGAGTGCGGCCGAGCCGGCCCGGCGCACACCCCTGGCCCGCCGGATCACATCCTCGAAAATCGCGACGTAGGAGCTGACGTACTCCTGCGCGCGGAACGGAAAACCGGTGGCGAGGAACGAGCCGTCGACGCCGCTCTGTTCGGAGACGCGGATGCGCTCCCCGTTGCGGAACGCGCCGGCGCCGCGCTCGCCCGTGAAAAAGAGCTCGCGCAGCGGCTCGTAGATCACGCCAGCGGCCATCTCGTCACCGGAGCGGAGTCCGATCGAGATCGACCAGACGGGGAAGTGCTGGAGGTAGTTCGACGTGCCGTCGAGCGGATCGATGATCCATGTCCGATCGCTCCGCCCGGCCGCTGCCCCTCCTTCCTCGGCGAGGATCGCGTCGCCGGGCGAGAGCTCGTGAATGCACGCCACGATCTCCGCCTCGCTCTCCCGATCGGCGTTCGAGACCCAGTCATGCCGCGACTTGATGTCGGCGTCGTCCTTCCCGAGCTGCTGCCAGTAACGGAGAAGAACGGCGGCGCCGCGGCGCGCCGCTTCGATGGCGATCTCGACGTCGTTCATGAGGCGGCGCGTATTCTAAGGTGGTTCCAATGTTGGTGGTCGGGCTCGGCGCCCGCGCGACCTCTCCTTGTGCGAATGGCCATGAGGGGGAGCTCACGCCGCACGGGCGAATCGCTGCTCGTGTCGCCCGCGGAGACGTTCGCCTGGGGGACGGCGACGATCGCCGTACTCCGCCATTGTTCGCTGCCGTGGTACGACGCGGCCGGACCGCCGATCAGCCTGTCCGCGGTGCCGTTGACCGCGGCGGGCGACCTCGGGACGCGCGACCGGCTCTCGCTTCTCGCACAGTTCGCGGCGCATCAGGCGTTTCTGCAGTTCGCCGGGCTCGCCGACGGCGACCTCGACCTCACGGAATGGGCCGTCGGCCGCCGGCGTGGATCCGATTGCAGGCTGATCCGCATCGCGGCGCGCTCGACCGATCCCGCGTCCGCTCCCCCTTCGTTCGCACTCATCCACGAGTTCGCGCAACTCGTCGAGACCAGTCTCCCGGTTTTCCGTCTCTCCTGGGCCCGCGCGGAAACGGTTTACGCGGAAGCGGACGAGATCGTCCGGCGCGACGCAACGGCGGATCTCCGATGGCAGCGGCGCAGCGCGTCGGGGGAAGTCCTTTCGCCCGGCTCTGAGGTGCTCCGCGAGCTATGGCACGGACCGGCGGTGAGGCAGACCTGGGCATGCAGCGGAACGATCGAAGCACTGACGCAGATGGCGTCACTCGACAACTCGGCAGCTCTGGTGCGCATCGAATCGGAATTTGCGCTGCACCGCTACAGCGCTCTCGCCGCGGTCGATCCTTCGATCGCAGGCCGCGACGATGCGGAAGCCGCCGTCGCGGAAAGGATCGCGGAGCGCCTGGCAGAACGGCGCCACGTCGTGGCGGTGGGGCCGAAACTCGACGCGGCCTCCCGGCGCGTCGTCGAGATCGCCTCCTCCCTCGGGACGGCGGTGTGGCTCTGCCACAGCGCGCAGGGCGACCTGCCGGCCACTCGGTGGTTCGTTCTCGGGACGCGTATGGCAGCGCGTCAGGCGATCGACGCGCGGCTGGCGATCGTCGCCGACCCGCGGCCGTGGGTCGAGGAGCTCGTCGCCTCGCCGCGATACCGGAAGTATCTCGAGTCGGGAGAGGTACCGGTCGACGACGCCTTCTCGAAGCAGCAGGAACCCCACAGGTCGTACGTCGCCGCGCTGGCACTGCTCGGACCGCGGATTCCGGTGGAGACGGCGGCGGCGTTCCTTCGCGAGTTCCTGTTCGAGCGGCCGCTGGACGAGCTTTGCATCGGCGGCGTGACGCGGATCGAGGACGAGATGTTCTGCTTCGACGGCGAGGCTGTCCGCGCGCAATGCGCGGCGCACATCCCGCCCACCTCCCGCATGGCGCTGTGCAGAGCGGCGGCCAGGGTGGCCGACGCGGAACGAGCGGGATTTCTGCTGATCGAAGCGGGTGACGTCGATGAGGGATTGGCGGTCCTGGAATCACTGGAGTGGGATGTCGCCGAGGAGACGGTCGCCCGGCTGTGGAGCGTGGCGGATGTGTTGACGCCGGCGCTCGCTGCATCGCTCGGCCGGGCGCTGGTCGCGTGCGGCCGCTACCGCGACGCGGCGGTCGTCGCGCAGCGACTCGGTACCGGCGCGCAGGAGCTGCTGCTCGCGCAGTGCGATCGCCGGTCGGGCGATTACGAGACGGCGCTTCAACGGCTCGGACGTGTGCAGGCGAGCACGTTCGAGGGGGAAGTACTTCGATGCGAGCTGCTGCGCCTGGCGGGCCGCCTTGAAGAGGCGCGGGAGGCGCTGGGGCGCGCCGCTCCGGCAACAGCCGAGGAGCGGATCCGGGTCGACTATGAGCGCTCGCTCCTGGCGCTGGAGAGCGGCGAGACGTTCGACGCGACGTGGAGCGACACCGATCACTATCTGGCGAGCCGGTTCCTGACCTATCGCGCGCTCGAAGACGGCGACTTCCATTCCGCGGAGGATCTCGCCGCCGGGGCTCTCGCTCTGGCCCGAACGCCAATCGAGCGGGTGGACGCGTGGCTCGACATCGTTTTCGCGACTTTCTCGGCCGGCCGCTGGTCCCAGACGCGGATCGTGGCGCTCGAAGCGCTCAAGGCGATCGAGGAGACGCAGGGTGACCGCGCCGCCGCCGGGATCCTCTTCACGCTCACCTACCTCGCGGCAGACGACGGGCAATGGCGTGCCGCGAGCTCGATGCTCCACCGTCTCCGGCATTACTACGCCGCGGTCAACGATGCCGGCCGCCTCTTCGAGCTGAAACTGCTGGACGCACATCTTCATTTTTCACGCGCGGAATTCGCCGAAGCAAAACGGCTGGCGATGCAGGTGCTCGAGCGGGAGCGGCTTCTTCCGCAGATCCGCGAGGCGGCAGCGCTGATCGTCGACGAGGTGCATGCGATCGAAGGTGTCGTCGAGCCGCTTCGCTCGACGGGGGGGAGCGGCAACCGTGAGCTCACGGAGAGGCATCTTGTCGCGGCCCGGCGCAGAGGTGTGACGTCGCTCCGGCCGGCCATGCCGTTCCACGCGGCCCTCGATCGATGGCGCTCCGCGCCGGACCGCGCCGCGCCGCCGGAATCATCGAACCGATCGGAGGCGCTCCAGCTGTTTCGCGCCGCGCTCGTGGCGGGGCAGCACAACCTGGCAGATCGGATCGCTCGTGATCTCGGCATCGATCGACGGCGGGCCGCCGAACGTGGGGCGGGCCAGGTAGAAGTGTTGCGCGCGGTGGCCACCGCCGAGTGGCCGCTGCCGGCGGACACATTCGATGGAAAACCGTGGACGTACGCGGTGCGGAACCGTCTCGGCCACTGGAACACGAACGGGCCGGCCAGCGCGACTTCCACGGAGCTCGATCAGATCGCCGCGTCGGGCGCCGCAGGCTGGCTGCGCTGCGGGGATCGCGAGCTGCTCTTCGTCGAGGGGTGCGACGAGTGGCCGTTGCCGCTCCGCGATGCCGTGACCGCCATCGTGCGGACGCGCGCCGAAAACGATCGCCTGCGAAGAATCGTCGATCAGGAGGAAGTGCCTCCTCCGCGTACGGCCGGCGTTCACGGAATGGTCGGGGAATCGCCGGCCATGCGCGGCGTCGTCGATGCCGTCGCGCGCGTAGCGCGGCGCGATGTAGCACTCTGCATTCGCGGCGAGTCAGGCACGGGTAAAGAGCTGGTCGCGCGGGCCGTGCATCGGGAGTCGGGGCGGCGGCACAAGGCGTTCACAGCCGTCAATTGCGCGGCGTTGCCCGAGAACCTCATCGAGAGCGAGCTTTTCGGTCATGTACGCGGCGCGTACACCGGCGCCGATCGCGATCGCGCCGGACTGATCGAGACGACCGAGGGCGGCACCCTCTTTCTCGACGAGATCGGCGAGATGCCCGTCGCGGCGCAGGCGAAGCTTCTCCGTTTCCTGCAGGACGGGGAGTTCCGCCGCGTCGGCGAAACGTCGAGCCGGTCCGCCGACGTCCGCATCATCTCGGCGACGAATCGCCCACTCGAATCGGCGGTGGAGGAGGGGCGCTTCCGTGAGGATCTCTACTACCGCATCCGCGGCGTGGAGATCTTCATTCCGCCGCTGCGCGATCGTGGCAATGACGTGATCCTGCTGTCGCGGCATTTCCTCGATGAGGAGCGGACGAAGCACCGCGGCGGTGCCAGGCTGCTCTCGCCGGAAGCGGAGTCGCTCTTCCGGTCCTATCGATGGCCTGGCAATGTGCGTGAACTGCAGAACGCGGTTCGCGCCGGTCACGCCATGGCCGGCGACGCGAACGAGATCGGCGTCGAGCACCTCCCGGAACGGCTGCGGCACACGACGCCGGCGCGGATCCTGGCCGGCTCGTACCAGGATGCGGTGGCGAAGTTCCGCCGCGAGCTGATCGAGAAGTCGCTGCTGGAGGCGGAAGGTAATCAGAATCGAGCCGCCACGCTTCTCAACATGTCACGACAGGCGTTGTCGTACCAGATTCGCGAATTGGGTATTCTCGTGCGGAAACGTCCCGAACGCCCCGTGTGACAAATCGAGAAAGTCGGGGTGTCGAACAGGTACCGCGTTACCCCATTGTCATCGCACCTCCGTAGAATCGCACTCACCTCCTCATGTCTGCCTCCGCCCGCCGGGCCGCCGCCGTCGCACTCGCAGTTTCTCTGGTGCTGGCCGGCTGCGCGCTCTACTCCGAGGTCTCGATCGGGCCGCTGATTCTCCTGCCGACGAAGATCGACCGCGGCGCGGACATCCAGGCGATGGTGAGAAAGGCCGACTATCTCCGGGCGTTGGAGATGGCGGCGTCGATCGAGAGCCGGCAACGCCAGTCGGCGACCGACCTCGTAGCCCTGGCCTACGCCGAGCTGGCAGCCGCGCGCTACGACGCGGCGCGGCAGCATCTCCGGGCCGCGATCGCGCTCAAGCCGTTCCGCACTCTGTATGCCGATGCGGCGTGGCAGCTGTCGCAGATCGACTACATGACGAACAACTTCGCCACGTCGCTGGAGTGGGCGGAAGTCGCCGGCGAGTATGGCCTGACGGTTCAGCAGTGGCACCTCCAGTACCTGCGGGCGTTGAGCAACGTGCCGGTATACCGGTTCGAGGGCGTGGTTCGCGACGAGCTGAACCTGCACTTCGGACGTCCCGACCTGCCGCGCATCGACGCCCGTGTCAACGACCGTTCCGATCCCATCGACGCCGTGATCGACTCCGGCGCCGTGCTGTCGATCATGTCGGACCGGCTGGCCGCCGCGATCGCGCCGGCGATTCTCGACGTCAAAGGGGGCACGTTCTACGGCCTTCTCGGCGAAGCCATCCCGGTGCGGTTCGCCCTTCTCGAATCCCTCCATCTCGGCCTCATCACGATCCGCAACGTCCCGGTGGCCGTGATGCCGGACGACAAGATGCGGTTCATCGTCAGCGGAAAGCGAGAGTTCTCGATCGACTTTCTCCTCGGTGCGAATCTCCTCAAGGAGTTCCGGCTCGAGCTCGACTTCGCGCGGCACCGCGCGATCTTCACGCGCCTCCTGGACGAGGACCGTCGTCCCGCCGCCAATCAGAACCTCTTCTTTGAGAGCTTCCGCCCCGTGGTCCGCGGAGCGGTGCAGCGCCACGGGTGGTTCATGTTCATCGTCGACACCGGCAGCGAAGTGACCTACCTGAACGAGGCGCAGGTGCGCTCGCTGCCAATCGACTACTTCGCTCCCCGGGTCCATTCGGCCGTGCTGCAGGGTCTCGGCGGCGCGAAGAAGCACGGTACGAAACTCGAGAACGTCGAGATCGGCGTCGACAAGTGGGCCGGGACCTTCAAGACGATCCCGATGTACAGCGGCAGCGAGAACGAGCGCGCCGCCGGCATCATCGGCCAGAACTTCCTGAAGAACTTCCGCGTGGTGATGGACTTCGGAACGATGAGGCTGGATCTGGAGAGGCGGTGAGGCCCGGGGCCTCGGGCCTCAGTCCTCGGACTCACCCTTCCCTTTCCTCTCTTCCCGTTTCTTCGCCGCCCATCCCGGCACGATCTTCTGCGGTGTGCGGCTGAGGGCGAGCGCGTCGGGCGGCACATCCTTCGTGATCGTGGAGCCTGCGCCGACGTACGCCCCTTTGCCGACGCGCACCGGCGCGACGAGCTGCGTGTCCGAGCCGATGAAAACGCCCTCCTCGAGCACCGTCTTGTGTTTCCGCACGCCGTCGTAGTTGCAGGTGATCGTGCCGGCGCCGATGTTCGCATCCGCGCCGATGTCCGCATCGCCGATGTAAGAGAGGTGGGAAGCCTTCGCCCCGTCGCCGAATACCGCCTTCTTCGTCTCGACGAAGTTGCCGATCTTCACCTTCCGGCCGAGTCTCGAGGCGGGACGGAGATGCGCGTAGGGTCCGACCGTCGCCTCCTCGCCGATCTCGCTCTCCTCCGCCACCGTACCGGTCTTGACGTGCGCACCGTCGCCGACCACGACATCGCGCAGGTGGACGCCCGGCTCGATGACGCAGCCGGTGCCGATGCGCGTCTTTCCCTCGAGCGTGACGAACGGGTAGACGACGGTGTCGGCGCCGATCGTAACCGTCGAGTCGATGACGACGGTGCCGGGGTTGCGGAATGTGACGCCGTCGCTCATCAGCTTCCGCACGACGCGGCGCTGGATCTCCGCCTCGACCGTGGCCAGCTCGGCGCGCGAGTTGACGCCGAGAGCCTCGACCGGATCGTCGACGACGAGGGCGCCGACGGGCTTCCCGGCGCCGGTCAGCGTGCCGAGAAGGTCGGTGAGGTAGTACTCCCCCTGCGCGTTCGTGTTCTTCAGGCCCCGCAGGTTGTCGAAGAGGTGCTCGCCGCTGAAGAGATAAATCCCGGCGTTGACCTCGTTGATGCGTTTTTCTTCCTCACTGGCATCCTTCGCTTCGACGATGCGCTGCACGGCGCCGCTGCCGTCGCGGACGATGCGCCCGTACATCCCGGGATCGTCGAGTCGCATGGTCAGAAGCGTGAGCGCGTTGCCGGAGCGGCCGTGCTCTTCGACGAGCCGGGCCAGCGTCTCGGGACGCGTCAGCGGCACGTCGCCGGAAAGGATGAGCACACTCTTCCCCGCCACGCCGCCCGCCTCGATCGCCTGCGCGGCCTGCAGCACCGCGTGTCCGGTCCCGAGCTGCTCGTCCTGGATCGCATACCGGGCCCGCTCCCCGATGGCCTGCTGCACCGCCTCGCGCTGATGGCCGATGACCAGGACCGGCGGCTTCCCGGAAAGGGCCGCCGCCAGGTCGAGAACGTAATCGATGATCGGCCGCCCGGCGGCGCGATGCAGGATCTTCACAATCGATGATTTCATCCGCGTGCCGAGACCGGCGGCGAGGATGACGACTTCGAGGTTCTGGGGCATCTCTCCTCCGGCGCGAGCTTACGCCTGTGTGGTTTTGCGCATGCGCTCCAGCGTTCTGCCGTAGCGGTCGTAGAGCCGGAAGATCGTATCGGCGAGCGCCGTGGAATCGTGCCGCACGAAATCACCCTCTGCAATGATGTCGCCGAAAAAAGGCGTGACCCCGAGCTCCCGGACCGAATGCGTGTCGAATTGCACCGGATGCTGGTTCTGCTCCTCGTACGTTCGTAGGATCGCCTCCGAGGGACGCCGGCCGTTGATCACCATGACGTCGACGACCAGCCCGGCATGGTCAGCGATCGCCTTCAGGTGATCCTGCGCGGAGTAGCCGTCCGTCTCCCCCGGCTGCGTCATGACGTTGCAGATGTAGACGCGAAGCGCCCTGGCCTCCCGAATGGCCGCGGCGATGTCGCGGATGACGAGATTCGGCAGCACCGATGTGTAGAGCGAGCCGGGGCCGATGATGATCAGGTCGGCCGCGGCCAGCGCTTCCAGCGCGCGCGCCGGGGGCCTGGCGTCGGCGGGATCGAGATCGAGCTGCACGATCCGCGCATGGTGCGGCGCCATCCGCGGCTTCTCGCCGATCTGCGAACCGCTGATCGCTACCTCACCGACGATCACCGTTCCGTCCTCCAGCGTCGCCCGGATCCGCACATCGTCCAGCGTCGACGGGATGATCTTCCCGCGGATCGCCAGAACCTCCTGCGCCGCCAGCACCGCTTCGTCGAATCCACCGGTGATCTCGGTAAGCGCCGTCAGAAGGAGGTTGCCGAGCGAGTGTCCCTTCAGAGCGGAATCCGTGTCGAACCGGTACTTGAACAGTCTCGACAGGAGCTGTTCCTCCTCGGCCAGCGCGACGATGCAGTTCCGGATATCGCCCGGCGGCAGCATTCCGAACTCTTTCCGCAGCACACCCGAGCTGCCCCCCTCGTCGGTGACCGTGACAACCGCGGCGAGGCTCGAGACCGACCAGGGGCCGTCGGCGTGGACGTACGCCTTCAGGCCGCGAAGGAGCGTCGACAGCCCGGTGCCGCCGCCGATCGCGACAATGTTCAGCCCGTCATGCCGCATCGGGACGCATTCTATGCCCCCGCCAGTCGCGCCATGTGATGCCGCAGCAGACCGAGAAGCGTGTACTCCGAGGTGATCCGGCTCTGGCGCTCCTGCTCGCCGTGGAAGAGGTCCGTGAGCGTCCCGGCCCGCTCCTCGTACCAGGCCGCGGTCACTTCGCCATGCTTCCGTTTCTCGGCCAGGACGGCCAGGATGTGCTCGCGGTCGATGATCTCCGGATGGTGATTCGCCCCGAAGATCCGAGGGAAGCCGCTCTCGTTCCGGTCGATCTCGACCATCGTCAGGGCACGGCCTCCGTCTTCGAATGCCAGGTGGGTCGCGGAACTTCCCGCGTCAGGGACGAGGTCGAAGTGGCGATTGTCGAGGACGCGGAACTTCCGGTCGTCCGGCAGCGCTGCCGCGAAGCGGGAGAACCAGGGGTGGCTCGCGGCTTCTTCGGTGAGGACGTTCAGCGGCATGCCGGTGCTCTTCTTGTCGCGCATCTCCGGATGGGCGACCTTCGACCAGCGGCAGAGCAGACCATAGGAGTGGCAGACCGAGAGCAGCGCCGCGTCGCGGTTGGCGGCGATGGCATCGAAGAGCCGAAAGAGCGGTGCTTCCCATTCCGCCGTCTCACGGATGCCCTGCGTCCAGAACGCCTCGCCGTCGTTCTCACGCGGATCGAGATGGCCGGGGCCGCCGGTGCCGATGAAGAGGTGAAATCTGCCATCGGGAGAAGGAGGGACCTCGTGGCGACGGCGCACATCGAACGAGATGGCTCGGATGAGGCGACCGGAGGCGACGAGGCGCTCGCGGTTCTCTTCGGCCGCTTCGAGGATGGCATGCACCAGCGCGTCGTGACCGACATTCGGCCAGGAGTGGTTCATGTCGAGGAGGGCCACGTCGATCTTCCGCCGGTCGGGCGGCGGGAGCGGGGCGCCGTCGAGCCGGAGGTACTCGAAGAAGTCGTAGCGGTTGTGAATGTCGCGTCGGTTCATTGCCTCGGCAGACCGTGCTCGGTCTCGTCCGCGATGTAGTCGACGACATCGCGAAGGTCGTGCCGCTTTTCGTAAACGGCGAGCTGGCGGTCGGCGCCGGGGCGATGACGAAGGATCTCTCGCGCGTAGTACGCGTCTTTGCGCGAACCGAGCTCGTCCAGCGTGTCGTCGACGAACTCCAGCAGCTCGTCGAGCAGCGCTTCGAACGGCACCTCGGTTCCCTTCCCGAAGTCGATGAGCATTCCGTCGACGCCGAACCGGGCCGCACGCGCCTTGTTCTCGTTGATGAGCGAGCGCGGATAGAGCCGCCAGCTCATGTTGCCGTTGTGCAGCTTCCACAGTTTCTTGGTGATGGCCTGGAACAGCGCGGCAAAACAGATCGTCTCGTCGATGCGCAGCGGCACGTCGCAGATGCGGTACTCGAGCGTCGGGAAGAAAGGATGCGGCCGGACGTCCCACCAGATCTTTTTCGCGTTGTCGATGCAGTTCGTCCGCATCAGCAGCTTCACGTGATCGTCGAACTCGTTCCACGACCGGAAGTAGTCGGGAAGACCGGTCCGGGGGAAGCGCTCGAACACTTTCGCCCGATAGCTCTTCCAGCCGGTGTTGTGCGCGCACCAGAAGGGAGAATTCACCGAGAGCGCGAAGATGTGCGGCAGAAAGTATCGCGCCGCGTTCATCAAATGAATGCGGGTCTCGTCGTCCTCGACGGCCACGTGCACGTGCAGGCCGAAGATCAGGTTGGCGCGGGCGACCATCTGCAGGTCGTACACGATCTGGTCGTAGCGCGCGGCGGCGGTGATGGGAACTGTGGACCAGTGCGAGATCGGATGCGTTCCAGCCGCGCCGATGCGCAGCCCGCTCTCCCGTGCCAGTCTGCAGATCTCGGACCGCAGCCGCGTCACCTCGAGGCGTGCATGTGCGACGTCGCGGCAGATCGGCGTTCCGACCTCGATCACCGCGTCGTGCATCTCCCGCTTGATCTCGTCCTTGAGCCGCTTCTCCCCCTCCGCGAACATCTCCTGGATGTGCGACTTCAGCTCGCGCGTCTCCGGCGCGATGACCTGGAGCTCCTCTTCGATGCCGAGCGTGAAGGATGGGGTGGCCATGGCGTGAGTCTATCCTGAGGCCCCGGAGCGCAGCGAAGGGGTCGAAGGATCAATCTCGGCCTCCACGATCAGTTCCGCTTGGGCGCTGCTCGCGGCGTAATCGGCGTCAGTACCAGGGATTGACCCTTCGCTGCGCTCAGGGTTCCTGCAAGTAAAGGAGCCGAGATCTCCTTTGTTGTGTTCATGACGCTGGGCCACGACCCGGTCAGCTCGAATCGCCGCGGGGCGCTCACGATCTCGATCAGCACCTCGGCCATGTTCGACACCATCCAGTCGAAATTCTCGCGGCCAACCGAGCTCAGATCGGCGTCCGGCGCGCAGTTCATGAAGTCGATGGCGTAGGGGACTCCGTCCCGTACGGCGAACTCGACCGTGTTCATGTCGTAGCCCAGGCCTTCACACAATGCGATGGCGTCACGGCGGATCCGCTCCTCGAACGCCGGCTCCATCGGCGGCGGATCGAGGACGTAGCGCAGGTGAAAGGGCTGCTTTGGATCGTAGGCCATGATGCGCACCCGCTTCCGGCCGAGAACGTAGCAGCGGTAGTAGAGCTCGAACTCGATCGCCTCCTGCGCCATCATCACCAGGTCGCGCGTCTGGTCGTAGGCCGAATGGAACTCCTGCGAGTCGTGCACCTTGTAGACGTCCTTCCAGCCGCCGCCGTAGGCCGGCTTCATGAAGATCGGCCATCCGAGGTACTGAAAGAGCTCGTCCCAGTCGACCCACTGCATGTTGCGGAACGATTTTGCCTCCGTGTTGGGCGGATATTGCTTGTGCGGAAGGAGAACCGTTTTCGGCACGGCGACGTTGGCCGCCTGGGCCACGAGGTTGTCGAAGAACTTGTCGTCGGCCGACCACCAGATGGGATTGTTGACGACCGTGACACCCGAGGCCGCCGCGCATTTCAGGTACGTCCGGTAGAACGGGATCTCGTGGCTGATCCGGTCGAGGATGAGGTCGTAACCGAAGACGCCGTCGTCTTTGATGTAGGAGATCTCGACGGGCGCGGCTTCGACCGAATCACCCCCGCGCTCATTGACGGCGCTGATCAGCGCCCATGGAAATGTGTCTTCCATGCCGAACAGGAGTCCGATTCGCTTTCGCATAGCCTCTCCGGGAGGCCAGGCATCGTATAGAATCGCCAGCCGGCTTCGCAATATTTTCAACTTCACTTCCAACAGCTATGTACCGCGAATACGGACAGTGGTGGAGTCCCTCCCTCGGCCGGACCATGGAGTTCCTCTGGTTCGGCAAGTTCGGCAGACCGGTCATGCTCTTCCCGACTTCATCGGGACGGTTCTACGAGAACGAGGATTTTGGCCTCACCGCCTCGCTCGAGGACAAGGTCGACGCCGGGGAGATCCAGCTCGTGCTCGCCGACACCGTGAACGACGAGAGCTGGTACAACAACTCGGTTCACCCCTCCGTCCGCGCGGCCCGTCACGTCCAGTACGACGCCTATCTCCGCCACGAGATGGTGCCGTACATCTTCAATCGCGCCCAGCGCGGCGATCTGGCCGTCTACGGCGCCAGCTTCGGCGCCTATCACGCCGCCAACTTCGCGGCTCGCTATCCCGACGTCGTCAGCCGCGCCATCTGCTTCTCCGGGACCTACGACATCGGGCCGTTCGTCGACGGCTACTGGGACGACAACTGCTACTACCACTGCCCCGTCGCCTACATCCCGAACATGGACAGCGGCCTGGCGGGGCGCCTGGCCCGGACAGGCTGGGTCATCGCCACCGGAGAGCACGACTCACTGGTGCAGAAGAATCGTGAGTTCTCGCAGCTGCTCTGGTCGAAGGGAATTCCGAATCACGCGGAATTCTGGCCGGGAGTGTTCGGCCACGACTGGCCGTGGTGGCGGGAGAATCTGAGAAGGTTCGTGTAGAAGCGGGCCTCGGGCCTCGGGCCTCGGATTGAAAACCCGAGGCCTGAGCACCGAGGCCCGAGGCCTCAATTACTTTCGCGCCCTCTTCTCCGCCATCAGCTTCCGGAGGGAGTCCCCCGGGATGCTGCCGCTGATACGGACCGAGTCGCTGGAGCGCTGCACGTCGAACTTGCGCAGCACGGAGACGAGCTCGGGGGAGCGGTCCTTGACCGAGAGGCGGAGAGCGGAGAGCGCTCCGCGGATGGTGTCTTCAACGAGCTGCAGCGTCTCCGTGTCGCTCGCGAGGCCGACGGCGCCGAGCTGCAGCGCATTGCCGGTGTCAGTCGCCCAGAGGCCGACGGTGGAGATGTTGCGGACCGCGGCGGAGAGCGCCGCACCGTGGTGATCGTCGCCGTGACCCAGACGTGCCGTGCCGCCGGTCAGCCGCGTGGCGCGGATGACATCGACGAGGGCCCAGGCCGAGGCGCCGGCGTCGATGCGCCCGAGATGGTGGCCGAGAAGGCTCTGCTCGAAGGCGGCGCCACCCTGCGCGCGTGCCTGCAGCGCCTTCAATACGGCCGATTCACTGCCGGCGATCGCCAGCGCCGCCGACGGGAACGCTACGGCCCCCTGCTTGTCGGCGCGGGCGCCCTCCGGGAGACCGAAGTAATCGCCGTACGCCGACGACTTCTTCACCGCGCCGCGCTCGAGAAGAGCGGCGCTGAGACGGGCTACCGCGAAACGCCCGTCGGCGATCACCACCACCTCGGCATCGGATCCGAGGCGTGTCGTCGGGGCGGTGGCGATCACCAGCACGTCGATGTCCTTCGCGAGATCGAGGCCGGCGTCGTTGAGGAAATCTTCCGCCTCACCGTTGCTGCCGAACCGGTCGGCGTGCTGGAAGAGCGTGGAGGAGAGCGGGCTGGTCCGCAGGTCGGCGACGCGGACGACTCCGACCGACACCGCGTCGGACGGAATCAGCGAGACGGCGCCGCCGCTCGCCAAAGCAGATGTGGCGACGAGGATCAGCGCAGCGGCTATGGGCAGGCGGCGGAAAAGGGGGAGGTTCATGATTAAAACTCCTTTCTCTGGAAGAGCCATGAGGCGAGTGCGAGACAGACCAGCCCGAAAGCGGCCGTGGTGAGGAACGGGGCGGGGGTGAGCGACGCGCCGATATGGTCGGGAATGATGTCGCCGGCGACGAAGGCCACGACGGCCTGCCCCAGCTCCGCGGTTTTCGGAATCACCCAGTACAGAGTGCTGATCAACCATGCCTGCCATTCTTTCGATACCGCCGCCTCGATGCGCTCGTGCGCGACGAGCATCAGCGCGAAGAAGAAGAGGCCGTACGTCGTCATGATGGACACGCCGGTCGACGATGTCACCACCCCGACCAGGAACGCGAAGGCCAGCAGCGTCGCGATGACGAAAAGAATGATGACACCGGCGAGGAGAAAGCGCGGGTTGACCACCCCCGTCTTCCACATCACGATCAGCCAGATCGATCCGATCAGGTAGACGATGTTGCTCGCCGCCAGGAGCAGGCCGGCGATGTAGCGCGACATCAGGAGATGGAACCGCGACACGGGGCGCGAGAGATAGAGGTCGATGGTTCCTTTGTCCTGCATGCGGGGGACGAGGTGCGCCGTGGCGAAGATCGCCAGGAAGGTGCAGAGGAAGTAGAGGATGGCCGAGAAGCCGGTCTCGAAGCCGAGGACCAGGCGCTCGATGCTGATCTGATGGCGGGCGTCCTCCATGTCGACTTCGGCGCCGAACAGCTTCGCACCGGCAAGAGTGCCGTCAACAATATCGAGATTGATTGCTGACGCAAAAATAATGATGAATATCGATGAAAGGAAAAAATATGCGATTAACGTCCAGCGCGCGGCCGCTTCCCGCATCACGTCTTCCACGTTCGCCAGAAGCACCTTCATGAGCGCGCCTCCTCGACCCCGCCGACCTGCACATCCGCGGTCTTGACCAGATCGACGAAGATGTCCTCGAGCGTCGACCGCATCGGCGAGAGCTCCGTGAGCATTCCCCCGCCTGCGCGGAGCCGGTCGACGAGCGCGTTGAGATGCTCGATGTTCTCGACCGAGAGCACGACGTGCCCGTTGAGTCGTTCCACGCCGGCCCCCGTCTCGCGGAAGGCGGCCAGGAGCGCGTCGTCAACGGGCGACGCGACCATCCTGTACTGCTCACCCTTTCTGGTCAGCTCCGCGATGCGGCCCTGCACCGCCACCCTGCCGTTGCGAAGGACCGCCACGCGATCACAGGTCAGCTCGATCTCGGAGAGCAGATGCGAGTTGAGGAGCACGGCCGTCCCCTGGCGCGCCGTCTCCTGCAGAATGTCGCGGATCTCCCGCCGTCCCACCGGGTCGACGCCGTCGGTCGGCTCGTCGAGCAGCAGGACGTTGGGCGAATGGACGAGCGCGCAGGCGAGGCCGAGCCGCTGGGTCATCCCCTTGGAGAACTTCTTCACCCGGACGTCGGCCCAGGGCGAAAGGCGAACCTGCTCGAGCAGCCTGGCGATGCGTTGCCGGATCGCGGCGCGATCCATCCCCGACATGCGGCCGAAGATCGAGAGCGCCTGCCGCGCCGTGAGGTAGCCGGGGATCTTGTGGCCCTCCGGAAGGTAGCCGACGCGGCGCCGTGATTCCGGATCGCTGACGGGAAGGCCGCTGACGCGGGCCGACCCGGCGGTCGGCCGCGTCAGACCGAGGAGGATCTTGACGGTGGTGGTCTTCCCGGCACCGTTGGGGCCGAGGAGACCGAAGAGCTCGCCCTCCTGGACCGTCAGATCGATCCCGTCGAGAGCCGTGATGCGCGGTTTCCCGAAGGAAGAGCGATACGTCTTCCGCAGCCCGGAAACCTCGATGAGGGGAGTCATGCAACGTTAGTTACGTTGTCCGGGCCGTATTGGTTGCGTTTACCGGACGCTGGCCGTCACCTGGACAGCCTGGATCCTCTTCGCCACCACATCCCAGTCGGCGTTGTTCAGGAAGGCCTCGATGTACTTCGGCCGGTCCGCCGGCTTGTAGTCGAGAAGGAACGCGTGCTCCCAGACGTCCATCACCAGGAGCGGAACGAAGCCGGAGACGTTCCCCGTCTCGTGCAGCTCGATCCAGTGGTTGGAGACGCTGCCGTTGGCCGGGTCGAGGTAGCAGATCGCCCAGCCGACGCCGCGCATCTTCCCGACGCCGACGAAATCGGTCTTCCAGATGTCGTAGCTCGGGAAGCTTTTCTCGACGGCCGACCGGAACTGCGATCCCTTCGCCGGATCATCGCCGCCGTTCCGCTTCATGTTGCCGAAGTAGTACTCGTGAAGCACCATCCCGTTGTACTCGAAGCCGAGCCGGCGGGTCAGCTCCGAGTAGGCCGGCATCTCTTCCTGGTCGACCTTGCCGTCGGCAAGAATTGCCGCGATCCGTTCCGTCAACGTGTTCGTGTTGGTGACATACCCCTCGTACAGCTTGAAGTGCATCTCCAGCGTCTGGTCGGAGATCCCTTTGAGACCGGAAAGGTTGAAGGATTTGGGTTTGTAGATCCTGGTTTCCATGGTGGAAGGGGTGATGCACGAGTCGCACCGCTCAAAGTCAGCGGGCGCAACGGAATGTGGCGTAGACGTAGGGATAGTCCGGGCGAAACCAGTTGCGGAGGCTGCGGCGGATCAGCTCGCGTGAGGTGACAGGCGAGGCTCCCTTCATCACGTAGTGCTGCCTGTCGAAGAAGTCAGCCGAGTACAGCCGGTAGGCCTCCATCGGCCTGAAGCCGCGAAAGCCGTCGAACAGCGTCGCCGTCCATTCCCACCCGTTTCCGATGAGGTCGTGAACCCCCCAGGCGCTCGCGCCGGCGGGAAACGATCCGGCCGGGACGGGATCGGGGGCGGCGAAGTCGAAGTGTCCGCGCGTCGGGTCCGCGGGGTCGTCTCCCCAGGGGTAGAGACGCTCGTCGCCCTCCGGCGTGCCGAACGCGGCGCGGTGGTACTCCGGCTCCGTCGGAAGGCGCTTTCCCTTCCAACGCGCATAGGCGCTCGCTTCGTCGTGGGTGACGTACACCGGCGCGTCGAGCGGGAGCGGGGTCAGCGCGAACATTCCCCGCCAGAACCAGGTGCCGTCCACCTTCGTCCAGAAGTGCGGCGGGGCGGCGCCGGTCGCGGCGAGGGACTCCAGGTAATCGCCGTTCGTCACGTTGAGGCGATCGATCTCGAAGGGGGGGACATCAACCACGTGCCGCGGGAACTCGTTGTCCCAGCCGAACGAGGAGCGGTCGGCGCCGAGCGTGGCGCTGCCGGCGGGGATGCGGACGGTTGCGGCGACTGCTGCGGGCGGCGGTGGGGACACCGGCGCGCGAAAGGCGTCCTGAACCTCTCGTTTGCGGTCCCAGGGGAGGTTGTGGAGCATGTAAAGGAGCGTTTCCTGGTGGATCAGCTCGTGCTCGACGACCGCGTTGGCCGCTTCGATCTGCAGCGGGTCGTCGTCGAGATCGAGCAGGGCGCGCTCGACCAGCGCGTCCGCGGCGCTTCCGTACTCCTGCACTTCGGCGCGCGACGGCCACATCTCCGCGGGGTCGCGCACCGCCGTTTCGTCTTCCGGGTCGATGCCGCGCTCGAACAGCGACTCGAGCCGCGAATCGATTCCGGGCTCCTTCCGCGCCAGCTTCACCAGCGTGTTGACCGAGAACGCCGGGAGATGCCCTTCATAAAAAACGATCGGATTGCGGAGCGAGATAGGGCGGTCGTAGTACGCCTCCTCGACAGGAATCTCGAAGAGGCTCCTCGTCCGTGCGCGGGCCCGGCGGTAACGCTCGACCAGTTCCGCCCGCGCAATGGAAGTCCCGGTGGACGTATGGGCGCGCATACACCCAGCATACGCCTAGGCCAGGACAGGCTCGCCGACCGGTACTTCGATCAGCCGGTAACCGGGGCCGTCGGGGTTCGCCGCCATCAGCACCGGCACGGCCACGTTGTAGACCGGGATGTTCGACTTCGTTCGCCCTTCGGGGACGCCGTGGTGGGCGTGTCCGTGGAAGACGGCCGTGCAGCGATAGCGGTCGATCGGCTCCTCGAGACGGCTCGATCCCAGGAAGGGAACGATCTCCAGCGGCTCGCCTTCCACGGTCTGCTGAATGGGCGAGTAATGAAGCACCGCGATCTTCTGCGGTGTGCGGAGGCGAAGGAGAGCCCGTTCGAGCTTGAGCGATTCCTCGATCGCCTCGTGGACGAAGGCCTTGATGATCTTCTCGCCCCACGCGCCGAGCTGCCGCCGGCCGAAGCCGCCGGCGAAGCCTTTCGTTCCGGCGAACCCGACGCCATGAATCTCGTGCGCCTCGCCGTCGAGCATCGTCACGCCGGCGTCGGTGAGGATGTTGACGAGCTCCTCTTCGTGACCCGATTCGACATCGTGATTTCCGAGAACTCCCAGCGCCGGGATGCGAAGCGACGTCGTGATGTCCTTCGCCAGGATCCGCCCCTCCTCCGGCGTCCCGTAGTCGGTCAGATCACCGCAGAGCAGAAGGACGTCCGCCTCCTCCGTCGCGCGTGCGAAGAGCGCCTGCATCGAGCCATGCGCTCCCTTCTTCACGTGAATGTCCGCGACGGCGGCAATGCGGAGTGTCTGGCGCGGAGTCGTCATCATGTCCCGTCCACTTCAATTCCTTTCGTCCACTCTTCGATCTCCTCGGCGGTCATGTTGCCCGCAGGCTTCAAACGTGCGTCCTCGAATCCCCACTGGTCAATGTCCGCCAGATATTGCTGTCTCGACAGCAGCGTTCCGTAGCAGACCTTCTCGTCGGTATCGGGCTGCTGCAGCTCGGCGGCCAGGCGGCCGAAGAGCTCGTGCAGCACCCACTTGGGGACGTTGCATCGCCTCGACGGATAGATGAATCCGTAAAGGACCAGGTGGGCGAAGAGAACGCGCCAGTTCCGTCCGTAGCGGTCGATCAGTCGCTGCCAGTCGAGCTCGAGCCCGACGTTCTTGATCATGTGCGCAACGTCCGCACCATCGAACCGCTCACGCTCCATGATCAGGCCTTTCGACCAGATCATTTCTTCCGCCGGGATGAGACCCACCTCGATCCCCAGAACCGTCTCCGGCACGGCGTTCTCGAACCAGAGGTCGTCGACTTCGGCCACACCGTTCCCGGCGCTGAAGATGAGATCGATGAAATCGTCGCCTTTGTAGGCCTTACCGATCCAGTGCGGATAAGTGAGCTCGGTCCTGTAACCGGCCCCGGCCAGTGCGGCGGCGGCGCGATCGTAATCGGCCCGTCTGAGGAAGAGATCGAAGTCTTTCGTATGTCGCTCGATGCCGGTGTAGCGGGCCAGGGCGTAGGCCCCGCCGACGAGGTACGGCACGTCCGCCTCCCGGAGGAGGGTCATCGAGCGGACGTAGAAGTCGCGGCTATCGGGGTCGAGTAGCACAACAGCGGCAGCACTCATATCGGACCCTTCAGTTGCATGGCCGATACCAGCGTAAGCGTTGAGATTTGTGTGTGTTTGGGCCGTTTTCCCGGCTCAGCGCACCTGTTCGATCATGATGTCGGCGCTGAAGGACGTGAGGCGGATGGAGGGGGCGGAGTCGCCGCCGAGCCGGAGCCGTTTCCGGTTCTCGGCCCAGTTTCCGACCCCGTCGAGGCAACCCTGGAGGTTGCAGTGGATCGCGCCCGCCGCGTCGGTGATCGCCTCGATGGGCGGAACCGCCAGATCGCGGAGCTTCAGCGAAATCGGCCCCCCTTCGGTCACGGCGCTGACGCGGCCCGACACCTTGTCGATGGAGATGCCGCCGTTTTTCGTTTCCAGGTAATGATCGCCCTCGCAGCCGGCGATCGAGATGCCGCCGTTGGTGGCGCGTGCGCTGACCCGGCCGGACATGTTCCGGATCGAGATACCGCCATTCGCTGAGGTCACGTCGATCCGCGATGTGCGCGGCACCGAGAGGATCATGTGCACCCACCATGTCTGCGTGTCGGACAGCTCCGGCCCGCGCGCGACGATCTCGTTCCCGCCGACCAGAACCGTGATGCCGGCCAGCGCCTTTCGCGCCTGCGCATCCGTGAGCGCGACCGCCGACTTGCAGACGTTCAGGTGCGCATATGGACGGTTCCACCCCTGGATGGAGACGCCGCCTTCATTGCCGCTCGTCACCTTCAGGTGGCGGTTGCCGACGAGCTGAAAATCGCGCGTTTCTTCCGCCGTGGCGGTAGAGGGGAGCGTGGTGAACGTGCGGGTGTGGAAAGTCTGGCAGTCGCCGGCTTCGGCCAGCGAGTGATCCTGAGACGTGACGATGAGGGGGCGGCGGGGTGGAGACGTCGTCGCGCCGGCCGCCATCGCAACCAGGGCCACAACAACAACCGAGACGAGAGAAAGTGTCGCGCGCCGCATCGTCCGCCTCCGGGTCCTCGTTACTTATACGTTACGACTCGGAGAAGGTTAGGTTGCGGGGGGGGTGTCATCCTGAGTCGCGAAGACGACGAAGGATCCCCTGCATCGGGGGATCCTTCGCGCTCTGCGGCGCTCAGGATGACAGGCATCAGCTAACCGTCCTCGACCTTCCGAGTCTAACCTGTCCGAGATGGAAACGACGGACCTCGCCACCGTCAGCCGGGCCCGAGGAGGGGATGCCGAGGCCTTCCGCCTGCTCGTGGAGGGAAACAGCCGGGCCGTCTTTCGAGTCGCTTACCGGATGACAGGAAACGAACATGATGCCGACGACGTGGTGCAGGAGGTTTTTCTACGAGCCTATCGTCAGATGGGTCGTTTCGAAGAGCGGGCCAACTTCAGCACCTGGCTTCATCGGATTGCCGTCAACTGCTCGCTCGACCTGCTGCGCTCGCGCGGCCGTCACGACAGGCACTACGTGCTCGACAACGAGGAGGGAGAGATGACGCGCTCCGCCGAATCACAGGCACCGCAGCCCGATCGTCTCCTTCTCAGCGCCGAGGTGCAGAAGCACGTCGCGGAGGCGATGCAGACGCTCAGCGGCAGCGAGAGAGTCGCGTTCGTGCTCCGTCATTTCGAAGGAATGCCGGTCGAAGAGATCGGAAGAACACTCGGCATCCAGGCCAACGCGGCGAAACATACGATCTTCCGCGCCGTGCGGAAGCTCCGCGATGCCCTGGAGCCGCTGGTGAGGTCAACCCCATGCAACACCTGAGCGAAGAACAGCTCGTCGCCTTTCACTATCGCGACGATGACGCATCATCCGCGGCCGGGCATCTCGCGTCGTGCACCTCGTGTGCCGGTCAGTATGCGCTGCTGCGCCGCGTCCTCGAGCTCGTGAACGAAGCTCCGATTCCGGAACGGGGAGAGCGTTACGGGGAAGAGGTCTGGACGCGTCTTCGATGGAAGCTCGACCGGCGCGGCCGATGGCAGTCGCTCGTGGCGATCGCGGCCATGCTCGCCATCGCGTTCGTCGCCGGACATTTCTGGCGGGCGCGCCGCGATGCCCTGCCGGCTGTCGTCGCCACGGCGGCCGAACCCGCGGTCCTCACGCACGACG
>DATLFC010000027.1:0-2032 GCA_035525015.1 Thermoanaerobaculia bacterium | reverse complement strand
CAGACGGAAGGTCACCGCCCACGGCGCGGAACGCCACGTGGCTTCCCACTTCCAGTCGGCGTGCTCCTGACGGAGTCGGCCGGGGACGTGCATGGTCAGACCTCCGGACGAGGTCGGTCGGCCACGCCAGGCCGAGCGCGTAACGCCAGCGGCGCGATCCGTCGCGCGTCGTCGATCGTCGCGCGTTGCGGATTCGAACGAGACCCGGTCACCATGCCTTGGATCGACGCCGGGCGCTCCGGCACACGTCGACTGTTCGACTCCCTGCCCGATCCCGAGGTGGAAACGGCCGACGATTAGATCGCGGCTGCCTCCTCGCCGGGCGTTCGCCATGCATCGCCGTGCACCGTTACAAAGAGGGCGGCCGCCGCGTAAACGAGCGGCGCGGCCGGAAAATCTCCGCGCGACGCCTGGAACAACGCTTCGTGTACGAACACGGCGACGAGCGCCGCGCCGCCAACCCGCATCGTCCGGGGCCACAGGAACAGCAGGGCCGCGAGAAGCTCGAAGACCCCGAATGCCACGAGATACTGGTGCTCGACCAGCGCCCCGGCCGCATGGAGCAACGCCTGTGCGCTCCGGACTATCGCCACGACGCCGAGCGTCAAGTGCAGGCCGATAAAGGAGCGACGAACGGCTCGATCGGGCATGCTCACCTCGCCGATGCCGTTGTCATGCTAAGCCGAGCGCCGGAGCCCGTTCTGCGCCACTCATGCGCGCAACGTGAACGGCGGATACTCGTCGCGCAGAAGGAGCATGTAGGCCTCCACGCGCACGCTCCAGGCGAGCACGCCAATGGCGAAGCCGTACAGCGTTTCCGGATAGCGGCCGGTGATCAGGATCACGATCCATGCGAGCGCCGTCGTGAAGGCCCACGCGATACTGAGCAGCCACACCAGGAACAGGTGCGGGATCGCCAGGAAGAAGCGGAGCGCGACGGTCAAACGGTCGCGCGTGCCCTGCGGCGGCATCGACAGTTCGAGCTCCGCCGGATACGCGCCCTCGCCGAACGGCGGGTACTCGTCCCGCAACAGCGTCATGTAGGCGATCGCGTGCACGCGCCAGCGGAGGTAAAACGAGCCCAGCTTCCACAAGCCGTCCGGGTGACGACCCGTGAACAGGATCGCGAACCAGGCGATCACCGCGCTGACGCCGGCGACGACGCTCAACACCCCTCCAGAGCCGAACCCCACGTTCGTTCCGTCCTCGGTGCCCCAACCAATGGAACTGATCACCGCGACCGGCCCGCCCACGAGGATGAGGTGGGGAATCCCCAGGAAGAAACGAAACGCCGTAGTCAAGCGGTTCCTCTCATCCAGCGCGGGCTGGACGGTGACGGTCACCGGATACGGCGTTTCCTCCGCCCAGCCCTCAACACGCCCTTCCATCGCTTCCTCTCTCTCGAAGACAGACCCTCCGTCCCACAATATTTCCGTCGACCGGAAGAAGCGAACGCCGTGCGGGAGGTTGGGTCCTCGGCGAGATCGCTCGAACGACCCCGCCGTCCGCGGCCACGGCTCGCCGCCCGATTCACCGGTGCCGCGTCTGTCGTAGATCAGCATCTACCCCGCCTGAGCGCATCGGTCCGCGGACCAGCCGAATGTAGCTGTCCCGTGTCCGGGGCCCGGAGCCGTGGACGAAGACGATGGCCGGCTGGGCCCGCGCGCCCGGGGCCGAAACACGGTGCCGGTGAGAGCCAGCGCCATTGCGAAAACGAGCTTCTTCCGTCGGGTATGGGACGATCCCGATGCCGGCGCCAGAGTTCGAACGTCCTGCCGAGACGCGGTCGCGCGAGATCAGCCCTCAGCTCACCGCTTTCTTCACGAGTGCGCCGATCCTTGTCTCTTCGGCGGCGGTCAACTCCTTCAGCGCGAAGGAGGTCGGCCACATAGCGCCTTCGTCGAGGTTCGCCTCGTCGCTGAAGCCGAACGTTGCGTACCTCGTCTTGAACTTCTGTGCGCTTTGGAAGAAGCAGACGACCTTGCCGTCCCCGGCATATGCGGGCATCCCGTACCAGGTTTTCGGCACGAGG